>NZ_SHKL01000001.1:2110000-2410000 GCF_004217185.1 Pseudonocardia sediminis | reverse complement strand
CGCCCGGATCGCGGCGTGGTCGGCCGAGGCCGGCTCCCGGACCAGGATCGTCATGTCGCAGCCGTGCGCACCCTTGACGACGTAGGGCTCGTGGAGGGACTCCAGGTCCAGGTCCTCGGCCCGGTCCACCACCTGCAGCAGCGGGATCAGGTGCTGCTCACCGATCCGTTCCGCGACGTGCGACCGCACGGCGTACTTGTCCGCCGTCCGGTGGACCAGCTCCGACTGTTCACCCAGATTCTTCTTGGCCGACAACTGTGAATACGTCCTGGGACGCCGAAAAGTCGTCAACTCACCCTGGAACAATGCGTGATGGGCCATCGCGAACAACGGCTGTGGCAGGAATCGCAGTCGTCGGGAGATCATGACCCGAGCCGGGAACGACATTCGGCGAAGGATAGTGCAGGCGCCCGGACGGGAGCCTCCGAGCCCTCCGGCGCCCATCGTGGACCCCCCACAGGTAGTCCGATCGGCGCAGCGTCGATCACTGTGCCGCGCACCGCCGGTGGTCGCACTCACCCGGACAGACCACTCGTGGTGCCGGGCAGCCCGTTTGACGCAACCGATCCCCCTCCCGGCCGTCCTGCGCAGGTCTGGTCATGCCACCCCAATGGTCGCTTGATAACGTCTCTGTCCGTGAGGGATGAATCCGCTCTCGTGACGGTGATCACGCCGGCCTACAACGTGGGTCCGTGGATCGGTGACGCCATTGATTCCGTTCTCGCGCAGACGGAATCCCGCTTCGAGTACCTCGTCGTCGACGACGGCTCGACCGATGACACCGCCGACGTCGTGCGGTCCCGTGCCGCGCTCGACCCCCGGGTCCGGCTCGTGTCGGCACCCAACGGCGGCTCCGGCGCGGCGCGCAACCTGGCGCTGGCGCAGAGCTCCGCCCCGTTCGTCGCGTTCCTCGACGGCGACGACCGCTGGCACCCCGAGTTCCTGCGCCACATGCTCACCGTCATGCACGACGCGCCCCGTGACGTCGGCATCGTCTACTGCCACACGCGGGTCATGCTCGAGAGCGGGCAGGTCGTGGCGCTGCGCTGGCAGCCGACGGGCCGCTGTGACCTCGACCGTCTGCTGGTCGAGAACAACCCCCCGCACAACGGCAGCTCGCTGCTGATCCGCCGCAGCTGTTTCGACGAGGTCGGGGTCTTCGACACCTCGCTGGCCAGCGCCGTCGACTTCGAGATGTGGCTGCGGATCGCGTCGGCGTCGACCACGCCGCTGCTCTGGGGCACCCGGCGCTACCTGCTCGACATGCGCCTGATGCGCACCGGGAGCATCAGCTCCAACCGCGGCGCGCGCTTCGAGTGCCTGGACAAGGTCATCGCCGACTACGCGCCGCTGATGACGCGCCTGCACCCGGGCATGGCCTGGATCCGGCCGGCCGTGTTCGCCTACCGCGACGGGTTCGACGAGATCGGCGACCGCTGGGCGATGGCGGCCCGCGAGGCCGGGCCGGCCGCGCTGGCCCGCGACCCCTGGGGACGCTCGCTGCTCGCCTGGAGCTCGGCCGGACGCACCCGGCGGGCACGGATCCGCGCGCTGCGCGACGGTGCGCGCTCGGGCGCCTACCAGGGCCTGTCCCGGGCCAAGCAGATCAGCGGCCGGATCAACGCCGCGCGCATCCGCTGACCGTCCGCAGCGCACGGCGCCGGCGCCCACTGCACCGGCCCGAGCGGGGCCGACCCACGCGGCGTCGACACGGCGTCCGCGGGTCGTGCATGCTTGTTCCGTGACGGAACAAACCACGTCGGCGACCGGGCCGGGGCGCACCGAACGACGGGCCCGGATCGGCGTCGCCCTGGTGTTCGGCACCAACGGCCTGGTGTTCGCGAACCTGCTCCCCCGCTACCCGCAGATCAAGGACTCGCTGGGGCTGTCGAACACCGCGATGGGCATCGCGGTCGCGGCGTTCCCGCTCGGCGCGCTGCTGGCCGGGCTCGCCGCGGGCGTGCTGGTGGCGCGGTTCCGGTCCTCGCGGGTGTCGACGTTCGGCATGGCCGGCATCGGGGTCGGTGTCGTCCTGGTCGCGGTGTCGCCGACGTGGGCGCTGCTCACCGCGGCGATGTTCCTGGCCGGGGCCGCGGACGCGATCGTCGACGTCGCCCAGAACGCGCACGGCCTGCGCGTGCAGCGCCGCTACGGACGCTCGATCCTGAACTCGTTCCACGCCGTGTGGAGCATCGGCGCCGTGCTCGGCGGGCTGATGGGCTCCGCCGCGGCGGGACTGGCGATCCCGCTGCCGGTGCACCTGGGGGTGTCGTCGGCGATCGCGGTGGTGGTCGCGCTGGCGGTCTACCCGTTGCTGCTGCCCGGGCCGGAGGATGGCGAGCGCACCGGGCCCGCCCCGGCGGGCCGCCGTCCGTGGTCCGGGCTGTCCCCCCGCGTGCTCGTGCTCATCCTGGCGTTCGGCCTGGTCGCGATCTGCGGCACGCTCGTCGAGGACTCCGGCCAGACGTGGGCGGCGATCTACCTGCAGGGCTCGCTCGGTGCGGCGGCCGCCGTCGCCGGGCTCGGGTTCGTGGCCCTGCAGGGGTGCCAGTTCGTCGGTCGCCTGCTCGGCGACCGGATGGTGGACCGGTTCGGCCAGCGCGCGATGGCCCGCACCGGCGGGGTGCTCGTCGCCGGCGGGATGGGCCTGGCGCTGGCGTTCCCGACCGTGCTCGGCACCATCGCCGGCTTCGGTGTCGCCGGCTTCGGCGTGGCCACCCTGGTGCCGGGCGCGATGACGGCCGCCGACGAGCTCCCCGGCCTGGCGCCGGGCACCGGGCTGACGCTGGTCACCTGGCTGATGCGGGTCGGGTTCCTGGTCTCCCCGCCGGTCGTGGGGATCGTCGCGGACGCCGTCGGCCTGCGCGTCGGGCTGCTGGTGGTGCCGCTGGCCGGGGTGGTCGTGTTCGTCCTGGCCGGGGTGCTGGCCCGGCGCCGACGGGCCGCCGCGGTCTGACCCGCCCTCCCCGACCGGACCGGCGAATCGCGCATATCGACACGAACCCGGCGTGACCCGTACCGTCGCGGCACCCCGGGCCGCACCGTCGCGGCGACCGCGCGCCGGCATCGTGGCCGTCGCCGCGGCCGGGCGAGAGGGGGACGCGTGTCCGAGACCGCCGCACCGGCCGCGAGGTCGTCCCGACGGGTGGCCGCGGCCAGCCTCGTCGGCACGACGATCGAGTGGTACGACTTCTTCCTGTTCGGCACCGCCTCCGCGCTGGTGTTCAACACCGTCTTCTTCCCCTCGTTCGACCCGCTGACCGGCACCCTCGCCGCGTTCGGGACGTTCGCCGTGGGCTTCATCGCGCGGCCGTTCGGCGGGGCGCTGTTCGCCCACTACGGCGACAAGATCGGCCGCAAGCCGATGCTGGTGTACTCGCTGCTGCTGATGGGCGCCGCGACGGTGCTGATGGGCGCCCTGCCCGGCTACGACACGCTCGGGGTCTGGGCCCCGATCCTGCTGGTGCTGCTGCGCTTCGCCCAGGGCTTCGGCGTCGGCGGGGAGTGGGGCGGTGCGGCGCTGATGGCCGTCGAGCACGCGCCGTCGCACCGTCGTGGGTTCTACGGCAGCTGGCCGCAGGTGGGCGTCCCGCTCGGTCTGGTGCTGGGCACGACGACGTTCGCGGTGCTCTCGGCGCTGCTCACCGACGAGCAGTTCCTGGCCTGGGGCTGGCGGCTGCCGTTCCTGGGCAGCGTCGTGCTGATCGGGGTCGGCATGTGGATCCGGCTGGGCCTGCACGAGAGCCCGGTGTTCCAGAAGACGCTCGACGAGAAGGCCGCGGCGCGGATGCCGGTGCTCGACGCGATCCGCACCTACCCGAAGGAGATCGCGCTCGCGGCGGGGTCGTTCCTGGCCACGAACTCGACGTTCTACGTCGGCTCGGTGTGGCTGGTCGCCTACGCCACCCAGGAGCTGGCCTACGAGCGCACGACGATTCTCACCGCGAACGCGTTCCTGTCGCTGTCCGACATCCCGATGATCCTGTTCTTCGGGCTGCTGTCGGACCGGCTCGGCCGCCGACCGCTGTTCCTGGCCGGGATGGGGCTGCTGGCGCTGTTCGCCGTGCCCTACTTCTGGCTGGTCAGCACGAGCAACGTCTGGCTGTTCATCCTGGGCGGACTCGTGGTGCAGGCGTGCCGCAGCGCCGTCTACGGGCCGCAGTCGGCCTTCTTCGCCGAGCAGTTCTCCACCCGGATGCGGTACTCGGGCAGCTCGCTGGCCTACCAGATCGCCTCGATCCTGGGCGGGCTCGCGCCGCTGACCTGCACCGCACTCGTCGCGGCGACCGGGAGCATCTACGCCGTGGCCGGGTTCGTGGTCGTGATCGCGCTGATCTCGCTGGGCTGCTCGTACGCGATGACCGAGACGCTGCGCTCGGGCCTGCGGGAGAACACGGACTCCCCCGGTGACGCCCCCGACATGGCGGAGTCCGACCGCACGCGGTGAACTGGGGATCATGACGACGACGCCCGAGCACGGAGCCCGCGGAGCTGCGCATCGATACCGCATCGCCCTGATTCCCGGCGACGGGATCGGCCGCGAGGTGATCCCGCCGGCGACCGCCGTCCTCGACGCCGTCGGCAGGCGCCACGGCGTGACGTTCGCCTACGACGGGTTCGACTGGTCGTGCGAGCGCTACGCCGCCGAGGGCTCGATGATGCCCGCCGACGGCCTGGACCGGATCCGGCGCCACGACGCGATCCTGCTCGGCGCCGTCGGCTGGCAGGGCGTGCCCGACCACGTGTCGCTGTGGCAGCTGCTGATCCCGATCCGCCGCGAGTTCGCCCAGTACGTCAACCTGCGCCCGATCACGGTGTTCGAGGGCGTGCCCGGGCCCCTGCGCGCGGCGCGGCCCGGCGACACCGACGGCGGCGTGGACCTGGTCGTGGTCCGGGAGAACTCCGAGGGCGAGTACTCCGAGGTCGGCGGCCGCTTCGGACGCGGGACGGCGGGCGAGCTGGCCCTGCAGGAGGCGGTGTTCACCCGCGCCGGGGTCTCCCGGATCGCCGACTACGCCTTCGACCTCGCGACCCGGCGGCGCGGGCACGTCACGTCGGCGACGAAGTCGAACGGGATCGTGCACACCATGCCGTTCTGGGACGAGGTCGTCGCCTCGCGCGCGGAGGCGTTCCCGGGTGTGCGCTGGCGCTCCGAGCACATCGACGCGCTCGCGGCCAAGGTCGTGCTCGACCCGTCGTCGTTCGACGTGATCGTGGCGTCGAACCTCATGGGCGACATCCTCTCGGACCTGGCCGCGGCCGTCGCCGGGTCGATCGGCATCGCCCCGTCCGGGAACCTCAACCCCGAGCGCGAGTACCCGTCGATGTTCGAGCCGGTGCACGGGTCGGCCCCCGACATCGCCGGGAAGGGCGTGGCGAACCCGCTGGGCGCTATCTGGTCGGCCGGGCTGATGCTCACCCACCTCGGCCACCCGGAGGCGGGCGACGAGGTGCTGGCCGCGATCCGCGACACCGTCCGCTCCGGCAAGACCCTCACCCGCGACCTGGGCGGCACGGCGGGCACCGACGAGCTCACCCGCGCCGTCCTCGAGCGCCTGTCGTGATGCCCTCCTGATCGAGCTCCTGAGCCGGCGACCGGCACTCTCGTCACGATCTTTGCGACGACGGTGCCGGTCGCTGCGGGTCGGTAGCTGCGGCCGGACCCGGGATCCGGCTTGACCTGAAGCCCGGTGCAGGGGGCAGAGTCACGGCAATGAACGACGCCGCCGGTCACCCGCCGTCGAGCACCCCTCCGTCGAGCGGCCCGCCCTCGAGTACGCAGCAGGTCGAGGCCGGGCGGTCCGAGCTCTGGGCCCGCAACCGCCGCGCGACGACCGTCGGGATGCTGCTGCTGATCAGCCTGACCGCGTTCGAGTCGATGGGTGTCGGGACGGCGATGCCGGCCGTCGTCGCCGACCTGGGCGGGGTCGCGCTGTACTCCTGGCCGTTCGTGGTCTTCATGGCCGCGGCGGTGTTCGGCACGGCGCTGGGCGGGTGGTGGTGCGACGCGCGCGGGCCGCGGGTGGCGCTCGTCGCGGCGCCGGCGTTGTTCGGGTTCGGGCTGATCGTCGCCGGCACCGCCGAGGGCATGGGACAGCTGTTGCTCGGGCGGCTGCTGCAGGGTCTGGGCGCCGGTGTGCAGGGCGTCGCGGTGTACGTGCTGATCGCCGCCGTCTACCCGGAACGGGCACGGCCGGCCGTGTTCGGCGCGGTGTCGTCGGCGTGGGTGGTCCCGTCGCTGGTCGGGCCGCCGCTGGCGGGCCTGGTCACCGACCGTCTGTCCTGGCACTGGGTGTTCCTCGGTCTGGTTCCGATCGTGTTCGTCGCCGTCGCGCTGGTGCTGCCGGCCGTGCGTGACCTGGGCCCGCCCGACCCGGACACCGCGGCCGCGCGCGGTGGCGCCGGGCTGGTGCTCGCCGCGTTCGGGGCGGCCGCGGGCGTGGCCGGGCTGAGCTGGGCGCTCGGGCGTCTCGGGCTCCTCGGCGGGATCGTCGGCGTCGTCGCGGTGGTCGTGCTGGTGCCGTCGCTGCGCCGGCTGCTCCCGTCCGGGGTGTTCCGGGCGCGGCGGGGCATCGCGGCGTCGGTCGCGGCCCGCGGGCTGGTGGCCGGGGCGTTCTTCACCGTCGGCTCGTTCCTGCCGCTGGTGCTCACCGCGACGCACGGCTGGTCGCTCACCGCGGCCGGGCTCCCGCTGATCGTCGCCTCGCTGGGCTGGTCCGGTGCCGCGGCGTGGCAGGGGCGACGTCCGGAGATCTCGCGGTCGGCGATGTTGCGGAACGGGTTCCTGCTGATCGCGGCCGGGATCGTCGGGCTGTGGGTGGTCGCCGCCGGGCTCGGGTACGGCTGGCTCGCGCTGCCGTTCTGGGGCGTGTCCGGCGTCGGGATGGGACTGGCGTTCTCGGCGATCTCCTACCTGGTCCTGGCGCACTCCCGGACCGCCGACGTCGGGTCGCACTCCTCGGCGGCGCAGTTGCTCGACCAGCTCTCGACGGCCGGGTTCATCGGCCTCGGCGGCGCTCTGCTGTCGCTGCTGGTCTCCCCCACCGTCGCGATGCCGGTGCTGCTGGTCGTTCTCGTGGTGCTGGCCCTGACGGGTGCGGCGACGGCCGGGCGGACGGCGGTCACGGCCTGAGAGCCGATCGACCGGAGCCGAGCCGACGCTCCTGCGTGCCGGGCATCAGAACGGCGGCGGGTCATCGTCCGCCGTCTCCGCAGCATCGTCCGGTACGGCGTCGCCCGATGCGGCGTCATCGACCAACTCGGTCGGTGGCTCCGGAGTCTCGACGTCCGGTCCGTCGGTGAAGGGTCGGTAGTCATAGGGTTCGCTGGTGTAGCGGTGTCCGGTCGGGGTGATCCAGGTCAGGGTGCCGTCGGGGTGGGCGAGGACGTTCCAGTCGCGGTGTTCCTTGAGCAGGTGGTGGACCGGACACAGGGCGTTGAGGTTGTCGTCGCCGGTGATGCCGTGGTGTTCGAAGCGGCGTAGGTGGTCCTGGTCGCTGTCGCGGGCGCGGCGGGTGCAGGTGGGGAAACGGCAGTACTGGTCGCGGGCGTCGACGTGGTCGGCCAGCGCGACGGGTGGCCGGTAGGTGGTACGGCCGTGGTCGAGCAGGTTCCCCGAGCGCGGGTCGGTGACCAGGCGTTTCCAGACGCCGTCGGCGGCCAGGGCGCGGGCGGTGGTGGCGGGGATGGGGCCGTGCCCGATCAGCTCGGCGGGGTTGTCGTCGGCGCCGATCAGGGTGTCGAGTCCGATCACGACCTGGATCAACGGCTTGCGCACGGTGTCGTGTACCTGCGGACGCAACGCGAGCGCCGCGGCGACGGCGTCGACGAGTGCCGCCTCCGGGATCGTGGTGTCGGGGTCCGTGGACCGGGTCCCCGATGATCCGGGCGGTGGCGGTGAGTCGTCCGGCTCCGGACACTCCGGCCTCGCATGTGCGGCGTCGGAGTCAGCGGATCCCGGGTCAGGCAGGTCCGGGTCGACGACGGGGAGAGCGGCGTCGGGATCGGCGGGTTCTGGGTCGACGGCATCGAGGGCCGAGGCCTCGACATCAGCGGCGGGAGCGTCGGCCCTGGGGGCGGCCCGTTGTTCCCTTGTGCCCGCGGCGTCGAAGCCATCGCCCCCGTCGGGACGGTCGACCCCGGCACCGGACTCGGCCCCCGTCTCGGACTTGGACTCGGCCCCGGTCTCGGACTCGGCCCCGGTCCCGGTCCCGGTCCCGGTCGTCGCATCGCCGGCCGGTCGATCCCGGTCGAGGTCGGCCGCCGTCGGTGTCGTCGTTGCCGCGTCGTCGGCCTGCGTCGTCGCCACTGCGGTGGCGACGTCGGCGAGGTCGGTCACCGTCAGGCGACCCTGCATGGTCTGCATGGCCAGATCGAAACGACGCTGATCCTTCGTCCGCGGATCCCCGGCACCCAGGCTCTCGGCCAGCCGGGTCAACATCGTGAACGAGGCCTCCACCTCGACACCGGGCCCGTGCAACCACATCGCCGACATCCCGTTCTCCCGCGGCTGCACACTCACCCGCCGCTCCACCCGCGCCTCCTTGTGACGCCGGAACTCCCCCTCGGGATCGACCCGGTGCACCGCCCGGTAGAGCCGCTCCCGGACCTGACGCACCGTCCGCCCCGGCGCGGCGGGCAGCACGATCGCCTCCACCCGACGCGCCATCTCCACCGGCAGCTGCAGGGTCGCGCTGCACACCGCCTCGGCGCGGCGCTCGTCGATCACACCGTTGCGCAACGCGAGCAGCGTGTCGGGCAACACCGTGGCCAGACGCACCGACTGCCCGATCAACGCCTTCGCGCTCAACCGCGTCAGATCCAGAGCCAGACCCAACTCGTCCGGAGCCCACCGCGACCCGAGCTCGACCCGGTCCGAACACACCAACGTCGCCTCGTCTCCCGGGCGGCGCCGCGCGAACTCCGCCACCAACTCGGCACGAGCCCCGGCGGCGAAACGGGCCAGACGCTCGGCGTCGATGATCCGATCGGTCAACGACACGTCCTCGACACCACGAACATCGGCCAGGGCATCACTGACCAGGGAGGCGACCGCGACGCCGTCGAGTCCACCGATCCCGTACTCCCCGACCGCCGGCTCATCGACCTCGGCATCAGCTCCGAGGGAGCTTCCGGCTCGCTCGGCGTCGGACGGGGAACACATCGTGAGGGCGGCAAGACGACGACGGGCGTGGCCGGGGCGGCGCAGCTCGGGGATCGGCTCCTCGGTCAGGACGGGGTTGCAGCGCCACACCCCGCCGCCGAGGTCGGTCCACACCGACCGGGCGAGGCTCGGCCTCTCGGCCGCCCTCACACCCGTCGTCGACGTAGCGAACATACGTTCGATTCTATCGCTGTGGCCAGCACCAATCCAGCCCTGATTCTGAGAACCTCTCAGTTGAACGAGACTGTGTGGACCTCGATCTTCGCTCACCGGCAGCGGAACACATGGACTCGATGAGCTCTCGTCGTCGCATACGAGGTATCCCGCCCCACCCTGCGGAGCGCATCGTTCCGACTGGCTATGGTCGTCGGGACGTTCCGGGGCCGCGGAGTGAGCACTCGGGTTCCTGGTTGCTCGGCGTGGTCTCGGGCCAGGACCGGCCGACGGGGAACGAGGCGAATGTTCGCCCGGACGTCATCGGTACGGACGACGGACCGTCCTACGCTCGACGGGTGAGATCCCGGATCGTCGCGGCCGCGCTGGTCGTCACCGTCGCAGCCGTGACCGCCGCGGCGGCACCGGCCACCGCCACGCCGACGTCCGCGGCCGCCGCCACAGGTCCCGGGCCGACGACCGCTGGCGGCGCATGTTCACCAGCGGTCCGGATGCTCGCCTTCTCCGACCGCCTGGACAAGACGACGTTCGACGGACGGGTCGTCGGCAACTTCTCCGCGCTCGCCACGCAGCGCGACGGCTCGGTCCTGGCGTTGTCCGACCGCTCGGTCCTGTTCACGCTCGACCGCTCCGCGGACCGTCCGCTCGCCGCGCAGCCCCTCGCCGACGGGGCCGGGGCGCCGCTGGACTCCGAGGCCCTGGTCGTCGACCGGGACCGGACGCGGTTCGTCACCTCGGAGACCGAGCCCTCGATCCGCCGCTTCGCCCCCGACGGCCGCGTGCTCGGTGAGCTCCCGGTACCGACCGAGCTGCGGGTCGCGCCCGCCGGCCGCGCGACGACCAACGCCACGTTCGAGGGCCTGGCCCTTCAGCCCGGCGGCCGCACGCTCGTCGCGTCGATGGAGGGACCGTTGACCGGCGACGATCCCGGCCTCGTGCGGTTCCCGACCTGGACCCGTCCGCGCCCGGGAGCCCCGTTCGTCCCGTCCGCCCAGTACGCGTTCCGCCCCGCGCCGGGACTGGGCGTGTCCGACATCGCCCCCACCGGCGACGGGCGGCTGCTCGTCCTCGAACGCAGCTTCACCGCCGGCGTCGGCAACACGGTGCGACTGGTCCTGACCGACCCGCGTGGCACGGCCGACGTCCGTGGCGTCGCCCGCCTCCCCGCCGATACCTCGACCATGACGACGGTCCCCCTCGCCGATCTCGGTGACTGCCCGACCCTGGGCGCCACCGCACGGCAGCCGCAGCGCAACCCGCTGCTCGACAACATCGAGGGGATGACGGTCACCGGCCGCGGCCCGCACGGGACCCTGCAGGTGCTGCTGATCAGCGACGACAACGAGAACGCGTCGCAGATCACCCGCACCTACCGCGCCGAGGTCACGCTCCCCCGCCGGTAGTCTCGCGGCCGGCCTCGTAGGCCAGGATCGCGAGCTGCACCCGGTTGGTCAGGTCCAGACGCGTCGTCGCCGAGGACAGCACGGCCTTCACGCTGGAGACCGACAGGTGCAGGCGGTCCGCGATCTCGGCGTTGGTCAGCCCGTCGGCCACCGCGGCGGCGACGTCGCGTTCACGGTCGCTGAGCTGCTCGAACCGCCGTACCGCCGCCGCCGTGCGCGAGGAGGTGCCGGGCTCGCGGGCGACCATGGTCATCAACCGGCGCGTGACGACGGGCGAGAGCACCGGGTCCCCGGCCGCCGCGCGACGCACCGCGTCGACGATCTCGGCCGGTGGGGTGTGCTTGACGAGGAACCCGGCCGCACCGGCGCGGAGCGCCGCGAGCACCGTCTCCCCCGCGTCGAACGTGGTCAGCACGACGACGGCGGGCACAGGCGCGTCGCCCGAGGTCCCCGCACCCGAGGTCAGGGCCCGTGTGGCGGCGATCCCGTCGAGCACCGGCATGCGGACGTCCATCAGCACGACGTGCGGCGCGGTCCGGGCGACCGCGTCGGCCACCTCGCCACCGTCGGAGACCTCGGCGACCACCTCGATGTCCCCGGCGCCCCCGAGCATCATCCGCAGACCCGTCCGGACCAGCGGGTCGTCGTCGGCGAGCAGGACCCGCACGGGCGGCGCGCTCACGCCGGCCACGGGATCCGGGCGACGAGCCGGAAGCGGCCCGCGTCGACGCCGTGGGTCAACGTCCCTCCGTGCAGGGTGACCCGCTCGGCGACGCCGGTCAGACCGGTCCCCGCGCCCGGGATCTCGCGCCCGGTCACCCCGACCGGCACCGCGTTGACGATCTCGACGACCAGCTCGTCGCCGTGCCCGCCGCCGACCCGGACCCGGACCTCCGCGCCCGGCGCGTGCTTGCGGGCGTTGGTCAGACCCTCCTGCACGATCCGGTACACCGAGCGCTGCAGCACCTCCGGCAGTTCGTGGACGGCGTCGGCGAGATCGTCGCGGACCGGCTGCCCGCCGGACCGGGCCTCCGCCAGCAGCGCCGGGAGACGGTCGGCCGACGGCGGCGGTGACCACGACTCGTCCCCCGACGCCGGGTCGCGCAGGACGTGCAGCACCTCCTGCAGGTCCTCCAGCGCCCGGTGTGCGTTGTCGCGGACGACGGCGGCGGCGTCGCGGAGCTCGCCGGGTGGCAGCGCCGCGGCGGTCCCGTCCGCGGCCGCGGCACTGCGGTACTCCAGCGCGCCGGCGTGCACCGACAGCAGCGAGATCCGGTGCGCGAGCACGTCGTGCATCTCGCGGGCGATCCGGGCCCGCTCGTCGCGGCGGGCGTCGGCGAGGTCGCGGACGTGGGTGCGGGCCAGGTTCTCGGCGTGCCGGCGCAGGCTCAGCACCAGCTCGCGGCGGGCCCGGACGGCCAGCCCGGCCGTCGCGACCAGCGCCAGCATCAGCCCGAGCAGCACCGTCCACAGCAGCGGGTCGCCGATCGTGCCCGGGAAGTAGAGCACCACGTACGGCACCGACAGCAGCCACGCCAGCGCGGTGACCGGCACCGCGTGCCTCCACCCCCGGTGCAGGGCCAGCGAGAACAGCAGCACCAGCGCCGCACCGAGAGCCAGGTTGGACACCGCCAGGAGACCGGCCGCGAGCAGGCCGAGCGCGGTCGGGAACCGGCGCCGCCACCACAGCGACAGGCAGGCCACGGCCGCGAGGAACGGCTCGGCCGTCCGGATCCACTCCGGCAGGCCGTAGTGGTCGGCGGCCACGGTGAGCGGGTACTCCGCGACCGCCACCGCGCAGGCGACGACGAACACGGCGACGTCCACACCCAGGTCCCGCGCGGTACGACGGCCGGGCGGGAGGAGCCCGGGCCCGCGCGTCGACGGCAGGGACCGCGCCGCCGGCACCACCCCCGGAGCGCTCGACATGGACGCCAGACTACGGAGGATCGTCCGTTTCGTCCCCGTCCGGACGGCCACGCACCGATGGCCGATCGGTCATCGGTCCCGGCCCGGAGTCGGCAGCGGTCCGGCCCCCGGACCAGCGAACCTCGCGGTCATGACCATCGATCGAACCCTCGCGCCACCGCGCACGGCCCTCCGGCTGGACGGCCTGACCAAGTCCTTCTCCGGCACCGTCGCCGCCGACCGGGTCACCCTGGACGTCCCGGCGGCGTCGGTCACCGGGCTCGTGGGGCCCAACGGTGCCGGCAAGACCACCTCGCTGGCCATGACCGTCGGGCTGCTGCGCCCGGACTCGGGCACCGCGTCCGTGCACGGCGTCGACGTGTGGGCCGACCCGGTGCGGGCGAAGACCCTTCTCGGTGTCCTGCCCGACGGGCTGGCCCTGCCGGAGCGGCTCACCGGCGGCGAGCTGCTGACTTACTGGGGCCTGCTGCGCGGGATGGACGCCCGCGTCGTCGCCGCCCGGGCCACCGAACTGCTGCGGATCCTGGAGCTCGACGACGCCGACGCCGACGGCCGCCTGGTCCTGGAGTACTCGACCGGCATGCGGAAGAAGATCGGTCTGGCCACGGCGCTGCTGCACGCCCCGCGGGTGCTGGTGCTCGACGAGCCCTTCGAGGCCGTCGACCCGGTGTCGGCGCGGGTGCTGCGCGCGATCCTGCGCCGGTTCGTCGCCGCCGGCGGGTCCGTGGTGATCTCCTCGCACGTGATGTCGCTGGTCGAGGACCTGTGCGACCGGGTCGCGGTGATCGCCGGGGGCACCGTGCTGACCGCCGGGACGCTGGCCGAGGTGCGCGGCGACACGACGCTCGAGGACACGTTCGTCCGGCTCGTCGGCGAGCGCCGGATCTCCGAGGAGGAGCTGTCGTGGTTGGCGACCTGATCCGTCTGACGTTCGCGGTCCGGCGGCACACGCCGAGCTGGAAGCGCTGGGCCGGGTTCGGCTTGGGTGTGGCGGCGGCGGCCGCCACCTGGGCCGCGACGCTGCTCGCCGACGCGCCCGTGCGGGCCGACGTCCTCGGGCTGCTGCTGGCCGTCTGGCTCGCCGGGTGGGTCGTCGGCCCGATCCTGGCCCCGGCCGCGGCGGTGCTGCGCCCGGAGTACTTCACGGTGCTGCCGCTGGGCCGGCGACGCCTCGGCGCCGGGCTGCTCGCGTCGGCGTTCGTCGGGGTCGGTGCGGTGGTGACGGCGGCGGCGCTGCTCGCCCTCGTCGGGTACGCCGCCGTGGGCGAGGGGCCGGTGGCGGCGTCGGTCGCCGTCGCGCTGACGTCCGCGGTGCTGCTGCTCGTGCTGGTGGTCGCCCTGGCCCGGACGGCGTACGCGCTGCTCGGGGCCGCGATGCGGACACGGGTGGGGGTCGAGATCGCGGCGATCCAGTACGGCTTCCTGATCTCGACGATGCTGGCGGGCTGGTTCGTGGTGTACCCCGTCGTCTCGGTCGTCCCGGTCTTCCTGCGCGACGGGCTGCCCGGCGCGGCGTCGTCGGTGGTGTCGTGGCTGCCCACGGCGTGGCCGATCCGGGCGGTGGACGCGGTCGCCGCCGGGGACCTGACGACGGCGCTGGCCTGGCTCGCCGTCGCCGCCGGCGTCGCCACGGCCGCCGCGACGGCACTGCTCACCCCGCACGTCGGCTCCCGCACGGCGCGGCGGAGGTCGCGCCCGATCGGGAGCCGCGCCCTGACCGGGACGCGGATCCTGCCGGCGACGCCGACCGGCGCCGTCCTCGGCAAGGAGCTGCGCGCCTGGTGGCGCGACCCGTGGCGGAGCCTGGAGGTGCGGACCGCCGTCTGGTTCGGGATCTTCGTCGCCGTCTGGGGAGCCGTCCTCGGCGTGCCGGAGGTGGGCGCCGCGGCGGGCATCGCGGTCGCGCTGATGGCCGCGTTGAGCGGGTCGAACCTCTACGGCCAGGACGGGACCGCGCTGTGGCTGCTCGTCGCGGGCCAGAGCCCGGAGGCGGTGCGGGCGGACGTCCGCGGGCGCCGGCTCGGTCTGGTGCTCGCGATGGGGCCGGCCGCGTTCGCGCTGTCCGCGGTGCTCGTGGCGCTGACCGGCGCGTGGGACCTCGCGGCCGGAGTCGCCGCGGTGATCGCCGCGACGCTCGGGGCGGGCAGCGGGGTCGCCGTCCTGATGTCGGTGCTCGGCGCGACGCCCGGCGTCGACCCGCACCGCCGGGTGAACGCCACCGACGCCGGGGAGAACCCCTTCGCGCTGCAGGTCTCCTTCTGGGCGACGCTGCTGCTCGTCGCCCCGACGGCTGCGTTCGCGGTGCCGGCCGTCCTCGGTGCGCCGTGGCCGCCGGGGTGGTTCGTGCTCGCGGTCGGGGTCGTCAACGGCGTGGTCGCCGGACACGTCCTGGGCCGTATCGCGCAGGACCGCCTCGCCGCGCGACTGCCCGAGACGTTCGCCCGCATCCGGTACCCCGGGTCGACCGGGGTCCGCACGGGCGACGGCCTGCTCGACCGGCTGACCGAGAAGGCCGACGAGGCGGCGGCCGCACGCACCCCGGCCTGATGAGCCGTGCGGCTACTCGTCGTCCTCCAGATCGCCCTCGGACTCCAGGTAGGCCTGGCGCAGGGCGGCCAGCGTCTCCGGCTCCGGGGCCTCCCAGAGTCCGCGGTCGACAGCCTCGAGGAGACGCTCGGCCATCCCGTGCAGGGCCCACGGGTTGGACTCGGTCAGGAACTTGCGGTTGTCCGGGTCGAGGACGTACTCGTCGGTCAGCTTCTCGTACTGCCAGTCCGCGACGACGCCGGTGGTGGCGTCCCAGCCGAAGAGGTAGTCGACCGTCGCGGCCATCTCGAAGGCGCCCTTGTAGCCGTGACGGCGCATCGCGGCGATCCAGCGCGGGTTGATCACCCGGGCGCGGAACACCCGGGCGGTCTCCTCGTGCAGGGTCCGGGTCCGGACGGCCTCGGGCATCGTCGAGTCGCCGACGTAGGCCTCCGGCGCGGTGCCCGTCAGCGCGCGGACCGTGGCGACCATGCCACCGTGGTACTGGTAGTAGTCGTCGGAGTCGGCGATGTCGTGCTCGCGGGTGTCGATGTTCTTCGCCGCGACCGTGATCCGCCGGTAGGCCTGCTCCATGTCGTCGCGGGCCGGGACGCCGTCGAGGCCGCGGCCGTAGGCGTAGCCGCCCCACGTCGTGTAGACCTCGGCGAGGTCGGCGTCGTCGCGCCAGTTGCGCGAGTCGACCAGCTGCAGCAGCCCGGCGCCGTAGGTGCCCGGTGCGGAGCCGAAGATCCGGGTACGGGCGCGGCGCTCGTCGCCGGTGCGCTCCCGGTCCGCCGCGACGTGGGTGCGCACGTAGTTCTGCTCGGGGGTCTCGTCGAGCTCGGAGACCATCTTGACAGCGTCGTCCAGCAGCCCGAGGACGTGCGGGAACGCGTCGCGGAAGAACCCGGAGATGCGGACGGTGACGTCGATCCGCGGGCGGCCCAGCTCGTCGAGGTCGATCACCTCGAGGTCGCGGACGCGACGGCTCGCCTCGTCCCACACCGGGCGGACGCCGAGCAGCGCGAACACCTCGGCGATGTCGTCACCGGAGTTGCGCATCGCCGACGTGCCCCACACCGACAACCCCACCGATCGCGGGTACTCGCCGTCGTGGTCGGCCCGGTAGCGGTCGACGAGCGACTCGGCCATCGACTGCCCGGTCTCCCAGGACAGCTTCGACGGCACGGCCTTCGGGTCGACGGAGTAGAAGTTCCGCCCGGTCGGCAGCACGTTGATCAGCCCGCGCAGCGGCGAGCCGGACGGCCCGGACGGGATGAACCCGCCGTCGAGGGCGTGCAGCACCCGGTCCAGCTCGTGGCTGGTCGCGTTCAGCCGGGGCACCACCTCGTCGGCGGCGAAACGCATGATCGTCTCCACCATCGCGGGGTCCACCCCCGGCGCACGAGAGGAGCTCCCGTCCTGCCCGGGCGCACGAACGGCGCTCTCGTCCAACGCCGACAGGCGGGCGGCGACGATGCGGGGGGCTGCTTCGGCGTCCCAGCCGGCGGCCTCCATGTCCTCGACGAGGCTGTGCGCCAGGTGCTCGATCTCGTCGGTGCGGGCCCCGGTCTCGGTGCCGCCCTCGACCAGACCGAGCGCCTCCCGCAGACCGGGGACGGTCTTCTCGCCGCCCCACATCTGACGGGCGCGCAGCATCGCCAGGACCAGCTCGACCCGCGGCCCGCCCTCCGGCGCGGCGGCGAGCACGTGCAGCCCGTCGCGGATCTGGACGTCCTTGATCTCGCAGAGCCAGCCGTCGACGTTGAGGAGGAAGTCGTCGAACTCGGCCTCGTGCGGGCGCTCCTCCAGGCCGAGGTCGTGGTCGAGCTTCGCCGCCTGCATCAGCGTCCAGATCTGCTGGCGGATCGCGGGCAGCTTCACCGGGTCGAGCGCGGAGATGTTCGCGTGCTCGTCGAGGAGCTGCTCGAGCCGGGAGATGTCGCCGTAGGCCTCGGCGCGGGCCATCGGCGGGATCAGGTGGTCGATCAGCGTGGCGTGCGCGCGACGCTTGGCCTGGGTGCCCTCGCCGGGGTCGTTGACCAGGAACGGGTAGATCAGCGGCAGGTCGCCGAGCGCGGCGTCGGTCCCGCAGGATGCGGACATGCCCAGCGTCTTGCCCGGCAGCCACTCCAGGTTGCCGTGCTTGCCGATGTGCACCACGGCGTCGGCGCCGAAGCCGCCGTCGGCGACGGGGGCGGCCAGCCAGCGGTAGGCGCCCAGGTAGTGGTGCGACGGCGCCAGGGCCGGGTCGTGGTAGATCGCGATCGGGTTCTCGCCGAACCCGCGCGGGGGCTGCACGATCAGCGTCACGTTGCCCGAACGCAGGGCCGCGACGACGATCTCGCCCTCGGGGTCGTGGCTGCGGTCGACGTACTGGTCGCCGGGAGCCGGGCCCCACGCCTCCTCGACGCCCGCGCGGAAGTCGTCGGGCAGCGTGTCGAACCAGCGCCGGTAGGACGCCGCGGAGATCCGGACCGGGTTGTGGGCCAGCTTCTGCTCGGTCAGCCAGTCCGGGTCCTGCCCGCCGGCCTCGATCAGCGCGTGCACCAGCGCGTCGCCGTCGCCGTTCTCGACGCCGGGGAAGTCGCCGATGTCGTAGCCGGCGGCGTCCATGGCGCGGAGCAGTGCGACGGTGCTGGCCGGGGTGTCGAGGCCGACCGCGTTGCCGATCCGCGCGTGCTTCGTCGGGTACGCAGAGAGCATCAGCACGATCTTCTTGTCCGCGTTCGGGATCCGCCGCAGGTTCGCGTGCCGCACGGCGATCCCGGCGACGCGGGCGGCGCGCTCGGGGTCGGGCACGTAGGTGGCGAGCCCGTCGGCGTCGATCTCCTTGAACGAGAACGGGACGGTGATCAGCCGGCCGTCGAACTCGGGCACCGCGACCTGGGTGGCGACGTCGAGCGGGGACAGGCCGTCATCGTTCTCCGACCACATCGCCCGCGACGACGTCAGGCACAGCCCCTGCAGGATCGGGACGTCGAGCGCGGCGAGCTCGGCGACGTCCCACTCCTCGTCGTCGCCTCCGGCCTGTGCGGCGGCGGGTCGGGTGCCGCCGGCCGCGAGCACGGTGACGACCATGGCGTCGGCCTCGCGCAGCCGCTCCAGCAGCGCGCCGGGGGCCTGGCGCAGCGACGCGCAGAAGATCGGCAGCGGGTTCGCGCCGGCGTTCTCGATCGCGTCGCACAGCGCGGCGACGTAGTGGGTGTTCCCGGCCAGCTGCTGGGCGCGGTAGTAGAGGACGGCGACGGTCGGCCCGTCCTGCCGGGTCGCCTCCCGCTCGAGGAGCCCCCACTGCGGCAGCTCCTCCGGCGGGGCGAAGCCCTCACCGGTGAGCAGCACGGTGTCGGAGAGGAACGCGTGCAGCTGGGCGAGGTTCGCCGGCCCGCCCTGCGCGAGGTAGGTGTGCGACTCCGCCGCGACGCCGGCCGGGACGCTGGAGAGCTCCATCATCTCCGCGTCCGGGGCCATCTCCCCGCCGAGCGCGACCAGCGGGGTGTCGAGCCCGCGGAGCATGTCCAGGCCCTGCTCGAAGTACCGGTAGCCGCCGAGCACCCGGATCACGACGACGTCGGCGTCGGTCGCCATCGTCCGCAGGTCGTCGAGCGGCACGAAGTTCGGGTTCTTGGGCAGGTAGTCCGCGCCGGAGGCCCGCGCCGAGAGGAGGTCGGTGTCCGAGGTCGAGAGCAGCAGGATCATGCGGCTGCTCCCCCGGTGACGGCAGGGCAGGACAGGGCGAGGCGCACGGCGGTGAGCCTTCCTCGGGATCCGCGTCCCGGGTCGGTCGGCCCGAGCGCAGGTGAGCGCACGGGCGGCGGGCAGGGCAGTGTCCTGGCTCCCGGATCGGCGCTCGCCCCGGCCTTCCGGACCCGTGGGTCCGTGGCCGTGAGGTGGGGTCCGCTCCCCGGTGACAGTGGCGGGACCGCGCCGGATTCGCACCGGCTTCCTGTTCCCGCCCGCCGTATGAAGGTGTGGCAACACTGTCCGCAACGCGGGCGCACCGCGTCAAGCGAGGGTGGGAGAGGTCGCCGTCGTCACGCGTTCGGTCGGGTGGTCCGTCTTGTCCGGATCGCTCGTGATCGCCGACGATCGGGGTCTCCCCCGCGAAGGACGTTCCGTGCTCCGATCTCTGCGTTCCGTGGCGTCCGTGCTGGCGCCGGCCCTGGCCCTGGCCCTGATCCCGGTGACGACCGCCGAGGCGTCCGTCCCGACGTCACCGCCGTCGTCCTCCACCGTCGTCGACGTCGCGGTGGCCACCGTCTGGACCTCGCCGGACTCCCCGCGCCCGGTCGACCGGCCCGCGCTGGCGAACCCGTCCGACGTACCGGGCTGGCTCGCCGCGATGACCACCGCCCAGAAGCTCGACCTGACGTCGTCGAACCGCACCCAGACCCAGGCGCTCTACGGCCGGCACGTCGAGGTGCTCGACCGCCGCGGCGGCTGGACGCAGGTCGCGGTGCCCGGCCAGCCCACCCCGAAGAACGCGGCCGGCTACCCCGGCTGGATCCCCGACGCCCAGCTCACCGACTCCGCCGGGTTCGCCGCGCTGACCGCGGACAGACCGACCGCCGTCGTGTCGGCGCCGCTCACCTGGCTCCACGAGGATCTTGCGCTGACCCGGCGGGCGACCGAGGTCAGCGCGAACACCCGCCTGCCCGTCCTCGACTCCCGGGACGGCGCGGTGCTCGTCGCGACGCCGTCGGACGGGGTGCGCTGGGTCGCCGCGAGCGCGGTGACGGTCGTCGCCGACGGCGAGGCCGCTCCGTCACCGACCGGCGCGGACCTGGTCGCCACCGCGCGCGGTTTCCTCGGACGGCCGTACCTGTGGGGCGGTCGCGCCGGGTACGGCCTGGACTGCTCCGGGCTCGCCGGCACCGTCTACGGCGTGCACGGGATCACCGTCCCGCGCGACGCCTCGGCCCAGGCCACCGGCGGGCGGACGGTGGAGAAGAACCGGCTCCAGCCCGGCGACCTGCTGTTCTACGGCCGCCAGGGTGGGAAGGGCGCGATCCACCACGTCGCGATGTACACCGGTGACGGAAAGATGATCGAGGCCTTCGACGCCGCGACGCCGGTCCGGATCACCGCCGCGCGTCTCGACGGCGAGTACGCGGGCGCCCGCCGCTACCTACCGTGAGCCGCGGTCTCGATCGCGCAACGTAGGCGCACGAGCCGTACCTCATGATCACTTCACCCGTTTGCCGCACATGCGCAACGGAGCGAAGACGAAGGCGGCGCTGATCGCGCCGAAGGGCCCGGCCACCTGCGTCGACGTCCGCGGCAACACCGCCGGGTTCCTCTACCCGCTCGAGGAGGGCAGCCGCCCCGCGCCGCTGGTCGGGCAGAACATCCTGATCACGGTCGTCGACGGCGGCCCGGGGGGCCAGGACGCCATCGGGTTCCTGCCGACCGGCATCGACCCGGGCAGCTGCGCCCCGAACGTCGCGACCCTGCCGCTGACCTAGGGCGACATCGTCGTCTCGGACGACTGACGCCGCTCCTGCGGACCGCGGCGGGCTCCCGTGTGACCGAGCCCGCCGCGTCCGGAACGGTCGGGGCGGCGCACCGTGTGCCTACAGTGACCCGGTGCCGACCCCCGTCCGTTCCCGCGCCGACGCCTGCCCGGGCGTGCTGTCGCCGCACGACGCCGCGGACGGTGCGCTGGCCCGGATCCGTCTGCCCGGCGGGGTGGTGACGGCCGCACAGCTGCACGCCGTCGCCGACGTCGCGGACTCTCTCGGCGACGGCGCGGTGCACCTGACCTCGCGCGGCAACCTGCAGCTCAGAGGTCTGGACCGGGACGACCCGGCGCTCGTCCGCGCGCTGGCCGGGGCCGGGCTGCTGCCCTCGTTCGCGCACGAGAAGGTACGCAACGTCCTGGCCTCCCCGGCGAGCGGGATCACCGGCGGGCTCGCCGACGTCCGCGGTCTGGCCGGTGCGCTGGACCGTGCGCTCTGCGCGCGACCCGGGCTCGCGCAGCTGCCCGGTCGGTTCCTCTTCGCGATCGACGACGGTCGCGGCGACGTCGCCGCCGAACGTCCGGACCTGTGCTGGGCCGCCACCGGCGCCGACGCCGGGTCGCTCGTCGTCGCCGGGACGGACACCGGCCTGCGCTGTGCCCCGGCGAACGCCCCCGGCCTGCTGCTCGACGCCGCCGAGGCGTTCCTGGACCTGCGCGCCGAGCACGCCGACGACCCGGGGACCCGCGCCTGGCGGACGGCCGAGCTCCCCGACGCCGCGGCCCGCATCGCCGCGGTGTTGCGGGACCGGTCGACCCACTCCCCGCGCGTGGAGCCGGTCGACCCGTCCACCGCGTCACTCCCGCGAACGTCACGACATGACGGGCCCCCCGACCAGAACGTGACGCCCGACGACGCGCCCGCCGGACTTCCGCGGCGAGCGTCACGAGATGGCGGGGCACACGACCGGAACGTGACGCCCGATGCGGCCCGGACCGGACCACTTCGGCGAGCGTCACGATGTGGCGGGTCACCCGATCCGAACGTGACGCCCGACGGCGACGCGGCGCGATGGGCGCGGGCCGGCGCGGGCCCGGGAGCGGTCGGCGCCCTGGGAGTGGGCGCGGTCGGTGCGGCTCCTGTTCTCGGTGAGCTCTCCGCCGCCGACGCGCGGCTGCTCGCCGACCTCGCACCGGATGCGGTCGTCACGCCGTGGCGCACGATCCTGCTCCCGGACCCCCACGACGCCGCCGACGCGCTCGACCGTCTGCGGACCGCCGGGCTCGTCGTCGACCCCGGCTCCCCCGCGCTGCGGGTCAGCGCCTGCGCCGGACGTCCGGGCTGCGCGAAGTCGCTCTCCGACGTCCGCACCCACGCCCGCGGCCTGGTCGCCGCCGGAGCGGTGGGGCCGGTGCACGTGGTCGGGTGCGACCGCCGCTGCGGCGCCCCGCACACCCCGCACGCCGACGCCGTGGCCGTCGACGACGCGCACTACACCGTCGACGGCGTCACGGTCCCCGTGTCGGCCCTCGCCGCGTCCCTGCACACCGACGATCTCGAGGAGAGCACCCGATGAGCCCCGCCGACGTCCTTCCCACCGCGGAGGCGGCATGACACACGGCCACGAGTACATCCGCGACGGGGCGGAGATCTACCGCCGCTCGTTCGCCACGATCCGGTCCGAGGCGGACCTGTCGCGGTTCGACGCGGACATGGCCGACGTCGCCGTGCGGATGATCCACGCCTGCGGGCAGGTCGACCTCGTCGACGACATCGCGGCCTCCGCCGGTGTCGTCGGCGCGGCCCGGACGGCCCTGCGCGGCGGCGCCCCGATCCTGTGCGACGCGATGATGGTCGCCTCCGGGGTCACCGCGGCCCGGCTACCGGCCGCCAACGACGTCGTCTGCACGCTGCGCGACGCCCAGGTCCCGCGCCTGGCCGACGAGCTCGGCACGACGCGCTCGGCCGCGGCGCTGGAGCTGTGGCGCGCGCGGATGGGCGGGGCCGTCGTCGCGATCGGCAACGCCCCGACCGCGCTGTTCCACCTGCTCGACATGCTCGACGCCGGCGCGCCCCGCCCGGCCGCGGTGATCGGGATCCCGGTCGGTTTCGTCGGGGCGATCGAGTCCAAGGAGGCTCTCGCGCAGCGTCACGACCTGGAGTTCCTCGTCGTGCACGGCCGCCGCGGCGGGTCCGCGATCACCGCCGCCGCCCTGAACGCGCTGGCCCACGAGCAGGAGATCATGGCGTGAGTTCCGGAGACGGCACGGGCACCCTGTACGGCGTCGGTCTCGGCCCCGGCGACCCGGAGCTGACCACGATCAAGGCCGCCCGCCTCGTCCGCGATGCGGACGTGATCGCGTACCACTCCGCCCGCCACGGACGCTCGATCGCGCGGCGGATCGCCGAGCCGCACCTGAGCGGCACCGCGATCGAGGAGGCGCTGGTCTACCCGGTCACCACCGAGACCACCGACCACCCCGGCGGCTACCAGGGAGCGATCGACGAGTTCTACGCCGAGGCCGCCGCCCGCCTGGCCGCACACCTCGACGCCGGGCGCGACGTCGTCCTCCTCGCCGAGGGCGACCCGCTGTTCTACGGCTCCTACATGCACATGCACAAGCGCCTGGCCGACCGCTACCGGACCGAGGTCGTACCGGGTGTGACCTCGATCAGCGCGGCGTCCGCGGCCCTGGGCGCGCCCCTGGTCGAGCGCGACGAGGTGCTCACCGTGCTGCCCGGGACGCTGCCCCGGGAGGAGCTGGCGCGCCGACTGTCCGACACGGACTCCGCGGCGGTGATGAAGCTGGGGCGCACGTTCTCCGCCGTCCGCGGGGCGATGGCCGACGCAGGCCGTCTCGACGACGCGCGCTACGTCGAGCGGGCCACGATGGACGGTCAGCGCGTCGGCGCGCTGTCCGACGTGGACCCGGACTCGGTGCCCTACTTCGCGATCGCGCTGGCCCCCGGAGCCCTCGCCTCCTCGGGCCGCGCCGCACCCACCACGGCGGGCGCACGACCGGAGCTCTCGTCCGGCGAAGCCGCACGGGCGGAGCTCTCGTCCAGCGGGACGGGGACGGGCGGCGAGGTGGTGGTGGTCGGGACCGGGCCGGCCGGGCGGGACTGGCTGACCCCGCAGGTCGCCGCGGCACTGTCCACGTCGGACGATCTCGTCGGCTACGGGCCCTACCTGGACCGGGTGCCGCCGAACCCGCGCCAGACCCGGCACGCCTCGGACAACCGCGTCGAGGCCGAGCGGGCCGCGCACGCGCTGGACCTGGCCGCGTCCGGACGCCGGGTCGCCGTCGTCTCGGCCGGGGACCCGGGCGTGTTCGCGATGGCGGCCGCCGTCCTGGAGGTGGCCTCGGAGCCGAAGTACCGCGACGTCCCGGTGCGGATCCTGCCCGGGCTCTCGGCGGCGCAGGCCGTGTCGGCGTCGGTGGGTGCCCCACTCGGGCACGACCACGCGATGATCTCGCTGTCGGACCGGCTCAAGCCGTGGGACGTCGTCGCCGGGCGCCTCGCCGCCGCGGCCGCGGCCGACCTGGCGATCGCGATCTACAACCCGCGCTCGAAGGCCCGTCCGTGGCAGGTCGGCGCGGCCCGCGACGTACTGCTCGAGCACCGAGCGCCGGAGACGCCGGTCGTCCTCGGGCGCGACGTCGGCGGGTCCGGCGAGCGGGTCACGGTGACGACGCTGGGCGAGCTGGACCCGGAGCAGGTCGACATGCGCACACTGGTGATCGTCGGGTCGTCGACGACGCGGGTCGTCGAGCGCGCGGGCGGCACGACGGTGTTCACCCCGCGGCACTACCGGCGCGAGGACACCTGAGCCTCGCCCGGGCTCACCGGCCCGTTCCGGGCTCACCCGGGACGGTCGAGGAACCGGGCGAGGTCGCCGAGGTCTCCCAGGCGCAGGTCGCCGTCGAGACCGCGCAGGGCGGCGGTGGCCATCCCGGCCGCGCGCCCGGCGTCGAGCCCGGCCGGGGCGTCCTCGACGACCAGGCAGTCCCGCGGGGCGACACCCAGCCGGGACGCGCCCAGCAGGAACGGCTCCGGGTCGGGTTTGCCGTGCGTGACGTCCTCCACCGTGACCAGCTCCGGCGGGTCGATCCCGGCCGCACCGAGCCGTGCCGCCGCGAGCCTCCGGTCGGCGCTGGTCACGACGGCCCACGGGATCTTCCGGCGACCGAGGACGGCGAGGAGCTCGTCCGCGCCGCGGGCCGCGACGACGTCGGACAGGTCGGTGTACTGCAGCTCCAGCTGGCGGTCCGCGGCGACGGCGACCGCGGCCTCGTCGAGGTCGGGGCGCAGGATCCGGACGGTGCCGTCGGCCGGGCGCCCGTGCGCGACGGCGTCCGCGTCGCGCGGGTCGACGCCGTACTCGTGTGACCAGGTCGTCCAGGCCCGGTCGACGGCGGCGTCGGAGTCCACCAGCGTGCCGTCCATGTCCAGCAGTACCGCGGCGACCGCGCGCATCCGTCCACCCCCCGTGTCGTGATCCCCGGGCGAGGATAGGCACGATCGTCGCGTGAGCGCCGCGCCCGACACCCCGTTCCTCGCCGTCGACCCCGACGTCCTGGAACGCAACCTCACCGCGAGCGCGACCCGCGCCGCGGAGCGCGGCCTGGCCTGGCGCCCGCACGCGAAGACCCACAAGTGCGTCGAGATCGCGCGCCGCCAGCTCGCCCACGGCGCCGCCGGACTCACGGTGGCGACGGTCGGCGAGGCGGAGACCTTCGCCGACGCCGGGTGCACGGACCTGTTCGTCGCCTACCCGGTGTGGGCGTCCGGGGCCCGGGCGGCGCGGATCCGGGCGCTGGCGCAGCGGACCGCGCTGCGGATCGGGGTCACCTCGGTCGAGGGCGTCCGTGCCCTGGCCACGGCCCTGGACGGGGTCCCGGCGCAGGTGCTCGTCGAGGTCGACAGCGGGCACCACCGCACCGGGGTCGCCCCGGCGGACGCGGGTGCGCTCGCCCGCGGCGCCGCCGACGCGGGGCTCGACGTGATCGGGATCTTCACGTTCCCCGGCCACTCCTACGGGCCCGGCAGACGGGAGGCGGTCACGGCCGAGGAGTCGGCGGCGCTCGCCGAGGCGGCGGAGTCGCTGCGGGCGGCGGGCCTGGACCCGGTGGTGCGGAGCGGAGGTTCGACGCCGACCGAGGCGCTGTCGGACGGGCCGGGGAAGGCGACCGGGTCCACGGCCACCGGGCCGGGTGTCACCGCACCGGGCGACATCGCACCGGGCGACACTGCACCGGGCGGCGCCGGGCCGGCGACCCCCGCCACACCTGCGCTCACCGAGATCCGGCCCGGAGTGTCGGTGTTCCACGACGCGCAGCAGGTCGAGCTCGGCGTGGCCGGGTTCGGCGACGTCGCGCTCACCGCCGTCGCCACCGTCGTGCACCGCGACGGCGACCGCATCGTGCTCGACGCCGGCAGCAAGACCCTCGGCGCCGACCAGCCGGGGTGGATCAGCGGCGGCGGGCGCCTGCCCGGGCACCCCGACGCCCGGATCGTCGCGCTGTCCGAGCACCACGCGACGGCGGTGCTCCCCGCGGGCTCCGCGGTCCCGGCTCCCGGCGAGCGGGTCGGGGTGGTGCCCAACCACGTCTGCGCCGCCGTCAACCTCGCCGACGAGCTGATCGTCGTCTCCGGCGGTGAGGTCGTCGACCTCTGGCCGGTCGCCGCCCGCGGCGCCAACACCTGACCCCGGAGGAACCATGCGTGCGGTCCTGATCGAGTCCTTCGGCGTGACGCCGGTCGTCACCGACGTCCCGGAGCCGACGCCGACCCGGGACGGCGTCGTCGTGCGGGTGCAGGCGACCGGCCTGTGCCGCAGCGACTTCCACGCCTTCTCCGGGCACGACGACGGCGTCACGCTGCCGCACGTCCCCGGGCACGAGCTGGTCGGCGTCGTCACCGAGGTCGGCCCCGACGTCCGGCGGGTCCGCGTCGGGGACCGGATCACGACACCGTTCGTCTGCGGCTGCGGCGCCTGCGACGAGTGCCGCGCCGGCAACGCGCAGGTCTGCCCGAACCAGGAACAGCCCGGGTTCACCCACGCCGGGTCGTTCGCCGAGCTGGTCGAGGTGCGCCACGCCGACGTCAACGCCGTGACGGTGCCGGGCTCCGCCGACGCCGCCGGGGCGGCACTGCTCGGGTGCCGGCTGGCCACGTCGTTCCGCGCGCTCGCCCAGGCCGGGACCGGCCCGGGCGACACGGTGCTGGTGATCGGCTGCGGCGGGGTGGGCCTCTCCGCCGTGATGATCGCCCGCGCGCTCGGTGCCGAGGTGGTCGCCGTCGACCTCGACGCCGCGGCCCTGCGCCGGGCCACCGAGCTGGGCGCCGGTCACGCGGTCGGCATCGCCGGCCTGTCCCCCGACGACGCCCGCGACGCCGTCCGGGCGGCCACCGGCGGCGACGGGGCGTCGGTCGCGGTGGAGGGGATCGGGAACGAGTCCGCGCTCGCGCTGGGCCTCCGGTCGCTGCGACGCCGGGGCACCCTGGTGCAGGTCGGGCTGTTCGCCGCCGAGCCGCGGGTACCGGTCCCGGACATGATCGCCCGCGAGCTGCGCCTGATCGGCAGCCACGGGATGGCCGCCGCGGACTACCCCGCGATGATGGCGATGGTCGCCGACGGGCGCCTGCACCCCGAGCGCCTGGTGTCCCGGCGGATCACCCTGGACGAGGCCCCGGCCGCGCTCGCCGGTCTCGACGGGCACGCCGCGGACGGCGTCGCCGTCATCACGTTCTGAGGCCCGGGCCCGCCGACCGGCCGAGGCCGTCCAGCCGGTGCACCGCGTCCGCCACCGTCGCGACCGGCGTGACGCCGCCGGGCAGGGGCGGGCGGTCGATCATCACGACCGGCACGCCCAGGGTGCGGGCGGCGGTCAGCTTGGCCGCGGTCGCGTCGCCGCCGCTGTCCTTGGTCACCAGCACCCGGGCGTCGAAGCCGCGCATCACCGCGAGCTCGTCGTCGAGGGTGAACGGGCCGCGGTCGAGCAGGATCTCGCGCTCCCGCGGCAGCGGCGGGTCGGGCGCGTCGACCGAGCGGATCAGGAAAGCGGCGTCGACGTGCGCGAACGCGGCCAGGTCGCCGCGCCCGGTCGTCAGGAACACCCGGTCCCCCAGCATCGGCGCGAGCGCGGCGGCTCCGGCGGCGGAGGCGACGCGGTGCCAGCGGTCACCGGGCCCCGCGGTCCAGCCCGGGCGGCGCAGCACGACCAGCTCCACGCCGGCGTCGGCGCAGGCGGTCGCGGCGTTCGCCGTCATCGCGGAGGCGAACGGATGCGTGGCGTCCACGACGACGTCGACCCGCTCGTCGCGCAGCCACTGCGCCAGGCCCGCCGCTCCGCCGAACCCGCCGATCCGCACCTGCCCCGACGGCAGCGACGGGTTCCCGACCCGTCCGGCCAGCGACGACACGACCCGCAGACCGGTGCGCCCGTCCAGCGCCGCGGCGACGGCACGGCCCTCCGTCGTCCCCCCGAGCACCAGCACCACCGTCACGGGAGACGACCCTAGGCGTCGCGGGAGCAAGCCCCGGGTCAGACCGCCCCCAGCACCGGCTCGAACGCCAGCTCCGCGGCCCCGACGAGCTTGCCGTCGCGGCCCAGCGGGGAGACCTCCATCCGGGTCCCGCCGACCGCGCGGCTGACCAGGCTGCGCCGCTGCACCTCGTCACGGACCCGGGCGACGACCGACGGCGGCAGCGCCGCGAACAGGTCACCGAGCACGACCAGCTCCGGGGCCAGCATGTTCACCACCGTGACCAGGCCGGCCACCATCCACCCGGCGTAGTCGTCGAGCAGCAGGTCGGCCCGCCCCGGCACGGCCGCGAGCGAGCGCAGCTCGGCGACCAGCACCCCGCGCGGGGTGTCCTCGGCCAGCCCGAGCGCCCGGCACAGCGCGGGCTCGCCGACCTCGGTCTCCCAGCAACCCTGCGCGCCGCAGAAGCAGTCCCGCCCGTCCGGGCGCACCAGCAGGTGACCGAGCTCGCCGACGTAGCCGCCGGTCCCCCGCAGCGGACGACCGCCGGCGATCACGCCACCGCCGACGCCGACGTCGGCGGAGAGGTAGACCAGGTCGGAGGCGTCGCGGGCGACCCCGCGCAGGTGCTCGGCCAGCGCGCCCAGCTCGGCGTCGTTGCCGACCTGGGCCTGCTTGCCCAGCACGGCAGTCAGCCGCGAGCCGAGCGCGACCTCGCGCCAGCCGAGGTTCGGCGCCTCGTGCACCAGTCCGTCGCGACGGCGGACCACGCCGGGCACCGACACCCCGACACCCTGCTCGACGACGCCCAGCTCCTCGCGCAGCAGCTGCGCGGACTCCGCGACGTGGGTGATCACCTCGCCGGGCAGGCGCGTCGTGCGGTGCAGGTTCCAGCTGTGGCGGCCCAGGATCTGCCCGCCGATCCCGACCATCGCCATGCCCACCTGGTCCACCCGGATGTCCACGGCGAGCACCACCGCCGATTGCGGCTCCGGCAGCACCAGCAGCGACGGCCGCCCCGCCCCGGAACGCCGGGTCGGGACGGCCTCGGTCACCACACCCGCCTCGGCCAGCCCGTCGACGACCGCCTTGATCGTGGAGCGGTTGAGGCCGAGCTCGGTGGCCAGGGTCGCGCGGGTGCACGGCCCGTCGACGTGCAAGCGGCGCAGCAGGGCCGCGCGGTTGTGCCGCCGGGCGTCGTCCGGGCGGGTGCCCGAGGTGGGTGCGGTCACCGGCCGGTGGCCGCCGAGCGCCGCCGCGACAGCACGTCCACCGCGGCGGCCAGGAGCAGCACCAGCCCGGTCACCACGAACACCACCGCCGCCGGCTGCTTGAGCAGTCCCAGCCCGTTCTGCACGGTGGCCAGCACCGTGCCACCGATCACCGCGTTGCTGATCCGGCCACGCCCGCCGAACAGCGACGTCCCGCCGATCACCGCCGCGCCGACGGCGAACAGCAGCGTGTTGCCGCCACCGGCCGCCGGGTTCACCGACCCGATCTTCGACGAGTAGACGATCGCGCCGACCGCCGCGAACGCCGACGCGATCACGAACACCGACGCCCGGATCCGCACGACGTCGATACCGGCCCGGCGCGCGGCCTCCCGGTTGCCGCCGACGGCGTAGACGTGACGGCCGAACCGGGTCCGGTCCAGCACGTAGGTCCCGAGCACGAGCAGCACCAGCACGACCGGCACCACGTAGGGCACCCCGGAGATCGCGATCACGCCGGGCGAGCGGTCCTGCACCAGCGCGAACGTCGCCAGCGCCCCGAGCACCACCACCGCGCCGATCTTGATCAGGACGAGCCCGGTCGGCTGGGCGACCAGCCCGGTGCTCAGGCGCCGGCGCTGCCGGAGCAGCAGCACCGCCGCGTACCCGCCCGCCGCCAGGACGAACAGGGCCCACGAACCGAGCGTGGACAGGTTGCCGTTGGCCACGGCGTTGATCACCGGGTCGCGCAGGGCGAGCGTGCCGCCGTCGCCGATCAGCTGCAGGATCACGCCCTGCCAGGTGATGAACAGGGCCAGGGTGACGACGAACGAGGGCATCCCGACCCGCGCGACCAGGAACCCGGTCAGGCAGCCGATCACCACGCCGACGCCGACCGCGAGCAGCATCTCCAGCCAGGGGTTCGCCGGGACGCCGACCACCAGCACCACGGCGGTGAGCACGCTGACGACGGCGCCGGCCCACACCCGGACCAGCGCCGCGAGCCCCGCCGCGACGAGCATCACGACGACCAGGATGACGAACACGACCGAGCCGGTCGCACCCAGCATGTTCCCGCCGCTGGTCAGATGCAGCGCCATCAGCGCGGCGGCCAGCCCGGACGCGGTGCCCGCGGCCAGGTCGATCTCGCCGGTGAGCAGGACGAACACCAGGCCCATCGCGATGATGGTCGGGCCGGCACCCTGCTGGAGGAGGTTCGCCAGGTTCAGCAGGCTGGGGAACGTGCCGCCCGAGTCCAGGACCGTGAACAGCACGAACAGCGCCGCCAGGCCGAGCAGCGCGGGCAGCGACCCGAGCTCGCCGGAGCGCAGGCCGCGCAGGTAGCCGCGGACCGCCTCGCCGGTCGTGCGCGCGGTGGTGTCGATGCCGAAGTCGGCGGCGCGGTTGCCGGGGTTCGCCCGTTCCGCCGCGCTGGTGGGGGCACCCCCGGGAGCCGGGGGCTGCGGCTCGTGGTCGGGCCGGGCCGGAGCCGTCCCGGCGGGTCGACGCTCGGTCACGGTCTCTCCTTCGGTGGATGCGGTCGTGGCGTTCCGGTCGGAACCGAGGTGGCGGGCCATCTAGACCCCCGCCGACTCGGGCCGGGCCAGGCCGAGGTCGCCGGAACGCCCCGCGGTGATCAGCTCGACGACCTGGCCGTGGGTGACGTCGCGGGTCGGCACCTCGGCCACCATCCGGCCCAGGTAGAGCGTGGCGATCCGGTCCGACACCTCGAACACGTCGGACATGTTGTGGCTGATCAGCACGACGGCCAGGCCCTGCTCGGCGAGGCGGCGCACCAGGTCGAGCACCTGCCGGGTCTGGGCCACGCCCAGCGCCGCGGTCGGCTCGTCCAGCAGCACGACCCGCGAGTCCCACAGCACCGCCTTCGCGATGGCCACGGTCTGTCGCTGACCTCCCGACAGCGACGCGACCGGGGCCCGCACCGACGTCACGGTGCGTACCGACAGCGACGCGAGGGTGCGCCGCGCGGCCTGCTCCATGTCCGACTCGTCGAGCATCCACGGCCGTCCGCGCTCGCGGCCGAGGAACATGTTCTGCACGATGTCGAGGTTGTCGGCCAGCGCGAGATCCTGGTAGACGACCTCGATGCCCAGCCGCGCGGCGTCGGCCGGGCTGTTCAGCGCGACCGGCTCCCCCTCGAAGGCGATCTCCCCGCCGTCGATGGGGTGGATGCCGGCGACGCACTTGACCAGCGTCGACTTGCCGGCGCCGTTGTCGCCGACGAGCGCGGTGACCTCGCCCGCGCGCACGGTCAGGTCCACGTCGTGCAGGACCTGCACGGCGCCGAAGCTCTTGGTGATCTTGCGCAGGGACAGGATCGGTTCGGACATGGGGCTCCCGCCGGTCACGGTGCGCGGCGGTCGGCCCGATACCGAAGGGACCGGCCGCCGCGCACCGGGGTTCACTTGATGCCGAGCTGACCGCAGGTCGCGGCGTTGGCGCCGGTGCAGATCTCCGAGGCCTTGATGTAGCCGGCGTCGGTCACCGTCTTCACGTTGTCCTTGGTGATCAGCTGCGGCTGCAGCAGGACCGACTTGACCTTGCGGTTGCCCTTCGGGTCGTCGACGGTCTGGGTCGCGACCGCATCGGCCCCGGCGGTGTCGCCCTTGGCGAGGGCTCCGGCGAGCTTCGCCGCGGCGTCGGCCTCCTCCTGGATGGGCTTGAACACCGTCATGTACATGTCGCCGCGCAGGATGGCCGCGAGGCCGTCCGCGGTCGCGTCCTGGCCGGTGACCGGCACCTTGCCGTTGAGGCCGTACTTGGTCAGGACGGTGACGACGGAGCCCGCCATCCCGTCGTTGGCGACCGCGACGCCGTCGACCTTGCCGCCGTTGCCGGTGAGGATCTGCTCGAACGTGGTGCCGGCGACCTGGTTGTCCCACTTGTCGATCGCCTGGTTCTGCACCAGCTTGTAGGCGCCCGAGTCGTACTTGGGCTGCAGCACCGAGAGCTGCCCGTTGGTGTAGAGCGTGGCGTTGTTGTCGGTCGGCGCGCCCTCGATCTGGATGATCTGCGCGCCCGGCTTGTTCCCGACGCCCTGCACGAGGCCCTGCCCCTGCAGCGCGCCGACCTTCTCGTTGTCGAACGAGACGTAGTAGTCGCTCGTGCCGCCGAGGTTGAGCCGGTCGTAGTCGATCACCGGGATGCCCTGGGCCTTGGCCTTCGCCGCCACCGAGCTGCCGCCGTCACCGCTGATCGAGGCGATGACCAGCGCCTTGACGCCGCTGGAGATCATGCCGTCGGCCAGGGTGGAGAACTTCTGCTCGTCGCCCTGGGCGTTCTGGATGTCCGGGTCGAGCCCCTGTGCCCGCATCGCCTTGTCCAGCATGGGCTTGTCGAAGCCCTCCCAGCGGGCCGAGGTGTCGGTCTCGGGAAGGATCACGCCGACCTTGATCCCGCCCGCCGCCTGGCCGGACCCGCCGGCCTGCTCCCCGCCGCCGGCACTGTTCTGCCCGCAGGCCGACAGCGCGAGCACCATGCCCAGGCTCGCCGCCATCCCGGCGCGCACTACCGCTCTCCGCGTTCGCATCGGATGTCCCCTCCACGTCACTGTGGATCTGTCGCTGTGGATCGCACCGGCAGACTCACCGGACGCGTGAATGTTGCGAGCGACAACGTATGGCGTGACATACGTCCTTCAGAAGGCTGCTGGATCGATCAACCTCGATGTCGATCATCACAATTCGGTCACGGAGACCGATGTTTGTTGTTCCCGGTTCGATTCCGCGACCGTTCTCGACACCGCCTCAGGGAGCGGCCGGGACGGCGTCCTTCTCGTCGTAGCCGGACACCACGCGGGCCTGCATCGGGAACCGCACCGGGGTGTCGCCGAAGAGCCGCCGACCGGCCGTCGCCGCGGCGGCGTGCACGGTCTCGGCGGCGTCGTCGGCCACCTCGGCGGGGACGTGCAGCAGCACCTCGTCGTGCTGGAAGAACACCAGCTGTGCCGGGCTCTGCTTGCGGCGCAACGCATGTCGGAGCTCGGCGAGCAGCACGAGCGCCCATTCCGCAGCCGTGGCCTGGACGACGAAGTTGCGGGTGAACCGGCCGCGGGCGCGGGCCGGGACGTCCGCCTCGTCGCCGGGACGCGCCGGTGGGCAGGTCCGGCCGAGGTGCGACCGGACGAGGCGTCCCTCCTCCCCCGCCCGCGCCGCGTCCTCCAGCAAAGCCATCGCCGACGGGAACCGGCGCCGCAGCGTCGCCAGCGCCGGTGCCGCGCCACCCGAGGTCTGCCCGTACATCGCCCCGAGCAGGCCCAGCTTGGCCTTCGCGCGGTCGCCGCCGAACTCGGCCGCGGCGAGCGCGGAGTACAGGTCGTCGACGTCCGGGGCCAGGGCCGGCTCGCGGGCCATCGCGGCCAGCACGCGGGGCTCGAGCTGCGCGGCGTCGGCGACGACCAGCCGCCACCCCGGATCCGCGCGCACGGCCGCCCGCACCGCCCGCGGGATCTGCAGCGCGCCGCCGCCGCGGGTGGCCCACCGCCCGGACACCACGCCGCCGACGACGTACTCGGGGTGGAACCGGTTCCCGCGCACCCAGGTGTCGAGCCACGACCAGCCGTGCGCGGCGTGCAGCCGGGCCAGCTCCTTGTAGGCCAGCAACGGCGCGACCGCCGGGTGGTCGACCTTGCGGATCTCCCACGCGCGGGTGGTGCGCAGCTCGTACCCGGCCCGGGCGAACGCACGCAGCAGGTCGGCCGGGGAGTCCGGGTTCACCGCCCGCCCGCCGAACGCGTCGGTGATCTCCCGGGCCAGCCCGGCCAGGCGCGGCGGCCGCCCGCCGAGCACCGGGCGCGGGCCGAGGACGTCGGTGAGCAGCCGGTCGTGCACGTCGGCGCGCCAGGGCAGGCCGTCGCGGCGCATCTCCTCCGCGACCAGCGCCCCGGTCGACTCGGCCGCGACCAGCATCCGCATCCCCGCCGGACCGGCCGCGAGCCGCCGCTGCTGGGCGGCGTGCACGGCGACGACGTCGGCCAGCTCCTCGGAGCGTGAGCCGTTCCCGAACACCCCGGCGCCGGACGAGGCCGCGGAGTCCGGGCCCGCGCCCGCCGGCCCCGGGGCGAGCGGGCCGGCATCGAACAGGCCGGGGTCGAACAGGCCGGGCGGGCCGTCGTCCACCGGTGACGGGTCCGGCCGGGGCCGCCTCCCGTCCAGGCGGGCCACCGCGGCGGCGAGGCCGTGCGGCTCGCCGAACCCGCCGTCCGCGCCGACCAGCAGCCCCTCGGTCAGCTCGACGTCGTGCGCGCGGCCGAGCGGGACCCCGGCGTCGAGCAGGCGGCGGTAGGAGCGGGACCGCGCCAGTACCCAGCGGGGCGACAGCTCGCGTTCCAGCGCGACGACCGCGTCCGGGCCGGGCAGGGCCTCGGCCTCCCCCAGGGGCGCACCGTCCTCGGCGAGCCGCCGGACCCGGATCGGGGCGCCGTCGGAGCCGGGGTCGAGCGCAACCCGCGGCGTCGCGTCCGGTCCCGTCCCCACGCCGCGAGTCTAGGTTCGCCCCCTGACAGTTCCCCTCGCCGCGGCACGGACCCGGTCTCACGGCCGTCCTGCCCGCCGGACGGGCCGGTGTGCGCGGCGGTACGGGTTCGCGGACTCGGGCCGCGGAGTCGGGGTGATCACCGATAGCGTCGCTCCCGCAGCACCACCGACCCCGGGAGGTACCGATGGCCGACGTGACCACCGTCGTGTTCGACGTCAACGAGACGCTCTCGGACATGACGCCGATGGCGCGGCGCTTCTCCGACCTGGGCGCCCCGGAGTCGCTGGGCCCGCTGTGGTTCGCCGCGACCCTGCGCGAGGGCATCGGCCTGGCCGCGTCCGGGGACTCCCGCACGTTCGCCGAGATCGGCCGGGAGACCGCGAAGGCGGTGCTGCGCGGCCACCCGATCGACCGCTCGCCCGACGACGCCGCCACCCACGTCCTGGACGGGTTCCTCGGACTCCCGCTGCATCCGGACGTCGCCGACGGCATCCGCACCCTGCGCCGGGCCGGGCTGCGCCTGATCACCCTGAGCAACGGCGGGGTGCCGGTGGCCGAGAAGCTGCTCGGCGACGCCGGTCTTCGCGACGAGGTCGAGCACGTCCTGTCGGTCGACGACGCCGGGATCTGGAAGCCCGCGACCGCCGCCTACACCTACGCGGCGCGGGTCTGCGGGACGTCGCCGGAGGAGATGGTGATGGTCGCGGTGCACCCCTGGGACCTGCACGGCGCGCACCGGGCCGGCCTGCGCACCGCGTTCGTCAACCGCGACGGCGCCACCTACCCGACCCACCTCACCCCGCCGGACCACACCGTCACCGCGCTCCCCGACCTGGCGCCCCTGCTCCGCTGACACTCGTGCGTCACGACGTGCGTCCAGCGCTCGTCGTGGTTCACGAGTCCGCTGTCGAGCTCCCGAGGAGCAGCGAGACCCACCGGTCGTGCGCGGATATCGTCGCCATGGCAGCGTTTTCCGCGCACGGGTCAGGTGGGGGCTCGCAGGGTGGCCAGGAGCTCCGCCTCGGCGGCGGCGAAGCGGGGGTCGGTGATCACCGCGGCGTCGCGGGGGCGGGGCAGGTCGATCGTCACCTCGGCCACGATCCGGCCCGGGCGCGGGGAGAGCACGAGGACCCGGTCCGAGAGGAACACGGCCTCCCGGACGTCGTGGGTGATCAGCAGCGCGGTCCAGCCGTAGCGGGCGCGAACGCCCTCCAGCCACTCCTGCATCCCGGTCCGGGTGAGCGCGTCGAGCGCGCCGAACGGCTCGTCGAGCAGCAGCACCTCCCGCCCCGCGACGACGGTGCGCAGCAGCGCGGCACGCTGGCGCATGCCCCCGGACAGCTCGGCCGGCCGGGCCCCCTCGAACCCGGCCAGGCCGAACGGTGCGAACAGCGGACGCGCCCGCTCCCGCGCCTCCCGTCGTGGCGTGCCCGCGACCTCGAGGCCGAGCGTGGTGTTGTCGAGCACCGTGCGCCACGGGAACAGCAGGTCCTTCTGCGGCATGTAGCCGAACGTCGTGTCACCGGCGGGCCGGCCGTCGACGGTCACCTGCCCGCGGTCGGGCTCGACGAGCCCCGCCAGGGCGTTGAACAGCGTGGACTTGCCGCTGCCGGACGGCCCGATCACCGACACGAACTCCCCCGGCGCGACGGCGAGCGAGACGTCGTCGAGCACCGCGAGGTCGCCGAAGGAGACCGACAGCCCGGAGACGCCGACCTTCGCCGCCGTCACGAGGTGCCCCGGTCCGGGCGGTACCAGGGCACGAGCACCCGTTGCACGAGGTAGGTCAGGCCGAACAACGCGACCGACAACAGGGCCGTCACGAGCACCGCGGCCAGGACGAGGTCGGTGCGGAACGAGTTCTTCTGCAGCTGCATGAAGATCCCCAGCCCGGACCTCGCACCCACGTACTCGGCGAAGATCGCACCGGTGACGGCGTAGGTGATCCCGATCCGCAGCGCCGTGAAGAACGACGGCATCGCCCCGGGCAGCCGCACGTAGCGGAACTGCTGCCAGCGGCTCGCGCCCATGCTGCGCAGCAACGACGTCGCGTCCCGGTCGGTGGCGGCGAACCCCTCGATCAGCCCGACCGCGATCGGGAAGAACGTCACCAGCGCGATCACCAGCACCTTGGGCAGCAGCCCGAACCCGAACCAGATGATCAACAACGGTGCGATCGCGATGATCGGCAACGTCTGCGACGCCACCAGCAGCGGCACCAGGGCCCGGCGCAGCCACGGCGAGAAGTCGACGACGACCGCCAGCGTCCACGCCACCGCCAGCGACACCGCGAACCCGACGGCGGTGACCTGCACGGTCGGCACCGTGTTCGTCCACAGCGCGTCGCGGAACGCCCATCCCTGCTCCAGCACCCGCAGCGGCGACGGCAGGACCTGCGGCTGCGTCCCCAGCACGGTGACGGCCACCTGCCACACCACCAGCAGCGCGAGCACGATCACCGCCGCCGGCACCACCCGCCCGAGCACCGACGCCGCTCCCACCGAGCCCCCGCGACCCGACCCCGGCGCCACCACCACGGTGTCCCGGGGGGTCCCTTCGCGCCGCGGAGCGTCCCCGAGGATCCCCTCGGGACCCCGGGCGTCGCCCAGCGAGGTGTCGCGGGACGTCGCTTCCGGGGGCGAGCCTCCTCGGGACACGGTCAGGCCGCCGGGGTCAGGTAGTCGTTGGTGAACCAGGTGGAGAAGTCCGGCCGCGTGGTGACCGGCGCGCCGTCCTGGCCGACGACGGAGCCGGAGTCGTAGACGAACCCGGAGAACCCGGCCCACTGCGCGAGCGTCTGCGGACCGACCCTCCCCTGCGCGTCCTTCAGGTACCGCTCGGCGAGCATCTGCTGGCTGCGGTCGACGAGAGCGGGCTCGGTGAACGCGCCCGGGTTGGCGTCCTTCAGCAGCTGCGCGCCCTTCGCCGGGTCGTCGGCGCCGAGCTTATAGCCGCGCTGGGCGGCCTGGACGAACCTCCGGGCCTGGTCGGGGTGGTCACGCAGCCACGTGGAGTTGCCCATGAGCAGGACGTTGTAGGCGTCCGGGAAGCCGTAGTCGGTGTAGGCGAAGGTCTTGAGCGGCTCGCCGCGCAGCTGGGCCTCGATCCCCTCCCACGCCACGAACGGCTCGGTGAAGTCGGCCTGCCCGGCGTAGAGCGCCTCGTAGGCCGACGTGCCGAGCGTGACGGTGGAGAAGTCCCCACGTCCCCCCGCGCCCCGGATGATCGCGCGCATCTTCTCCTGCTCGCCCGGCCCGCCGAACCCGGCGTAGGTCTTGCCGTCGAGGTCCTTCGGGGAGGTGATGTCGGCCCGGTCGGCCTTCACCGCGACCTCGGTGGCCCAGTGCTGCAGCACCGCCATCACCGAGGTGATGTCCGCCCCGGAGCCCTTGGAGTAGGTGAAGGAGTCCTGGAAGCTGACGCCGAACTCGGCCGCGCCCGACCCGACGAGCGTGTCCGGCGACGTCTGGTTGTAGGGCAGCAGCTCGACGTTCAGGCCCGCGTCGCGGAACCAGCCCATCTGCTGTGCCACGAAGAGCCCGGTGTGGTTCGTGTTCGGGGTCCAGTCGAGCGCGACCCGGATCGTGGCCGGGTCCCCGGAACCGCCGGCCCCGCCGCCGGACCCCGAGGACGCCCCGCACCCGGCGAGGACGAGGGACAGCGCACCCAGCACCGCCACCATCACGGTGGAACGCGAGGAACGGGCTGAGAACAGGTGACGACGCACGTCGGCCTCCCTACGCCGGTGTGACCCGGATCAGGTTCGAACGGTCGACGGCCGCCTGCCGCCCTCTCAGCCTCGGTACGTGGGCTCCCGCGGTACGACACCGACCCTACGTCGCCCCCGGCACCCCGGCCAGCGAGGACGCGCCCGTCCCGATCGCCGGGCGTGATCATGGGCCGGGGCCCTCTGCCACGTTCGGCCTAGCCGCTGTGCGGTCGAACCGGCGAGTTCGTTATCGTCCGCCGCAACGCGACGACGCTCGGTGATGGGCTGTGCGTCAAGGGCCGGCCCGTCTCGGGCCGGTGGGAAGGACGACGATGGCGGCATCGCTGATGACCTCGGGATCGCTCGGGCGAGGAGATCCGTCGGGTGCCCTGATCCGGATCGCCCTGCAGCTCGGGGCCACCTCGGTGGCCCACGTCGACGTCGCGGCCATGCTGTCCGGGGTGTGCGTGGCGCTGCCGCCCGCGGCCGGCGTCTCCGGTGCGGTCCTGATGCTCGACGACCCGGCCGACCCCCGTGACCCCGACGAGCAGCGGATCTTCACCTCCGACACCGCCGCCGACCGGATGGCCCTGATCCAGCGGCGCGCCGGGAACGGCCCGGTCCCGGCCGCCGTCCGCGGCGACCGCACGCTCGTCACCCCCGACCTGACCCGCAACGGTCCGCCCGAGCTCGCCGCCGCCGCGGCCGACTGCGGGCTGGTGCGCTCGCTCGTCGTCCCCGTCCCGATCGCCGGACGCACGGCGGGCGGGCTGCAGCTGCTGGGCCGCGCCGACGCGGTCCTCGACGAGAACCTGGCGACGCTGCTGCGGCCGGTCGTGACGATGCTGGCCGCCCGTCTGGCCGACGTCCGCGAGCTGGCCCGGCTGGAGTCGCTCGTGACGGCCCGGGCCGAGGAGCCCCCGGCCGCGGCGTCACCGCCCGTACAGGCCGAGCACCCCGCGCCACCGACCGACGACGCCGAGCCGCACACGACGGCGATCCCCCGGATCCCCTCACCTCACGGGGAGGCTCGGCACATCCCGTCGCCGCAGGCGCCCACGCAGCGGATCCCGGGGCTGACGGTCCCGGCGCCGCGCGCCGAGGTCCGGATGCCCCCGCCCGGCGCCCCGCCGCAGGGCCCGCTGCGCCGGCCGCGGCACCGCCGCGACGAGGACTGATCCCGCACCGCGGGACCGGACACGCGAAACGGGCGGGAACCCGCAGGTTCCCGCCCGTTCGTCTAGCAAAGTCTGAGTCGGCGTGTCACTCGCCGCCCTGCTGCACCTCCACGCCGGACTCACGCAGCTTCTCTGCGTGGGCGCGGCCGTGGTGGCCACAGAACAGAAGCTCCCCACCGGAGGGAAGGACAGCTCGGACCTTGGCCGCCGCACCGCAGCGGTCGCAGCGGTCGGCGAGAGTCAACTCGGGCCGGGTCAGCGTTTCTGGCTGCATAGCGGTCTCCCTCCGTCTCGGCTCCGGGGCCGCCCCCGGTGCCGCATCACTGTGACGACCGCTCTCGCGTGTCGTCCACACTCTTACAGACGCTTCGAGCCCCTGCACGTGTTCCCGGGGCGAGTCGCGACACGCATCACGTTTGATCTCCAAGCGTCGATGCGGTGACGTCGCGATGTACCCGCGGTGACCGGATTCGTATGAAGTTGACTACGGATGAATCATGCGGGGCGGGTGGTCACCCGTGCAACCTCAGGCCTGTTAACTCGGCGTGTCGCGACTACGGTCAGCAACCATGGGGCACACACCGGGATCACCCTCGATCGCCGATCGCATCCCCGCTCCGGTGCTGTTCCTGCTCGGCGGGACGTCGATGTACGTCGGCGCGGCGCTGGCCGTCGGCCTGTTCGACCGGCTCGCCCCATCCGCGGTCGCCGAGCTGCGGCTGATCGGCGCGGCGCTGGTGCTGCTGGCCTGGCGACGCCCCGGACGGGCCGCGTGGGCACCCCGGCGCCTGCTGCGCTCGGCCGCGTTCGGCCTGGCCACGGCGCTGATGAACGTCGCCTACTACGAGGCGATCGCCCGTCTCCCGCTCGGCACCGCGGTGGCGATCGAGTTCTGCGGCCCGGTCGCGGTGGCGGCGCTGGCCTCGCGGCGGCCGCGCGACGTCGCGGCGGTCGTCCTGGCCGCCGCCGGGGTGCTGCTCATCGCCGATGTGCGCTGGTCGGGCAGCCCGTCGGGGGTGGCGTGGGCGCTCGCCGCGGCGGCGATGTGGGCGCTCTACATCGTGCTCGGCAAGCGGGTCGCGCGCGGCGGGAACGGCATCGACGACCTGGCCGTCGGGTTCGCCGCGGCGGCCGTCGTGCTCTCCCCGCTGCTGCTGACCGCCGGGAGCGGCGGCGGGCCCGAGGCCGGCACGCGGGACGGCCTGGTGGCGCTGGCCGAGCCGGGGATCCTGCTGCTCGCGGTCGGCCTGGGCGTGCTGTCCTCGGTCGTGCCCTACGTGCTCGACCAGGTCGTGCTGCGACGGGTCGGGCAGGCCCGTTTCGCGGTCCTCCTGGCGCTGTTGCCGGCCACCGCGACGCTGGTCGGACTGATCGGCCTCGGACAGCGTCCGGGGCTGCTGGAGGCGGTCGGGATCGCCGCCGTCATCGTCGCCGTGACGCTCCGCTCGCGTGACGGAGACGAACCGCCGTCCGGGCCCGGTTCGTCACGCAGCGTCACCGAGAGCCGTTCGGCGCAGGACCGATCGAGTGGATGGGACGTGGCTCACGAACCACCCGGAACGACCAGTGCGCCACGCACCGATCCGTCGTGATCGACGGCGTCCACCCGTTCCGGTGACGTCAGCGCCAGGACCGAAGGGTGGCGATCCGTTCCTCCAACTGGTCCATGTTGGCCATGGCGGTCGGCGGACCACCGCAGTGCCGGCGCAGCTCGTTGTGGATCACGCCGTGCGGCTTGTTCGTCTTGTGGTTGTGCAGCGCGACGAGGGTGTTGAGCTCCTTGCGCAGGGTCTGCAACCGCTCCCGGGTGCTCTGCGGGGCGCGTTCGGCGGGCGGCGGCGGGGTCGGCTCGGTGGCCGGGGTGGCGCGGGCCTGGGCGCCGGTGCGCGGTGAGCCCTTGGCGATCCAGTCCTGCTGGCGCTTGGACAGCAGCGTGCGCACCTGGTCGGGCTCGAGCAGGCCGGGCAGTCCGAGGTAGTCCTCCTCGTCGGCGGAGAACGACGTGCCCTCGTAGATCAGCTGGTCGAGCTCGGCGTCGGCACCGAGCGAGGTGAACGCCTTCTCCTGCTCGCCGGGCTCGTCCTTCTGTTTGTTCGCGTCGTTGAGCTCCTCGTCGTTCCACACCTCCTCGGCCTTGTGCGGCTTGCCGAGGACGTGGTCGCGCTGCGCCTCCAGCTCGCTGGCCAGCGCGAGCAGCACCGGCACGCTGGGCACGAACACCGACGCCGTCTCGCCGGGCCGCCGCGACCGCACGAACCGGCCGATGGCCTGGGCGAAGTAGAGCGGCGTGGACGCCGACGTCGCATAGACCCCGACGGCCAGCCGCGGCACGTCGACGCCCTCGGAGACCATCCGGACCGCGACCATCCAGCGCTCCTCCGAGCGGGAGAAGTCCGCGATCCGGTCCGAGGAGCCGGCCTCGTCGGAGAGCACGACCGTGGGCATTACGCCGGTGACGGTGCGCAGGATCGCCGCGTACGACCTCGCCGCCGCCTGGTCGGAGGCGATCACCAGCCCGCCGGCGTCGGGCATGCCGCCGTCGCGGTGGCTCTGCAGGCGACGGTCCGCGGCGGCGAGCACCGCGGGCATCCACTCCCCGGCCGGGTCCAGCGCGGTGCGCCAGGCCATGCCGGTCTGCTCCTTCGTCATCGGCTCGCCGAGGCGCGCCGAGATCTCCTCGCCCGCGCTGGTGCGCCAGTTCGACGTGCCGGAGTAGGCGAGGAAGACCACGGGCCGGACCACGTTGTCGGCGAGCGCCTCGGCGTAGCCGTACTGGTGGTCGGCACGGCTGCGCGGCGCGCCCTCGGCGTCGGGGACGTACTCGACGAACGGGATCGGGTTGTCGTCGGAGCGGAACGGGGTCCCGGTCAGCGCCAGGCGCCGGACGGCCGGGTCGAACGCCTCGGACACCGCCTCGCCCCAGGACCGGGCGTCGCCGGCGTGGTGGATCTCGTCGAGGATGACGAGCATCCGGCGGTTCTCCGACCGGGCCCGGTGCAGCATCGGGTGCGCCGCGACACCGGCGTAGGTGACGGCGATGCCGTGGTAGTCGCTCGACGTGCCGCCCGCGGAGTTGCGGAACTCCGGGTCGATCGCGATCCCGGCGTAGGTGGCCGACTCGGCCCACTGGTACTTCAGGTGCTCGGTCGGCGTGACGACCGTGACCGCGTCGATCGTCCGGTCCGCGAGCAGCTCACCGGCCACCCGCAGCGCGAACGTCGTCTTGCCGGCGCCGGGCGTCGCGACCGCCAGGAAGTCCTTCGGCTGCGTGGCCAGATAGCGCGCCAGCGCACTGCGCTGCCACGCGCGCAGCGGCCGGGTCTCCGGCGAGGCGAGTTGGGCCTGCGACACACGTCTCCCCTGGTCCGCGGTCTCTTCCGCCCCGTCCGAACGCCTGCGCGGGGAGGAACCGTACGTCCCGGCGACGCTGCCGGGCGGGTGGAGATCGACTTCCACCCCGCCCCGCCGAGTGGACCGGCGAACCGGCTTCCGGGGCGTCGATCAGGGTAGCCGCGCGCCCGGCGCCCGCCGGTCGTGGCCCACCGCCTGGGGGCGTCGTGCCAGGTAGACCAGGGCCGGGGGCAGGTTGGGCCAGATCGTCCGGCTCGCCACGACCTCCTCGAACGCGTCGTGCAGCCAGCGGTGCTGACGGCGGGCCGGCGGCGCCCACCGCGACCAGACGTAGGTGAACTGGGTGAAGGCACCGTCCGGGCGCAGCGACCCGGCGATCAGGTCGGTCAGGCGGGGGCCGGTGGTCGGGTAGGCCGCCCACGGCAGTCCGGAGACCACCACGTCCGCACCGCCCAGTCCCCGCTGCGCCAGCAGGGCCGGCAGCTCCGCGGCCCCGGCGACCGCCACGTCGATCGCGGGGTGACGGCGGCGCAGCATCCCGGCCAGCCGCGGGTTCAGCTCGACGGCCAGGTGGTGCCCGCGCCCGCCCAGGCGCTCCTGCACGAGGTCGCTGAACGCCCCCGTCCCCGGCCCGAGCTCGACGACGACCGGGTCCCCGGTGCCCGGCACCGGCGCGCAGACGACCTCGGCCAGTGCCCGCGAGCTCGGCGCCGGGGCCGCCGTGCGGGCCGGGTCGCGCAGGAACTCGCCGAGGAACCGCGCCCGCTCCGCCGTGCCGCCACCGCGGTCGGTCCTGGTCGCCATGATCCACCTCTCGCCGGGTCGCCGGGGTGTCCGGCGAGGTCACGTCGCCGCCACGATGTCCGACCCGGCTGACCGCGCGCGGGCCGCGGGGTGAACGGCGCCCGTCGCGACCGGGGAGGGAAGATGGACCGGTCGCGGGTGGTCGCGGCGACGGGCAGGGTGGGGACGTGGGCGGGATGACCCTCCACGGGAGGGATCGTCGATGAGCGGGCGGGACGACACGGGCTCGACGGGTGGCCTGCGCCGCCTCCTCGCCCCGCGCGCCACGGCACGGCTCGCCGTGAGCATGGCCGGGCGCCCGCTGTCGGTGCTCCGCCGCGGCGCCGGCCTGGTGGCCGACCTCGGGGCCGTCGGGCTCGGCACGTCGACGGTCGCCCCGCACCGCGCCGACGAGCGGTTCGCCGAACCGGGCTGGCTCACCGACCCGATGCGGCGCCGGGCGATGCAGACCTACCTGGTCACCGCCGGAGCGCTCGCCGGGCTGCTCGACGACGCCACCGCACGGGACGACGGCGCGGGAGCCTGCACCCCGGGCCTGGGCGCCGACGACGAGGCCCGCATGCGGGAGATCCTCACGATCGTCTCGGACCTGATCTGCCCGGCCCGTCCGGCGGAGGCACCCGCCCCGGCGCCGCCACCGGCCGTCGACGCTCCGGTGTTCACCCCACCGGACCCGGCCGGGCCGTCCACCCCGTTCGACACCGGCACCCGGCGCCACGACGTCGCCGGCCCCGTCCCCGGCCGCGACATCGCCGCCACCCCGGGCGCGGTCGTGCTGCGCACGCCGATGTGCGAGCTGCTGCAGTACCTGCCGCAGACCGATCAGGTGCACGACGTGGCCGTCCTCGTCGTCCCACCGCTCGTGCACCGCTACTACCTGGCCGACCTCGCGCCGCGGCACTCGCTCGTCGAGCACCTGGTCAGGTCGCGGCACCAGGTGTTCGCGCTGTCCTGGCCCGACCCCGGCCCGGCCGAGCGTGGGCGCGACCTCGACGCCTACGTCGCGGCCGTGCTCGACGCCGTCGACGCCTGCACCCGGATCACCCGGCGTCCGCGGATCGCGCTGCTCGGCGTCCGCACCGGAGGTCTGCTCGCCGCGGCCGTGCAGTCGCACCTGACCGCGATCGGGTCCGACGACCGGATCGCCGCGTCGGTGTACCTGGCCACGGTGCTCGACCAGTCCGCGGCGCTGCCCGGTTTCCGGCTCGACCCGGGAGCGACCCGCGCCGCCACCGACCTCGCCGCCCGCGACGGCGTGCTGGAGGGCCCGGTCGCGGCCCGTTCCTGGACCTGGCGCAACGGCGGCGAGCAGGTCCGGCCCTACGAGGTCACCCCCGCCTGCGCCCACGGCCAGATCTCGGAGTCCGCGCGTGGGGCGCTGCAACACTGGTCGGCGGACCTGCTGCGGATGCCCGCGGCTCTGCACGCCGACCTCGTCGCGCTCGCCTCCGCCGACGCCGACCACCCGGGCACGACGGTCCTGGGCACGCCGGTCGAGCCGCGCCTGCTGACCCGCGACGCCTACCTCGTCGCCGCCGCGGACGACCCGGTGCAGCGCTGGACGGCCGGCTACCGCACCGCGGAGCTGCTCGGCGGCCCCTGCCGGATGGTGCTGGCCGGCGGTGACCAGGCGGGCGCACTGCTCGTCCCGCCGGACCGCGCGTCCGCGGCGTCCTTCCGGGTCGGCACCGAGCCGGTCACCACCGGCGCGTACTCCGGGCCGGACGACTGGCTCGAGCGCAGCCGCGAGCGGCCCGGCTCCTGGTGGGACGACCTCACCGAATGGCTGGGCGCCCGATCCGGCACCCTGCGCGACGCGCCTCCGGAGCTCGGCGGACGACGGCTGCACCCCCTGTTCCCGGCCCCCGGGACGTACCTGACCCGCTGAGCGACGCCCCGTCCGAATGTGGGCGGATGCACGTGCACGCGTCCGCGCCGCTGGTCACCACGCCGCCACCGCGACGTCTCCGGCGGATCTCCGATCGCCCCCGCTGTCCCCGCCGCGGATCGCGACCTACCCTCCTCCTCGATGGCTTCTCCGCTCGAGCACCGACCCGCCGCGCCCCGCCACGTCGAGAAGCACGACGTCGTGGTGGGCGGGCGCAGCCTGCGTGTCGTCGTCCGGCCGGCGTCCGGGCCCGGGCCGCGCCGCACGCCGCTGCTGATCTGCAACGGCATCGGGGCGGCGACCGACGTCCTGGACCCCCTGGTCCACGAGCTGCCGGCGAACCTGGACGTGATCCGCTTCGACCCGCCGGGGATCGGCGGCTCGGCGATGCCGTCGCTGCCCTACCACCTGACGTGGATGGCGCACCGCCTCGGCCAGGTCCTGACCCGGCTGGGTGTGCGCGAGGTCGACGTCATGGGGTTCTCCTGGGGCGGCATGCTCGCCCAGCAGTTCGCCCTGTCCCGCCGACGCCGGCTGCGCCGTCTGGTGCTGGCCGCGACCGGCACCGGTGCGCTGATGATCCCGGCCTCGCCGCGGGTGATGAGCGCGATGTCGACGCCGCGCCGGCACCAGGACCCCGGCTACGTCGACGCCGTCGCGTCCACGATCTACGGCGGCACCATGCGCGAGCACCCGGAGCTGGCCTCGCAGGTACTGGGCTCCGGAGCGCGCCGCGGGCCGATGCGCGGCTACTACTACCAGCTGCTCGCGCTCTACGGCTGGACGAGCCTGCCGCTGCTCGGCTCGATCCGCGCGCCCACGCTGATCCTGGCCGGCGACGACGACCCGATCGTCCCGAACGGCAACGCGAAGCTGCTGTCGCGCGGCATCCGCGACTCCCGGCTGGAGACCTACCGCGGCGGTCACCTGGAGCTGCTGGTCTCCCCGGAGCGCTTCGCCCCGATCATCGACGGCTTCCTGACCGGATGACCGGCCCGGTCCCGGAGGTGGTCCTGCGCCGCACCGGGGCCGGCGACCTGGACCGGGTGCTGGAGATCGAGACGGCGCCGGACACGGCCGTGTGGCTCGGCGAGTCCTCGCGGCACTGGCACGCGGGCGCGCTCGAGGACCCGGACCGGGAGCACCTGGTCGTCGTGGACAGAGGTGCGGTGGGCGGGGGCGTCGTCGCCGGGTTCGTCGTGCTGGCCGCCCCGCGCGGGACCGAGTACGGCGTCGAGCTGCGACGGATCGTGGTCGCGCCGGAGCACCGGGGCCGCGGTCTGGGCCGGGCGGCGCTGCGGGCGGCCGTCGACCGGGCGTTCGCCATGGCCGGACGGGTGTGGCTCGACGTCAAGCCGGGCAACACGAGGGCCCTCGCCCTCTACGCGAGCGAGGGCTTCGTGCGCGAGCAGGAACTCCCGGCGTCGCCCGGGAACCCGGACGGCGCCGTCGCGCTCGTCATCCTCGCCCGGCACCGCGGCTGACGGCGCCGGGCCGGGTGCTCACTCGCCCGGCGGTTCCTTGGGCAGGCCCTCGAAGATCTCCTTGCACTCCGGGCAGACCGGGGAGCCGGGCTTCGGGGACTTGGTGACCGGGAACGTCTCGCCGCACAGCGCCACCACCATGTTGCCCAGGACCGCGCTCTCGGCGATCTTGGACTTCTGGACGTAGTGGAACATCTTCGGCGTGTCGTCGCCGGTGCTCTCGGTCTCCTCCGGCCGGGTGAGGACCTCGGGCAGCGTCTGGGTGGACATGTCCCCATGATGCCCCATCGGACCGGTGCGGGCGCCGGACATGCCGCGGGCCCGGCCGGTGGGTACCGGCCGGGCCCGTGACGTGCGGTTCCGGGGAGTCTCAGCTCTCGATGACCGGGTGCTCTTTCGCCTCGAGCTCCTTGTGCTCGCCGCGGTAGCGGTTGACCTTCTCCGACTTGCGCGGCAGACGGTCGTTCGCGATGAGCACGGCGATCCACGGCAGCGGGATCGAGATGATCAACAGGGTGACCGCCACCCACGGGATCTGGTAGAAGACCACGGCCAGGATCATGCAGGGGATGCGCATCCCCATCATGACCTTGTACCGCCGCTTGCGGACCGCCAGTTCCTCTTCGTAGGACATCGGCGCGTCCGTGATCAGAACGGGGTCCGGCTCTCGCCGTGGGTCGGTCACGGATCCATCGTGTCATCCCGGGACCGGAGGCGCGCCCCGACCTGGGACCCGGAGGCGATGCGCTCAGGGCGAATCGGGCGTGGCACCGAGCAACGGCTCGTCGGACGAGCGGAGGTCGTGCCCCGGTAGCCCGCCCGGGTGCTCGCGGCGCACCCGGTCCAGCGCCTCCAGCGCGATCCCGAGGTGACGGCGCTTGCTGGCCTCGTAGAAGTCCCGAGCCCCGCCGGCCAGCTTCGGTGCCGCGTGCAACGGCTTGTCCGACACGCACAGCAGGGTCGCGTTCGGGATCCGGTACCGGAAGCCGTTGGCTGCGATCGTCGCCGACTCCATGTCCACCGCGACGCTGCGCGAGGCCTCCATCCGCGCCAGCGTCCTCGTCTGGTTGAGCTCCCAGTTGCGGTTGTCGGTGGTGTGCACGACGCCGAGCCGGTAGCTCGACCCGCTCTGCTCCAGCGCGTCGAGCAGGTAGGTGTTGAGGCGGTGGTTCGGGATCACCGGGACGTCGGCGGGCAGCACCTCGTCGAGCACGTGGTCGGCGCGCTGGTAGGCGGTGGCGAGCACGAAGTCGCCCAGCTCCTGGCGGTTCCGCAGGCCCCCGCAGTGCCCGATCATGATCATCGTGTCCGGCCGCAGGACGGCCAGGTGGTCGGTGACCGTCTTCGCGTTCGCCGGTCCGACGCCGATGTTGACCAGGCTCACGCCGTCGCCGTCGGGGCGCCGGTGGTGCCACGCCGGCATCTGCACGCCGTCGCGGTCCGGGCCGTCGGCGTCCGGGAAGCGCTCCCGGAACGACTCGACGTGCATCGCGTAGTTGGTGAACAGCACGTGCCGCTCGAACGACTCGGCGGGCGTGCCGGTGTAGTGCGAGAGCCGGTCCAGCGAGAGCGCCATCCGCTCCGGGCCGAACAGGAACAGTTTCTTCACCCGCAGGTCGAAGCGGTCCTCGTCGAGGGCGGCGAAGAAGTCCGGGTCGTCGAACGCGACCGCGGGACGCGACGCGCGGACGGTGACCGTCGCCCCGGCCCGGATCAGGGCCACGAGCTCGCGCTGCAGGTAGCGGCGGACAGCGCACGGCCGGGCGAACTCGCCGCTGATCCGCGGGTTGTGCCGTGACCAGGGCCGCAGCACGTCGACAGCGGGGTACCAGCCGTCGGCGTAGACGGCGTCGAGCCCGTCGAGCAGGCGCGCCACGGCCTCGTCGACGTCACCCCCGGTCAAGGTCCCCGGGGCCTGCTCGACGACCGAGCCGCCCGCCGGGCCGACGAGTCGCTGCTCGGTCATGACGCCACCGGCGCGGGAGAGGACACGCGGGCGGTCACGACGCCGCCTTCACGAGGTCAAGCACGTCGGCGGTCACGCGTCGGGGGCGTCGTCGTGCCCGTGCACGTGCAGCGAGCCCGCGGACACCGCCTCGGCGGAGACGACCTCCAGCAGCCGCTGCCCGAGCCCGCCCGCCACGCGGTAGCGCACGAGACGGCCCTCGCGGTGCGCGGTGACCATGCCGTGCGCGCGCAGGAGCCGCAGCGCGTGCGAGACGGCGCTGTCGCTCATCCCGACGGCGACGGCCAGGTCGGAGACGCACAGGTCCCCGGCGTGCTGCAGCGAGAGCAGGATGGAGAGCCGGTTGGCCTCCCCCAGCACGTCGAGGATCGTCGCGGCGTGGGCGACCTTGTCGACGTCGGACAGCACCGCGACGGCGTCGCAGACCTGGTCCGGGTCGATGACGCGCGCCCCACTGAGGGCCTCCGGGACCTTGTGCACGACACCGATGCTAGCCCTGTCGTGCGGGATCTAGCCGGAGGAGGCGGCCTTCGCCTCCGCCTTCTTGGCCTTCTTGGTGTTGCGGACCTCGATCAACGACGTCGCGTCGACGACGTCCGCGGCCGAGAGCCGGGTGTTCTCCTTGCCGTAGTCCCCCGCCGCCTTGCGCCAGCCGTAGGGCTTGACGTCGCGCTGCTTGCCCAGCAGGGCCAGGAAGATCTTCGCCTTCTGCTCGCCGTAGCCGGGCAGGGCCTTGAGCCGCTTGAGCACCTCGGCGCCGGTCGGCTTGTCGCGGGTCCAGATCGCCTCGACGTCGCCGTCGTACTCCTCGACGAGGTACTGGCACAGCGCCTGGACGCGCTTGGCCATCGACCCGCCGTAGCGATGGATCGCCGGCGGCGTGGTGGCCAGCGTCGCGAACTCGTCGGGGTCGTAGTCGGCGATCACCCGGACGTCCAGGCCGCCGAGGCGCTCGTAGAGCTTCTGCGGGCCCTTGAACGCGATCTCCATCTGGATCTGCTGGTCGAGCAGCATCCCGAGCAGCAACGCCAGGGGCTCGCGCTCGAGCAGGGCGTCGGCATCGGGGTCCTGGGCGATGCACAGGCTGGTCATGGTGAACAGGATGGCACAGCCTCCTCTCACCTTCCGCTCAGCTCAGGAGGGCAGTATCTGACGAAACGGAGAGGAACCCGATCATGGTCGCTTCCCTGCTCGGCCTGCTGCTGGTGCTGTTCCAGTTCGTCCTGATCGCCCGCGTGGTCGTCGACTGGATCGAGGTCCTGGGGTCCGGTCGCGGCGGCACCGCGCTGGTCACCGCGCGGCGCGTCACGCACACCCTCACCGAACCCGTCGTGGCCCCGGTCCGCCGGGTGATGGGGACGGTGCGGATGGGCAACGTCGGCCTCGACCTCTCGGTCGTGGTCGTCTTCCTGATCATCCTGGTCCTGCGCGTGGTCGTCGTGCCGCTCATCCCGTTCTGAGGTCGGGCGGTCCTTCTCGTGGCCCCTCATCGCGGGCCGTGTCCAGCGCCCCGCATCACGGGCCGTGTCCCGCGCCCCGCACAACGGGCCATGTCCCGCGCCCCGCATCACGGGCCGAGTCCCGCGCCCCGCACAACAGGCGCCCCGCACGCAGTGCGCGGCGCCACGGGGCGGCGGCCCGCACCATGGGGCCGCGGCCCCTCGGCTCCAGCTCGATCGAACGGACCGTTCGTACAGACCCGACGCACGAACGGTCCATTCGTCCAGTACGCGCAAGGTGATCGAGGAGAGCACGGACCGTCCCGGCAGGCCGGGCCGTGCCGGGGTGCGGCGTGATCGTCTCGGACGTGGTGCGGGACGGATGAGGTGCACCGCTCGGATCCGTGTCGCTCTCCGCTGAGCCGGCAACCGCCCCACAGACGGCTCGATTTCCTGCCGGATCGCCTAGATCTGCCCAGCACAGTGCGGTATTATCGAACGTATGTTCGCAGTCGTCGAGGATCCCCCCACGGTCGAGGACCCGTGTCCGCACGGCATCCCCGCCTGGCTCTGCGGCGACCTGTGCCCCGAGAACGAAACCCTCGACGACGACCCCGCCACCGCGGTGGTCGACCTCGAACAGATACCGGGGGCGCGGCTGGCGTTGCAATGCCAGTCCGCCGGATCCGTGCCCGAGCTCCTCTCCGACGGCGAGGTCCTCGACGTCGTGCAGGCACCGACGCCATCCTGCGATGGGCAGCCGGACTCCGGACGCGAATGCTCGCGACCTTCGCCGACCGCCACCCCGCCGGCACCACCGCCGCCCCACCCGGAGCGGACCCCGTCCTCGGCCTCGCCCCGGTGCAGCGGTGGCTACCCGACGAGGTCGGACTCACCCTGAGCATCCCGCGCCTCGAAGCCTCCTCGGAGATCGCCCGCGCCCGACGGTTCACCCACGTCCTGTCCGACACCCTCTCCGCCCTCGAACAGGGCCGCATCGACGAACGCCGCGCCGACGCCATCGCCCGCGCCACCGCCGTCCTACCCGACGACAAAGCCCGCGAGGTCGAAGCCGCGGTCCTGCCCAAGGCCTCCGATGCGACCCTGCGCCAACTCCGCGACCGGATCCGCCGCGCGATCGCGAAGATCGACCCCGACGGGGAGTACCGCCGCCACACGACCGCGAACACCGAACGACGGGTGTCGATCCGGTCCCTCGACGAGGGTATGGCGTCGCTGTGGTTCTACGGCTCCGCCGAGCAGATCGAAGCGGCATGGCAGATGGCTGACCGCCTCGCCCGCGCTCTGGGCCCCGAGGATCCGCGCACCCTCGACCAGCGCCGTTTCGACCTGGCCATGCAGGTCCTGCAGGGCCGGCTCACCGTCACCGACCTCGCCGACGTCGACACCGCGGTCACCGACATCCTCACCACCGAGAACGACAGCGGCACCGGCGACGACGGCGGCGGTGGCGGTGGTGGTGCCGGTGGCGACAGCGGAACCGACGAAGGCTGCACCGGCGGTGGCGGTGGCACCGGTAGTGGCGGTGCCACCGGCGGTGGCGCAATGACCGGCCACCAGGACGACACCCACGACCCGGAGGCCGGTGTCGGCTCCAGCGGCGCCGACACACGTCCCGAACCCGGAGCCGATCCCGCCGATCCCGCTGACCGGCCCGCGACCCCGTCGCGGCACGACCCACCCGCCGACCCGACCGCCGACCGACCACCGGCCGGACCACAGGTCGACCCCGCAACACTTGCCAACGCCGTAGCCCAAGCCCTCACCCGACGCCCCGACCTGAACGCCACCGTGCGCACACCACTGATTCACGTCGTAGTCGGCCTCGACACCCTCCTACTCGGCAGCGACGGACCCGCCGAACTCGTCGGTCACGGCCCGATCGACGCCGACGCCGCACGAGCCCTGGCCGCGGACGGACTCTGGAAACGCCTGATCACCGACCCGCTCTCGGGCACCCTGCTCGATCTGGGCCGCACCACCTACACCCCGTCGGCCGGACTACGTGATCACGTCCTGGCCCGCGACCAGATCTGCCGCGGACCCCACTGTGGACGCCGCATCCGGGACCTCGACCACCACCAAGAATGGACCGCCCAACACGGCCCCACCGCCGAACACAACCTCTACGGCTACTGCCAACACCACCACCAGCTCAAGGACGCACCCGGCTGGCAGGTCATCGCCCACCCCGACCGGTCACTGACCTGGATCAGCCCCACCGGCCGCCGACACACCACCGAGCCCTGCGACTACCGGCCCTTCACCGATAGACCGACAACCGACGGACTACCGGACGGCGGGCCGCCGACGCCGACCGTGGCCGAGCCGACCGGTCCGCCCTCCACCGACGTCGATCAGGACGCTCCCCCGCCGTTCTGACGGCGGTACGAACCGACGCGCTCGTGAACCGGCAGGAGGTGGGCCGGGCGGCGTGATCGTGTGGGTACCCGGGCGTGGGGGTTCACGGTGATGCCCCCGCGCCGACATCCGAGGCGATCGCTGCGCACGAGACCGTCGAGTTCGTCGTCGGCACCGGCGTGCCGCACTCCTCGACCCGCCCTGGGCTCCACATGATTCGATCATGGTCTTCGGGGCCTGCTGTCTCCTGCCGGAGGCAGCGAACCGTCCAACGGGAAGAGGGCAGATGAGCACGATCGCCGTCGTCGGAGCGGGACCACAGCTGGGACGGGCGATCGCGTGGCGGTTCGCCCGCGAAGGCTATGACGTCGCCCTCGTCGCCAGAGACCGGGAGCGGCTCGCCGACATGGCCGCCGAGCTCGGCACGTCCGGGGTGTCCGCGGCGGCGTTCCCGGCCGACGTGACCGACCGTGCGGGCCTCCGGGCGGCACTGGCCGCCGCCGAGGAGCACTTCGGCTCGATCGACGTCCTCGAGTTCTCACCCGGCCCCACGGCGTCGGACTTCGCCGAGCGGCCGGCGGTCGACGCGTCGGTGTTGACCGTGGAGTCGATCGTCCCCGAGATCGAGATGACCCTCTACGGCGGAGTGACCGCCATCGGGCAGGTGCTGCCGGGGATGCTGGAGCGGGGATCGGGCACGATCCTGGTCTCGGCGGGCTCCGGAGCCGGACCGATGGTCATCCCCGGTGTGGCGAACTACAACGTGGCCACGGCGGGGCTGCGCAACCTCGTGCTCGGCCTGAACGCGTCCGTCGCCGCCCGCGGGGTGTACGCCGCGCACGTCAGCATCGCCGCCTTCATCGGCCAGGGCCGGCCCGGCTCGGAGCCCGACGTGATCGCCGACGCCTACTGGCGGTTGCACACCGAACGCACCGAACCCGAGCTGTTCTACAACGACCTGCCCGAGGACTTCGTGTTCGAGAAGGTCTCGACGCAGTTCACCGACAGCTGACGACACGACACGCGCCGGTCACGCCGGGACGAGGGTCGAGAGGGCAACGCCGGATGTGAGCCGGCCCCGGTAGCGTCGGGCCGGTGCCCGCGTCTCACGGTGCGCGGACGTCGAGGAGGCCGGTGATGCGACGCATGATCGCCGCGGGACTGGCCCTCGTCCTGCTCTCGGGCTGTGGCGCCCCCGCCGCACCGCCGGCCGGCGACCCCACGGCGGCGGCCGAGGTCCTGGCGCAGGTCAACGCCCACAACGACGCCGACGTGACGTACGTCCGGGACATGATCGGCCACCACGCGCAGGGGGTGGAGCTGGCCGACCTCGTCCCGGCCCGGACCGCGACCCCGGCCGTCCGCGACGTCGCCGCACTGATCGACCGGCAGCAGGGCGTCGAGATCGACCAGCTCCGCGGGCAGCTGAGGAGCTGGAACCTCGAACCGGCGGGATCCACGATGAGCGCGGGCATGGCGGGCATGGCCTCGCCGGACACACTGGCCCGGCTGCGCGACACCCGCGGCGCGGCGTTCGACCGGCTCTGGCTCCAGGCGATGATCACGCACCACGAGGGCGCCGTGGCGATGGCCCGGACCGAGCTCGACGCCGGTGTCCAGCGCGGGGCCCGGAACTCGGCCCAGAACGTGATCGCGGTCCAGCAGGCCCAGATCGACACCATGAACGGCCTCCTGCGCGCTCCCTGACGGCGGCCCGGATCCGGGTGCCGCGAGAATGGACCGGTGCTCCCCCACCTGTCACCCGCACACGCGTCCGCGCTGCGCGACCGCTTCCGCGAGACCGGCTACACCCCCGACGGCGTCCGGGCGCTGCTCGGCGGCTCCGCCCACGACGCCCTGACCCGCGGCGAGCCCGAGCCCGCGGCCCGGGCCACCCGCGACGGCGGTGAGCTGGGCACGCTCGTGCGCCTGCTGCTGCTCGAGAGCACCGAGCCGGAGACGGCGGTGGAGGCCGCGCTCGGCGACCTCGGCCCGCTCGTCGACGGTGGCCTGCTGACCCGCACCCCGGACGGCGTCCGCGCCGCCCTGGACATCCGCCCCTACGGCGAGTCCGACGGGGAGGACGGTCCGGGCGCGGACTGGTGGGTCGTCTCCGACCTCGACACCCCGGCCGCACGGCAGGACCGCGACCACGTCACCGGCGTCGGCGGGGCGTCGCTGAGCCTGGCCGCGGCGATGGTGCGGCGCCCGACGGGCTCGGTGCTCGACCTCGGCACCGGCTGCGGGGTGCAGGCGCTGCACGCCTCCCGGTACGCACGGCACGTCGTCGCGACCGACCTGGCGCCGCGTGCGCTGGCGCTGGCCCGGATGTCGTGCTTGATCTCGGGCGTCGAGGTGGACCTGCGCGAGGGACCGTGGTTCTCCCCCGTCGCCGGAGAGCGGTTCGACCAGATCGTGTCGAACCCACCGTTCGTGCCCGGCCCCGCACGCGTCGACTACGTTTACCGCGACTCCGGCCAGGCCGGCGACACCGCGCTCGCCGCCCTGCTCGCCGACCTGCCGGACCTGCTCAACCCGGGCGGCATCGCGCAGATGCTCGGGTCGTGGTTACACGTGCGCGGCCAGGACTGGCCGGACCGGGTGCGCGCCTGGGTCCCGCCCGGCTGCGACGCGTGGATCCTGCAGCGCGAGACCGTCGACCCGGCCATGCACGTCGGGACCTGGCAGCGCGACGCCGGACTCGTCCCCTCCTCCCCCGAGGCCCGTGCGCAGGCGACGGCGTGGCTGGACTGGATGGAGTCGGAGGACGTCGAGGGCGTCGGCTTCGGGTTCCTTCTGCTGCGCCGCCACGACCGTCCCGGCCTGACGCCGACCGTCGTCGTCGAGGACCTGCCCGGCGAGCTGACCGACGGCCTCGGCGCGGAGATGGCCGGCTGGCTCGACCGCACCGCCTGGCTGCGCGACAACCCCGGCGACGACGACCTGCTGGGCACGCGCCTGCGCCTGGCCCCCGAGGCGCTGCTGGAGCGGGCGTCGGTGGCGAACGACCCGGACGTCGACGGCTGGGCGGCCATCCAGACGACCGTGCGGCGCTGGGGCACGCCGTCCTGGGAGCACGACGTGGACGACGTCGCGGCGTCCCTGCTCGCCGGATGCCGCGGGGACCTGCCGCTCTCCGAGCTGGTCGCGCTGATCTCGTTCGCCCACGACCTCCCGGAGAACGCGCTGGTCACCGCTATGCTCCCGGCCGTGCGCGAGCTGATCCGGCACGGTCTCCTGCTCCCCGTCGACGGCTGGGCGGCCGCAGCGGGTCCCGTCGGATGAGAGCGGTGGTCGCGCGCGTCCGCCGCGCGTCGGTGACCGTGGAACGCACCGACGGCACGTCGGAGGTGGCCGGCGAGATCGGCGCCGGGCTCCTGGTCCTGCTCGGCGTGCACGCCGACGACGTCACCGACCCGGCGGAGACCGCGCGCCGCGTCGACACGATGGCGCGCAAGCTCCACGAGCTGCGGCTGCTGCGCGACGAGCGTTCCTGCGCCGAGACCGGTGACCCGCTGCTGGTCGTCAGCCAGTTCACGCTCTACGGCGACACCCGCAAGGGACGCCGCCCGTCGTGGTCCGCCGCCGCACGCCCGGAGGCCGCGGCACCCGTCGTCGACGCGGTGGTGGCCGGGCTGCGCGGGCGTGGCGCGACCGTGGGCACCGGCGAGTTCGGCGCGATGATGGCCGTCGAGTCGGTCAACGACGGCCCGTTCACCGTCCTGGTCGAGGTCCCGTCGACCTGACGCCGAGGCGGGTCGAGGTCGCCCGCGACACGACGACGGCCCCGGCCGGACGTGGTGTCCGGACGGGGCCGTGGGTGGTGCGGTGCGTTCCTACTTGCTCGCCGCACGGGTGGAGCGGGCGGCGCCGGCGGCCTTCTCGGCCGCGTCCTTCGTCGCCTGGTCGGCGGTCCCGGCGGCGTGCGAGACGTGCTCGGTGACCGACTCGGCGGCCTTCGCGGCCTGCTCGGTCATGGTCTCGACGGCGTTCCGGCTCGCGCCGACGACCGTCTTGGTCAGCTCACGCTGCTGCGCGAGCATCTGCTCGGCGAAGTCGAACACGCGGTCCACGGCGACGGTGGTGTCGGGCAGCTGCGGGCGGGTGCCGCCGGTGAACTGGCCGGCGAAGCCCTGCACGGTCTCGGTCCAGGTGCGCAGCGAGTCCGTCACGGCCTCCTGCGAACGCTTGGCGATGTCGACGAACTGGTCGGTGGAGGCGGTCATCGGCCATCCCCTTTCGGAAGTCTCCCGGCGACGGACGGTGGTCCGCGCCGCTTGACTGAAAAACTACGCACGACTGATAAGTATGTCAAGCAAGCGGCCGGTGGGCCGCCTCACGCACGGTCGACGAAGCTGCGGTACACCCCGATCAACGCGGTCCGCTGCTCCTCGGACAGTCGCGGATCGGCACGGATCACGGCTTCGGTGTCCACAGCGGACGACGAGGTGGCCGGCTCCACGTCTTCCTCGGACTCGTCGTCGGCGGTGGACCAGCCCGCCTGCCTCAACATCTGGTCGGTGTTGAGGTGCAGGGCGTCCGCGATCGACCGCAGGACCTTCAGCGACGGCTGGTGCAGCCCCCGCTCGACCTGGCTCAGGTAGGCGTTCGACACGCTCGTCATCGCGGCCATCTCGCGCAGCGACAGCTTGGCCATCTGCCGCTGCGCGCGGATGAACCCGCCCAGCGCGTTGACCTGGGCGTTCCAGGCCTGCTCGGCCGCCCCGCGCGCACCACCCCGCGGCGGCTCGTCCTCGGTGCCGCCGCCGGGGCCCGCGCCGTTGCGGGTCGACGTGCTCATGACCGGCGGCCCGAGATCGACCGGACACGCGTGCGAGTGCTCATGGAGCCGCATTGTCCTGCCCCGGGCAAGTCCGTGCCGGACAGGTGGTCCCTCGTGCGCGGGTATCGCCGCCGGAGCAGCGATGCCGCGCACGAGCCCGAAGGGCCTAGTCGTTACGGACGTAGCGCCCCGGCGACGGCTCGAGCGGCGGGTTCGCGGTGCTGCCGAGCTGCTTCGGCGGGGCGATCTTCTTGCCCGCGTGCTCCTCGATCCACGGCGACCAGTCCTCCCACCAGCTGGCCTTGTGCTCGCCGGCGTCGTCGCGCCAGTCCTCGGCGTTCGCCGGGAGCTCCTCGGCCTCGCCGAACCAGTGCCGCGACTTGGGCGAGGGCGGGTTCACCACGCCGGCGATGTGGCCGGAGTTCGAGAGCACGAACCGCACCTTCCCACCGAGCTTGGCGGCGCCGGTGTAGACGCCCTTCCACGGCGCGATGTGGTCGGACTCGGCGGTGATGACGTAGGCGTCCTGGCGGACGTCGGAGATGTCGAGCCGCTCGCCGGCCAGCTCCAGCTTGCCCTCGGAGAACTTGTTCTCCAGGTAGAGGTCACGCAGGTACTCGACCTGCATGGCCGCGGGCATCCGCGTGGAGTCGGCGTTCCAGCTGAGCATGTCGAACGGCTTGGGGTCCTCGCCGAGCATCCAGTCGTTGACGACGTAGTTCCACACCAGGTCGGTAGCGCGCAGCAGGTCGAACGTGGTCTTCATGCTCGAGGCCGGCAGGTAGCCGTCCTTGCGCATGGAGCGCTCCATCCGGTTCACCGTCTTCTCGTCGGTGAACACCCCGAGCTGGCCGGGGCCGGTGAAGTCGAGCAGCGTGTTCATCAGCGTCAGCGAGTTGACCCGGGTGTCGCCGCGGGCCGTGAGCCAGGCCGTCGTCGCGGCGGCGAGCGTGCCACCCAGGCACAGCCCGGCGAGGTTGACCTTCTCCGCGCCGGTGATCTCCTGCACGGTGTCGAGCGCCGCGAGCGGGCCCTCCTGCAGGTAGTCGCTCATCGTGACGTCGCGCAGCGACGAGTCCGGGTTGCGGTAGCTCATCATGAAGACCGTGTGGCCGTGCTGCACGGCCCACTCCACCAGCGACTTCTGCGGCGCGAGGTCCATGATGTAGTACTTGTTGATCCACGGCGGCGACATCAGCAGCGGGATCTCGTGGACCTTCTCGGTCTGCGGCTCGTACTGGATGAGCTCGATCAGACGGTTCCGGTAGACCACCTGGCCCGGCGTGATGCCCAGGTCCTTGCCGACGACGTACTGCCCCGGCGTGGTCTGGCGCGGCATCCCCCGGTTCTGCACCGTGTCCCGCAGCGCGTTGCGCGCCCCACGCACGACGTTCAGCCCGCCGGTCTCGACGATCTTCTTCGCCCATGCCGGGTTGGTCAGCATGGTGTTCGTCGGGGCCAGCGCCTCGGTGACCTGCTTGACGAGGAAGTCGAGCTTGCGACGCGCGACCGGCGAGACCTTGGCCGCGGCCGAGAGCTCCTCGAGGCGGTCGGCGACGAGACGGTGCTCCTGGCGGCACAGGTAGTACCAGGCGTTGCTCTCCCAGGCCGGGTCGGCGTAGCGCTTGTCGTTCTCCGGCAGGGAGGCCGGTCCGGCCGTGGTGCCGCCGACGGCGCGCGAGGCGGCGGCCAGCACGGCTCGGGCGGAGTCGACACCGAGGCCGAGGCCGCTGCGCAGCACCGAGCCGGGACTGGAGACCAGCGCCCGCGCGGCTTCGCCGAGGGCGTCGCCGAAGCCGACCGGGTCCACCTTCGCACCGACGCCGGCGGGGCTGGCCAGCTCCCGCAGGTCGGCGACGAGACTCAGGGCCTGGCGGCGCAGGGTCTCGGTCGCCTGGGCCGGATCGAGGGACGGGGTGGTCGGGGTGGGCTCGCTGGACACTGTCGGAACTCTCCTGATGTCGGCCGGTCGGTTGTCCGTGCCTGGCGGCGGGGCCCGGTCCGGGCGCACGCCGCGCGTGGTTCACCCATCGTGACGGTGTACTCGCCGGTAGGCAGCGTCTGAAGGAGTTCGGTCTCTGTAAGCCCTCTCACCTGCGCTTGGTCGAGCAAGCACTACTCGTGGGTAGGACCGAGGTTGCTTGACATACCGAACAGCGCTTACCGTTCGGTAACCGGGTCGTTCCGGTGCATCAACGTCGATGGGAGTACGGCTATGAGTACGGCGATCGGCTCGAGCCCCAGTACCGGTTCCACCCGCGGCCCCCGTGCCGTGGACGCCCCGGCCACCACCACGGAGACGCCCCAGGCCCAGCCGGACCCGCTGCGCTACCTGCTCTCCTACAACGCACGCAACATCGGCAAGGTCGTCTCCGAGGTCGGACGCGCGACCCGCACCGCGTGGATCGACTCGATCCAGCGGATCGCCAGCCCCGCGGACGCCGCCCGTCGCAACCTGCTGTGGTGGTCGACGATGGCCGACCGCCGCGAGCCGGCCTGGCACCTGAAGAACGAGGTCGTCCTCTCGACGCCGTTCGCGGCACTGCGCGACTTCACCGAGGACGGCCACCGCGACGACGACGTCATCCCGACGATCGTGCTGCCGCCGCAGGCCGGGCACTCGTCGACGGTGATCGACTACTCGCCACAGCAGAGCCAGCTGGCGATGATCCGCGCGGCCGGGCTGACCCGGGTCTACGCGCTGGAGTGGAAGCCGGCGACGTCGGCGACCCGCAACGTCTCGATCGAGGACTACCTCACCGTCATCGACCGCTCGATCCGACGCATGGGCGGCAAGGCGAACGTGGTCGGCGACTGCCAGGGCGGCTGGCTGGCCACCATCTTCGCCGCGCTGTACCCGGAGCGGGTGAACACGCTCACGCTGGCCGGGGCCCCGATCGACTTCCACGCCGGCGAGTCGGTGATCTCGGCGTCGACGAAGCTGATGGCCGGGACGATGGGGCTCGCGCCGTACAAGGCGCTCGTCGCGATGGGTGGCGGGAACATGCCCGGCCGCGCGGTGCTGAGCAACTTCATCTCGATCCAGCCGCAGTCGGAGGTCTCGCGGCAGCTGCAGCTGCTGGAGAACATCGACGACCCGATGCACGTCGAGCGCTACCGCGTGTTCGAGGACTGGTTCAAGCACACCCAGGACATCCCGGGTGCCTTCTACCTGTGGCTGGTGGAGAACCTGTTCTGGAAGAACAAGCTCATCGCCGGTGACCTGGAGATCGGCGGCCGGAAGGTCGACATGGCCGAGATCACCTGCCCGCTGCTGCTGCTGGCCGGCTCCACCGACCACATCACGCCGCCGCCGCAGCTGTTCGCGGCCGCGGACGCCGTCGGCACGCCGGAGCGCGACATCACCCGGCGCGTGGCCACCGGCGGTCACCTCGGCCTGTTCATGGGCCGCGACGCCCTGCGCCAGGACTGGCCGCCGCTGATGGAGGAGGTCTACGCGCACTCCACCCCGAAGCCGGCCGGCAAGTCGTCCGGGCGTCGTCGCAGCACCGTGCGCGCGGTGGCCGACCCGGCCGGGACCCCGCGGGTGCCCGCGCCCTGACCGTTCCCCGGTCACCTCGACGTGACCGACGTCACCCCCTCCGGCCGTGGCCCGACGCCGGTCGGAGGGGGTAGGCGGGAACGATCGCCGACTCCGAGGCGTTGACCCCTCAGTAGGGCACGGCGAACGGCACGCAACTGGTGCCGCTCGCGCCCGAGTAGGGGAGGAACGCAGATGACGGTGACCATGACCGCCCCGGCCGATACCCAGGCCGACACCCCGACCACCGACGTGGCCGCGGCGACCCGGGCCATCCCCGGACCGCGGGCGACGACCGAACGCTCCCGCCGCGCAGCCGCAGCGTCCGGGGACTCGGAGGGCTTCGAGACCACCGTACCGGGTGCGCTCGCGGCGGTGGCGGAAGATCTCGACGCCCAGAGCCCGGCCGCGGACCTGGTCCGGGTCTACCTCAACGGCATCGGGAAGCGCGCGCTGCTGACCGCCGCCGAGGAGGTCGAGCTGGCCAAGCGCATCGAGGCCGGCGTCTTCGCGCAGCACCGCCTGGACACCGCGGACGCCGAGGGCACGAAGCTGGAGCCCGACTACCGCCGCGACCTGCGTGCGGTCGTACGGGACGGTGCGCGGGCCAAGAACCACCTGCTGGAGGCGAACCTCCGCCTGGTGGTCTCGCTGGCCAAGCGCTACACCGGACGCGGGATGCCGCTGCTGGACCTGATCCAGGAGGGCAACCTGGGTCTGATCCGCGCGGTCGAGAAGTTCGACTACGCCAAGGGCTTCAAGTTCTCCACCTACGCCACGTGGTGGATCCGGCAGGCGATCACGCGCGGGATGGCCGACCAGGCCCGCACGATCCGCCTCCCCGTCCACCTGGTGGAGCAGGTCAACAAGCTGGCCCGGATCAAGCGCGACCTGCACCAGCGTCTGGGCCGCGAGCCCGTCGACGCCGAGCTGGCCGAGGAGTCGGGCATCCCGGAGCACAAGATCTCCGACCTGCTCGACCACGCGCGTGACCCGGTGAGCCTGGACATGCCGGTCGGCTCCGAGGAGGAGGCCCCGCTCGGGGACTTCATCGAGGACGCCGAGGCGACCGACGCCGAGAACACGGTGATCTCGCACCTGCTGCACGACGACCTGCGCCGGGTCCTGGGCACGCTGGAGGACCGCGAGCAGGCGGTGATCCGGATGCGCTTCGGTCTCGACGACGGGCAGCCGCGCACGCTGGACCAGATCGGCAAGCGCTTCGGGCTCTCCCGCGAGCGGGTGCGCCAGATCGAGCGCGAGGTGATGGCGAAGCTGCGGGTCGGCGAGCGTGCCGACAAGCTGCGCGCCTACGCCAGCTGACGCCGGCGCCTCCCCACCGCAGGGCCAGGGCCGTGCGGGGTGACCATCGGGTCACTCCGCACGGCCCTGTTCTCGTCCCGGGGCTCCCCACGAGTTCGGGACGCGTTGCGCAGATGAGTTCCTACCGGATCACGGTCCGGTCACCGCGCTGCGACGCGCCGCCGGCGGCGTGTCGTGCGCCGTCCGGTCGCCCGGGCAGGTCACCGGGAGAGGGCGGACACGTCCCACCCTGTGATCTCCCATGGCCCGTATCGCGTTCGATGCCTAGGGTCGGGACATGACCGGTTCCACCGCGCACACCGACGCCCCGTTCGGCCCGGTCACCCCGCAGACGATGCGCGAGGTGCTCGGGCAGTTCGCCACCGGGGTGGTCGTCATCACCGCGATCGGGCCGGACGGCCCCGTCGGTTTCACCTGTCAGTCGTTCTCCTCGTTGTCGCTGGAGCCGCCGCTGGTGTCGTTCTCGCCCAGCCGGACGTCGTCGACGTGGCCGAAGATCCGCGACATCGGCACCTTCGTCGTGAACGTGCTGGCCGAGGACCACGAGCACCACAGCAACGGGTTCGCCCGCTCCGGCGTGGACAAGTTCGCCGGCGTCGACTGGTCCCCCTCGCGCTCGGGCGCCCCGGTGCTGCCGGGCGTCAGCGCGTGGATCGACTGCACGCTCTGGGAGGAGTACGACGGCGGCGACCACACGATCGTCGCGGCGCGGGTGAACGACCTCGGTGCGGACGCCGAGCGCCTGCCGTTGCTGTTCCACCGCGGCCGTTACGGACGCACCTCTCCCCCCACGCAGGAGTCCGCATGAGCACGCTGACCGTCGTCGGGATCGTCGCCGGGCCGGAGGCCGGTGGCCGCACCGCGACCGCCGTCGCCGGGGTGCTGGAGGGCACCGGCGCCACGACGTCGCTGCTGGAGCTGAGCCAGACCTCCGAGGCCGACGTCGTCGCCGCGATCGAGGCCGCCGACGCCGTCGTGTTCGGCAGCCCGGTCTACCGGGCGTCGCACACCGCGTCGCTGAAGGCCCTGCTGGAGGGCACCGAGCGCGGCAAGTGGGGCGAGAAGACCGCACCACTGCAGGGCAAGGCGGCCGCGACCGTCCTGACCGGCGCGAGCGGGCACCACTTCCTCGCCCAGAACGAGCTCCGCGCGGTGCTGTCCGGGTTCTTCGCCGTGCAGGTCCTCTCCCCCGGCCTGTACTTCGACCACGGTGGCTACGTCGACCGCAACACCCTCACCGAGACCTCGACGGCCCTGGCCCGCTCGCACGGCGCGGCCCTGGCCGACCTGACCACGGCCGTCCGCGGTTCGAAGGCCCTCCGGGATCTCACCCCGATCGTCTGACAGGACGGCCGGTCTCGGCGATCCGTGGGGTGCGCCCGCCGGTCGCCGTTCAGGTCCGGTGCACCCCGATCTCGCCGAGCAGGTGCTCGTCGTGGCTCGCGACGACCAGCGCTCCGCGGTAGCCCGAGAGGGCGTCGACCAGGGCGGTGATGCTGTCCAGGTCGAGGTTGTTCGTCGGCTCGTCGAGCAGGAGCAGCTGCGGGGCCGGGTCGGCGAGCAGCACGCACGCCAGGTGCAGGCGGAACCGTTCCCCGCCGGACAGGCTCCCGGCCGCACGGGCGACCTCGTCGCCGCGGAGCAGGAAGCGCGCCAACCCGGCCCGGACCGCCTGCGGGTCGGCCGACGGCGCCGCGGCGCGCACGGTGTCGAGCACCGACCTCTCCGGCCGCGCGAGTACGAGACGCTGCGGCAGGTACCCGACCGGGACGGGTCCACGCACCACGCGCGGTCCCTGTTCCGTCCGACCGGGGTCCGGCGCACCGGCGATCGCCCGGAGCAGGGTCGTCTTGCCGGAACCGTTGCGGCCGACGAGCGCGATCCGTTCCGGGCCGCGGACCGTCAGCCCGTCGCCGGGCAGCTCCAGCACCGTCCGCCCGGCCGGGACCTCGGTGTCGGGCAGGTCGATCCGGATCCGGTCGTCGTCACGCACCCGCTCCTCGGCCGCGGACAGGGCGTCGCGGGCGTCGGAGAGCCTGCCCTCGTGCAGGAGGCGGTGCTTGCCGGCCGAGACCTGGGCCTCCTGCCGGCGCATGTTCATGACGATCTTCGGCCTCCGCTTGTTCGCATGGTCGTTCGCGGCGTAGCGCTCGCGGCGGGCGAGCTTCGTGCGGGCCTCGACGAGCTGGCGCTTCTCCCGTCGCAGGTCCTCCTCGGCGACCCGCACGCCGCGCTCGGCCGCCTCCTGCTCCGCGGCCAGCACCCGGGCGAACTCGCTCCAGCCCCCGCCCACGGTGCGCATCCTCCCCTCACGGAGCTCGGCGATCCGGTCGACGTGCTCGAGCAGCTCACGGTCGTGGCTGACCAGGACCAGGACGCCCGGCCAGGCGTCGACGGCGTCGTACAACCGCTGCCGGGCGTAGCGGTCGAGGTTGTTGGTCGGCTCGTCGAGCAGGGCGACGTCCGGCGGGTCGACCAGCAGCGCGGCCAGCGCGGTGAGCACGGCCTCGCCGCCGGAGAGGGTCTCGACGGTCCGGTCGAGGTCGGCCGGCAGGCCGAGCCTGTCGAGCTGGGCGCGGGCCCGGTCCTCGACGTCCCAGTCGTCGGCCAGGGCCGTCCAGTCGTCGGGACCGGCGGTGCCACCCTCGACCGCGGCGAGCGCGGTCCGCCGCGCGGTGATGCCCAGCAGGTCGGCGACCGTGTTGATGCTCGTTCCGCATCCGCTGCTCTCGGTGTCGCCGGTGCGCAACGCCAGGTCCTGGCGCAGCAGCACCGGGGTCCCGGCGACGGAGACCGTCCCCGCGTCGGGCGTCAGCTCCCCGGCGATGAGCCGGAGCAGCGTGGACTTGCCGCAGCCGTTGGCGCCGACGAGCCCGGTCCGCCCGGGCCCGAACGCGGCGTCGAGGTCGTGCAGCACCGGTGTGCCGTCCGGCCAGGAGAAGCTCAGCCCGGCCGCGGTGACGGCGTGGGTGGGGTTCGCTGATGACAAGGAGACCTCCCGCGGGGTTCGGCGATGCCCCGGCGGGAAGCGAAGAACGACAGGATCCGGCCGCGGGCGCTGGTGGGGGCGAGGCTCGCGGGCGAGATACACCGGTGGAGCGGCGTCGCGGCGAGCGTGCTCAGCGGCGGATCAGCATGATGCGGGGAGGATAGCCCCGTCCGGGGCCCGCAGCGCCAGCGATTAACCGGAGAACCCCCCTGACGGGTTCAGGCGGGACGGATCAGGCGGGGCGGGATCGGGCAGGACCGGTCGCGATGCGGGCGAAGGCGCGGGCGGTGGCGCTGGGCTGGACCGTGCGGGAACGGGCCAGGACGATGCCCAGTGGCGCCGGGTCGTCGGCCAGGTCGATCTCGACGACGCGGTCCCCCGCCGCCGTCCGCGTACCGGGGGCCCGCTGGGCCAGCACGGTGTAGCCCAGACCGGCCCCGACCAGCGACCGCGTCAGTTCCACGGTGGCCGTCCGGTGCGCGACCGACGGCGAGACCCCGGCCGCACGGCACACCGTCATCAGGTGGTCCGAGGCCGGCGGCAGGTCGAACAGCACCATCGGCTCGTCCGCGACCTCGCGCAGGTGCACCGACGACCGTCCGGCCAGCCGGTGCCCGGACGGCAGCACGAGATACGGCGTGTTCGACGACAGCGGGGCGAGCTCCAGACCGGGGTCGAGGCCGTGGTCGTAGAGCAGGGCCAGGTCCAGCTCCCCGTCGCGGAGGCGCCGGGACAGCACGTCCTGCGGCCCCTCGGCGAACTCCACCCGGGCCCGCGGGTGCGCGGCGGCGAACCGGGCCAGCAGCGCGGGCAGCTCGGCCGGCGCCAGCGTCGGGTAGCAGCCGAGCAGGACAGTCCCCGCGACGTCGCCACCGGCGCCGTCGGTCGCCGCGGCCAGCTCCCCGGCGTCGCGCAGCAGGCGACGGGCCCGGCGCAGGGTGTCGGTACCGGCCGCGGTCAGCCGGACGCCGTGGGCGCGACGCCGCACCGTGAGCTGGACGCCCAGGGTGCGCTCGAGCTCGTCGAGGGCCAGCGACAACGCCGACGCGGAGACGTGCAGCCGCACCGCGGCACCGGCGAACGTCCCTGCCTCGGCGACCGCGACGAAGTAGGACAGCTGACGCAGCGAGAAGCCGGGCATCTCATGAGTCGAGCTCACGATGAACACGATATACGTGAACTTTACAAGGGAATGATCGCGGCCCACGCTGGAGCGCGTGACCACCACCACAGACTCTCCGCGCGCCGTCGACGTCGCCGGGTCCGACGAGATACCCGAACGCGGCCGGTTGGTCGTGGAGATCGGGAACACCACGCTGGGAATCTTCCGGTTCCGCGGCGAGCTGCGCGCCTACGAGAACGTGTGCGCCCACCAGGGCGGACCGGCGTGCCAGGGCCGGATCGTGCAGCGGGTGCGCGAGAAGCTCGACGCGTCGCGCCGCAGCCAGGGCCTGGTGTTCGACGAGGACTCGATGCACGTCGTGTGCCCGTGGCACGGGTTCGAGTACGAGGTCGCGACCGGCCGTCACCCGGGGCGTCCGGACTACGCGCTGCGCTCGTTCCCGGTCGAGGAGAGCGGGGGCCGGATCCGTGTCACCGTCTGAGCGCGAAGCTCGCGGAGCGCGCATCCACACGGAGCGGGCACGCCGGATCGAGGCGCTCGTCGCCGAGCTGGCCACCGAGGTCGACGCCGGACTCGGCGACGGCGCGATCGCCGCCCTGGCCCCGGACACCGCACGGTCGCTGGTGGCCACCGCCGGGCGTCTCTACGCGGTCGCCGCGGAGGAGGGCGCGCAGGCCCCGACCGGTACCGACATGACCCCGACCGACGCCGTCGTGCTGGCCACCGCCGCACTGCGCGCGCACGACCTGAACCCGTTCGACCTGGCACTGTGGTTCTCGAGGAGCAGCTCATGACCGCGACCGACCCTGCACCGACTCCCCCGGCGGTCCGCCGTCTGCCGACGCAGGAGATCACCACCCGCACGGACAGCCGGGAGATCCTGGCCAACGCCCGTCGCGACACCGAGCGCTACGGCCTCGACGACTACTTCATCGTCGACGTCGACTCCCACCACGTGGAGCTCGACTCCTGGCCGGAGATCCTGACCTACCTGGACTCGCCGGTCATGCGCGACACCGCCGAGCAGATGATGCGCAACTGGCCCAACGCCGCGCGGCTGGCCCTGCACAACCACTCCCCCGGCCTGACCATGCAGGACGTCTCCGGGCGGATCCCGCACCAGGCGTCACTGGCCGAGGACACCCCGGACACGACGTCCGGCGCGCACCGCGACGTCACGCTCGTGCAGCGGGCGATGAACGCGATGAGCATCGACGTCCAGGTCGTGTTCCCGCAGCCGATGCTCGAGACCGGGCTGCATCCGCAGCCGGAGGTCGCGACCGCGCTGCTGCAGGCCTACAACCGCTGGTTCGCCGCCGAGGTCCTGCCCCGCGAGCCGCGGATCAAGACGATGCTCGGGCTGCCGTTCGAGAACCCGGACGCCTGCCTGGAGACGATCCGCGAGTTCGCCGACCACCCGGGCGTCATCGGGTTCCTGGTCACCAGCCAGCGCCACGCCGGGGTGCACCGCAACGCCTACATGCCGGTCTACAGGGAGCTCGAGGACCGCGGGCTGCCGATCGGGTTCCACGCCGGGCCGAACCAGTCCGACACGATGACGTCGACGATGAACAAGTTCCTCTCGGCGCACGCGATGAGCTTCGTGACCTGCAACATGACGCACATGACGAACTGGGTGATCAACGGGATCCCGGAGCGTTTCCCCGGCCTGAAGACCATCTGGATCGAGTCCGGCCTGGCCTGGGTGCCGTTCATGATGCAGCGCCTCGACCACGAGTACTACATGCGCCAGTCCGACGCCCCGCTGCTGACGAAGCCGCCGTCGCACTACATGCGGGAGATGTACTACACCTCGCAGCCGATGGAGTGGACCGACGACGCGCTGCTGGAGTCGACGCTGCGCGCGATCGACGCGCCGAACACGCTGATGTACTCCTCGGACTGGCCGCACTGGGACTTCGACGTCCCGGGCCGGATCGCGTCGCTGCCGTTCCTCGACTCCCACGCCAAGCGCAACATCCTCGGCGAGACCGCCCGCAAGGTCTTCAACCTGGGCTGACCCCCACGTGCACGGGTCAGGAGGGCAGGCCGAGCAGGGCGGGGAGGTCGGTGACGGAGTCGATGACGGCGTCGGCGCCGGCCGCGCGCAGGCGGGGTTCGGAGTGGGCTCCGCCGCGGACCCCGACGGCGAGCGCGGCCCCGGCGCGGACGGCGCCCTCGATGTCGGCGGTCGAGTCCCCGGCCACGGCGACCTGCTCGGCCGGGACGTCGCAGATCCGCGCCGCCGCGTGCACGACGGCCGGGTCGGGCAGCCCCTGGCCGGCGACGTCGGCCGGCGAGAGCACGACGTCGACGCGCTCGCGCCAGTCGAGCGCGTCGACCAACCGGTCCCGCAGCGACGGGCCGAACCCGCAGATCAGCGCCACCGCCAGCCCGGCGTCACGGATGGCGCTCATCGCCGCGCCCGCCCCCGGTATCTCGCGGACGCGCCCGTTGCGGACCGCCTCGCAGACACACTCCTCGAACGCGTCGTTCGCGCGCCGGGCCCGGTACATGTCGCCGTCGAGCAGCTCGCCGAACACCGTGATCGTGGAGCGGTCCATGGTCGCGCGGGCCTGGCGGTCCAGCGCCGGGTAGCGCGGCCCGTCGACGCTCACGCGGGCCGCGCGCAGCCCGGTACGGACCGCGTCGAGGACCAGACCGTCGTCGGCCATCGTCGTACCGGCGAGATCGAGAACGGCCAATCGCACAGGGAGCAGCACAGTGCGTCCGGATGGCCGAAGGGCGACGGGCGGGCGACGGGCGGGTGAACCCGTCCGGTCACTCCGGGGTCGTGACCACCAACCCCCGGTGGACGGCCTCGCACGGAGGGATCACCACACGTCGCCGTCACGCCAGTCGCAGGTCAGGTCACCGTCGAGGTCCAGTGGGACGTCGAGCGGCAGCACGTGGATGCCGCCGCGCTCGTCCGGGGTCTCGACGATCCCGGACGGGGTGAGCGCGAACAGCGGCCCGCGCCAGAGCCGCCAGCCGCGGGCGGCGTAGAACGACAGCGCCATCTCGCTGGACCCGAGCGCACCGACGTCGTACCCGCCGCGGGCCAGGCGTTCCACCGGGTCCATCACGGCTCCCGCGATCCCCCGGCGCCGGTGCTCCGGGTGCACGGCGACGGCCTCGACGTACCCGGCCCGCAGCGCCCGGCCCCCGTGCAGCAGGTGCCGGGCGACGAGCGCCGCGTGCCCGACGAGCGTGCCGTCGTCGTCGCGGGCCAGGGCGTGCATTCCACCGAGCGCGTGCTCCCAGTCCGCGGGCTCGAAGTCCCCGGCGTAGGAGAGGTCGAGCAGGTCGCGGAGCTCCCCACGTCCGTCCGGTCCGAGATCGGCGGTGTGCACGACGGTCACGTCCATGCCGGGCAGTCTGCCCCGCGCCACCCGCCCGCGCCGGGAAGCCCCAGGACACGGGCGGCCTCGACATGGCCTGCGGCGCAGGCCCGGACGGGATCGGCGCCGGCCAGGACGGCCGCGAGGTGGCCGCCGGCGAACGCGTCGCCCGCGCCGGTGGTGTCGCGGACCCCGGGCACCGGCGCGACCGCGACGTCCACCGGTGCCGCCCCGGGGACGTGGACCCGGGCCGGACGGGCGCCGTCCTTGACCACGACGGTGCATCCGGGCGGGACGCCCGCCGGGAGCCCCAGCAGGTCGGACTCGTCCCGGTTGGCCAGCAGGTGCGACGGCCGGAGATCCCCGAGGAGGGAGCGGAACCGCGGGACGCCGAACCCGCTCAGCGCCCCGGTGGACGACGCGTCGACCGACACGCTCCCGCCGCCCCGGACCACCGTGTCCGCCGCCGCCCGCGCCGCCGTCCCGATCGGCTCGGCGACCAGCGAGTACGCGGGCAGGTGCAGCAGGGTCACGCCGTCGAGCCAGAACGGATCGAGGCCGGTCAGCTCCGCGGCGGAGCCCCGGTCGGGGAGCATCGTGCGTTCGCCGTCCGGATCGACCAGCACCACGACCGCGCCGGTGGTCCCGGACCGCTGCACCCGGACGTCGACGCCGCACGCAGCCAGCGCATCGGTGAGCGCACGTCCCGCGGCGTCGTCGCCGACGCGTCCGAGGAACCGCACCGGTCCGTGCCGCGCGGCCGCCACGGCGACGTTCGCGGCGCTGCCCCCGCGGCGGCGGAACACCCGCGACGCGGTGTCGGTCCGCGGGCGGATCGGGCCCGACGGCCAGACCACGACGTCCTCGACGAGGTCGCCGAGCACCGCCAGCATCTAGCGGCCGGCGATCGCGGCGGCGATCTTCACGCCGAGGGCGACGTTGTTGCGGTAGACCGCGACGTTGACCTCCAGACTCGCCCCGCCGGTGGCGTCGCGGATGAACTCCAGCAGGAACGGCGTCGCGTCCTGCCCGCCGATACCGCGTTCGACGAGCGCCGCGGTCGCCCGGGCCAGGGCGTCGTCGTGCACGTCCGGGGGCAGCTGCTCGTCGGCCGGGACCGGGTTCGCGACCAGCAGCGCCGCGTCGAGACCGAGGTCGTCGGCGGCCGCGCGGGCGAGCGCGACCTGCTCCGGCGAGTCGACGGCGTGGGTGACCCGGTACCCGGAGTCGGCGACGTAGAAGCCGGGGAACGCGAGCGTCCGGTAGCCGAGCACTCCGATCCCGAGCGTCTCCAGCCGCTCCAGGGTGGCCGGGACGTCGAGCACCGACTTCACCCCGGCCGAGACGACGACGATCGGCAGCCGCGCCAGCGCCGGCAGGTCCGCGGACTCGTCGAACGTCCCCGACGCGCCGCGGTGCACCCCGCCGAGACCGCCGGTGGAGAACACGCGGATCCCGGCCCGGTGCGCCAGATGCGCCGTCGCGGCCACGGTGGTGCCACCGGAGACACCGGTGGCCGCGGCGACCGGCAGGTCGCGGGAGCTGAGCTTGACCACGTCCGGGTCCGACGCCAGGCGCTCCAGCTCGTCGCCGGAGAGCCCGACGCGGGCGACGCCGTCGAGCACCCCGATCGTCGCCGGGACCGCGCCCGCCGCCCGGACCTGCGCCTCGGCGTCGCGGGCGACGTCGAGGTTGCGCGGGCGCGGCAGGCCGTGGGTCAGGATCGTCGACTCCAGCGCCAGCACCGGGACGCCGGCCGCCAGCGCGTCGGCGACCTCGGGCGCGATCCTCACCGGCACGGTCCGTTCTCGATCACCCGCAGGACGGTACGCGGGACCGGCGCCGGGGACGACCGTGCCGGTGCCCCACGCGGGTCGCCGGAAACCGGGCAGAACCGCTGTTACGGTGCGCCGATGGAGTCCGAGGCCGCCCGGCCGCTGCGCGCCGACGCCGCGCGCAACCACCGCCGGATCCTCGACGCCGCGGCCGCGGCGTTCGAGGAGGACGGCCCGGAGTCGTCGTTGGAGGAGATCGCGGCCCGGGCCGGGGTCGGGGTCGCCACCCTCTACCGCCGCTTCCGCACGCGCGAGCAGCTGATCCGCGCGGTGTTCGAGGACGTCTTCAGCGCCGAGATCGAGCCGACGGCCTGGTCCGCCGGTGACGACCCGTGGGCCGACCTGACCGGCGCCCTGGCCCGGGCGATCGACGCGATCAGCGCGCGGCAGGTGATCCTCGGGCTGGCCCGGGAGACCTCGGCCTATGACGTGGAGACCGTGCACCGGTACGGGCGCGCCCTGGAACGCCTGCTGGACCGGGCCCGCGACGCCGGGGTCGTGCGGCCCGAGCTGACCGTGCGCGACCTGTCCGCGGTGCTGGTGATGGTGATGGCCACCGTGCACGCGGGCGACCCGGCCGGCGACGACCGTCGCCGGTACCTGGCCCTGGTCCTCGACGGGCTGCGTCCGGGACGGGAACGGCTCCCGGCCGGGTCGGTGACGGAGCCGGCCGCGGACTCCGCTTAACCAATAGGTCACTGCCACTTCGGTGGTACCGTCGATCATCGAGGCCCGCGACGCGAGGAGTCCCGATGACCGACACCCAGGCCCGTCCCGACGCCCCGGTGATGCCGCTGCACATGCAGCGCAACCGGTTCGACCCGAACCCGGAGATCTCGCGCTACCGCGAGGACGGCGAGGTCCCCTACCTGAACGCGGCGTTCGGCCTGGACGCCTTCGTCGTCACGCACTACGACGACGTCCGCGAGGTCCTCGGCGACGCGGCCACGTTCGGCAACACCGCCGACATCGCCCGCCGCCGCGGCGACACCGTCCACATGAGCGAGGAGGAGGCGGCCCGGATGCGGGCCGGTCAGCTCCTCGCCCAGGACCCGCCGGAGCACACGCGGCTGCGCCGGATGCTCACCCGCGAGTTCACCCAGGCCCGGATGCGGCGCCTGCAGCCCCGCATCGACGAGATCGTCGAGTCGCACCTCGACGCGATGGAGGCGGCCGGCCCGCCCGCCGACCTGGTCGCCGACTTCGCGCTGCCGATCCCGTCGCTGGTGATCTGCGAGCTGCTCGGTGTGCCCTACGCCGACCGCGCCGAGTTCCAGACCCGCTCCAACCGGCTGCTCGACATGACGCTCGAGCCGAAGGAGCGGATGGAGGTCGCGCGGGAGAACCGCGCGTACATGTCGAAGCTGGTCACCGGCGCGCAGGCCGACCCGGGCGAGGACATCCTCGGGATGCTGGTGCGCGACCACGGCGACGAGCTGACCCACGACGAGCTCACCGGCATCGCGAGCCTGCTGCTGATCGCCGGGCACGAGACGACGTCGAACATGCTCGGCCTGGGCACGCTGGCCCTGCTGGAGAACCCGGAGCAGCTGGCGCTGGTCCGCGACGAGCCGGACCTGGCCCGGGCGAGCGTGGAGGAGCTGCTGCGGTGGCTGTCCATCGTGCACTCCGGGGTCCCGCGCCTGGTGATGGCCGACACCGAGATCCGTGGCGTCGCGATCCCGGAGGGCTCGCTGGTCGTCTGCTCGCTGCCGGCGGCGAACCGGGACAGTGCCCAGATCGAGGACCCGGACCGGCTCGACGTCCGCCGCGGCGCGGCCGGGCACGTCGCGTTCGGGCACGGCATCCACCACTGCCTGGGCGCGCCGCTGGCCCGGATGGAGATGGAGACCGCGTTCCCGGCCCTGCTGCGCCGGTTCCCGACGCTGGCCCGCGCCGAGACGACCGAGGAGGTCCCGTTCCGGGCCTACAGCTTCATCTACGGCCTGGCCGCGCTGCCCGTCACCTGGTGACCCTCGGCCGTCGAAACCTCAGCGCGCGACCCGGACGACCTTCAGCTCGACGAGGTCGCTGACGTAGCGGCCGCCCTTGACGTCCCCCGGGACGACGAGGCGCGGCCGTTCCAGCGGCTTCCCGTCCTCGCTGGTGGCGATCATGGTGCCGCGGTCGCCGAAGTCCGGTGAGTACTCCCCGTAGGCGACGAGCGCGGTGTAGCCGTCGGCCCCGACCCCGAGGACGGCGAAGGACAGCGCCGGGTTCTTCCCCGGTGCCTCGGCGAACGCCGTGGCCGGGACCGCGTCGGCCAGCAGCACCCCGGTCTCGGTGCGCTTCTCGGGCCCCTTGCCCGTCCGGTAGCCCACCGTCACGGTGCGCTGCGGGAGACGGGCGAGCGACGCCGTCGTCAGCTCCCCCGGCGCCCGGAGGTCACCGGTCAGCGCGACCGTCCCCGGAGCGGGCAGCGCGGGGGCGCTCGACGACGCGGCGGCCGGTTCCGGTGGGGCCGTCGCCGGTGCTCCGGCTCCGCACCCGGCCAGAAGACCGCAGAGCAGGATCGACGACGCGATATTACGACGCAGGTGCGGCATGTCGGCATCCTGGCCCGGGCGACGGAGCGTTATCAAGGCTTGCGTCTCATTCACCCGAAAGCTGTTCGAGCGCACGGATTCCGGTTACGTTCTGCGGCAACCGTCGTGGCAATGGAGCCGCGACGGCCCGGACGGAGGCCTGCCCATGACCGACCTCGGCACGGAAGTCGACGACAACCCCGCATCGGAGTCCACGCTGCGCCGGGTCGCGGTGGCCGCACTGTCGGCCAGCACCCTGGAGTGGTTCGACTTCTACATCTACGGCACCGCGGCCGCGCTGGTGTTCAACGAGGTGTTCTTCCCCGAGGTCGACCCGACCGTCGGCACGCTGGCCGCGTTCGCCACGTTCGGCGTCGGGTTCATGTTCCGGCCCGTCGGCGGCATCCTGTTCGGCCACTTCGGTGACCGGCTCGGCCGCAAGAAGCTGCTGGTCATCGCCATGGTGATGATGGGCGCGGCGACCGCGCTGATCGGCGCGCTGCCCACCTACGCCCAGGTCGGCATCCTGGCGCCGATCCTGCTGGTGGTGCTGCGCAGCGTCCAGGGCATCGCGGTCGGCGGGCAGTACGGCGGCGCGATGCTGATGGTCACCGAGAACGCGCCACCACACCGTCGCGGCTTCTACGGCAGCTTCGCCCAGATCGGGCCGACGCTGGCGGTCATCCTGTCGAACCTGACGTTCCTGATCCTGGTCGCGGTGATGCCGTCGGAGTCGTTCGCCTCGTGGGGCTGGCGGATCCCGTTCCTGCTCAGCGTGATCGTGATCGCCCTGGGTCTGTGGGTCCAGGTCAAGCTCGAGGACACCCCGGCGTTCAAGGCGCTCGAGCAGAAGGCCGCCGCCCAGGCGAGCGGCCCGGTCGTGAAGAAGCGCTCCCCGATCCTCGAGGCGATCCGCACGCACCCGGGGCCGATCCTGAAGTCGGCCGGGATCCTGCTGGTCATCCAGGTGTACTTCTACACCCAGATCGTGTTCATGGTGTCCTACATGCCCACGCTCGGGGTGCCACGCACGACCATCCTGACGATCATCATGATCTCCAGCGCGGTCGTGGTGTTCGCGTTCCCGGTCTTCGCGGGACTCTCGGACAGGCTGGGCCGCAAGAAGGTGGTCCTCCCGGCCGCGATCGCGACCCTCGTCTCGGTCTTCCCGTTCTTCCTGCTGATGGAGACGGCGACGATCCCCGGGATGATGGCCGCCGCCCTGATCGGCGGCCTGGTGCTCGGGGCGCTCTACGGACCGCTCGCCGCCTACATGACGGAGATGTTCTCGGCCGAGATCCGCTACTCCGGCGCCTCGATCGGCTACCAGCTCGCGGCCGTCGTCGGCGGCGGGTTCGCCCCCCTGATCGCGGCGTCGCTGCTGGCCGCGACCGGGACGATCCTCTCCGTCGCCGCCTACATCACCGTGGCCGCCGTCATCACCCTGGTCGCGGTGCTGGTCACGAAGGAGACCTACCGCCCGGGGCACGTCACGAAGATCTGACCGGTGCTGCACCCGGGGCGACTCAGAACCGCTCCGGGTGCAGCTGCCGGGCCAGGTTCTCCAGCGCGTCGGCGTTGCGCACGCCGGGGGTGACCTCGGCGAACGTCGACGGGTAGACCCGTCCGTCACGTACCGCCGGAACCTGGGCCAGGGCCGGGTTCGCGCGCAGCTCGTCGATCAGCTCCCGCGCCCCCTCCGGCCCGATGTCCGCACCGCAGCACGCCGGCACGACGATCACGTCCGGACGCGCGGTGACCAGCCCCTCCAGCGAGATGCGCCGCTGCCGCCCGTCGAGCTCGGGGAAGGCCTGTACGCCGCCGGCCGCCTCGATCAGCGTCGTGGCCATGTCGCCGGTGCCGAACACCCGCAGCTCGCCCGCACCGCCCGGCCTGTTGATCATCGCCACCCGGGGACGCGTGGTCACGCCGTCGAGCCTCGCCCGGGTCCCGTCGATGCTCGTGCGCATCCGGTCCACCAGCGCCTGGGCACGGTCCGGCGCGCCGAGCAGCCGGCCGAGGTCGGTGAGGTCGGCGTAGACTCCGTCGAAGGAGACGTCGTTGACGGCCAGTGACGTCTGCCCCGCTCCGTCGGAGCTCGGGCAGTACTGCCGGAACAGGTACGTCCCGGTCCCGGCCCGCGCCAGCTCGGCCCGGGTGCCCAGGCCCTCGCGGGTGAACGCGCCGGTGAACCCGGAGACGACGAGGTCGGGCGCCAGCCGCAGCACCTCCTCGCGGCTCGGGTACTCCTCCGGGAAGTAGACCGGCCGCTGCTGCTCCGGCCGGAACTGCGCCGTGACCTCGGGGATCGGCACGTTGTCCAGGTACGCCGCGCCGACGACCCGGTCGCCCGCGCCGAGCGCGTAGACCGCCTCGATCCCGTTCTGGAACGCCGCGAAGATCTTCGTCGGAGTCCTCAGCGGGACGTCGACGCCGCAGTTCTCCAGACCCGCCGCGGCGGGTGCCGGCGCCTCCGCCGCACCCCCGCATCCGGCCAGCAGGGCGGTCGCCGCCACCAGCGCGGCGGCGACACGGACGGGACGTCGGGGTCCGGGCACGGGCGGTCTCCAGTTCTGCACGGGCACGCCCGTACGCACCCGGGACGGCCCCGTCCTGCGGGGTGATCGACTCGGGAGAAACCTACGGCAGACATACCCGACGAGCCACCATATGTTCAGTCGCTCATATTTCTGCGCAAGAGCCAGTGCGCGGATATCGCTGCCAGGGCGGCGATATCCGCGCACGACCCACCTACAGCGTGCGCTCCAACCGTCCGGCCAGGAGCGAGACGAAGCGCGACGGGTCGGACAGCTCCCCGCCCTCGGCCAGCAGGGCCATGCCGTAGAGCAGCTCCGCGGTCTCGCCCAGACCCGCGTCGTCCGGCGTCTCCGACTGCTTGGACTTCAGCCCGGCGACCAGCGGGTGCGACGGGTTGAGCTCCAGGATGCGCTTGACCGTCGGCATCTCCTGGCCCATCGCCCGGTACATCTTCTCCAGGGTCGGGCTCATGTCGTTCTCGTCGTTGACCAGGCACGCCGCCGAGGTGGTCAGCCGCGAGGACAGGCGGACCTCCTTGACGTCGTCGGCCAGCGTGGTGCCCATCCAGTCCAGCAACCCGGCGAACTCCTCGCGCTGCTCACCGGCCTTCTCCTTCTGCTCCTCGGTCTCCAGGTCCACCTGGCCCTTGGCGATCGAGCGCAGCTCCTTGTCGTCGAAGCCGGGCACCTGGTCGACCCAGACCTCGTCGATCGGGTCGGTCAGCAGCAGGACCTCGTAGCCGCGGTCACGCAACGCCTCCATGTGCGGCGAGGACTCGATCGACGACCGGGAGTCGCCGGTCATGTAGTAGATGTGCTCCTGGCCGTCCTTCATCCGCTCGACGTACTGCGCCAGCGTCGTGGGCTTCTCCGCGTCGTGGGTGGAGGCGAAGGAGCTGATCTCCAGGATCGCGTCGAGGTTGTCGTGGTCGGAGATCAGGCCTTCCTTGACCGCGCGCCCGAACTGGTCCCAGAACGTCGTGTACTTCTCCGGCTCCTCGGTCATCATCGTCCTGACCGTGGACAGCACCTTCTTGACCAGACGACGGCGGATCGCCGAGATCTGACGGTCCTGCTGCAGGATCTCGCGCGACACGTTGAGCGAGAGGTCCGCGGCGTCGACGACGCCCTTGACGAACCGCAGGTACTCCGGGACCAGCGCCTCGCAGTCGTCCATGATGAACACGCGCCGGACGTAGAGCTGCACGCCGCGGCGGGAGTCGCGCATGTAGAGGTCCATCGGTGCGACCTGCGGCAGGAACAGCAGCGCCTGGTACTCGAAGGTGCCCTCGGCGGCGAGCCGGATCGTCTCCAGCGGCTCCTGCCAGTCGTGCGAGACGTGCCGGTAGAACTCGTTGTATTCCTCGGGCGTGACGTCCTTCTGGGCCCGCGCCCAGAGCGCCTTCATCGAGTTGACGGTCTCCGGCTGCGGCTCCGCGGGCTCCTCGCCCTCCTCGGTCGCCGCGGCCTTCTCCGGGGTCATCCGGATCGGCCAGGTGATGAAGTCGGAGTACTTCTTGACGATGCGACGGACGGTGGCCGGGTTCGCGTAGTCGTGCAGGCTGTCCTCGGCGTCCTCCGCCTTGAGCGCCAGCGTGACGGCGGTGCCCTGCGGCGCGTCGTCGACGGGCTCGATCGTGTACGAGCCCTCGCCCGCGGACTCCCAGCGCACGCCCGCGCTCTCACCGGCCTTGCGCGTCACCAGCGTGACCGTGTCGGCGACCATGAAGCTGGAGTAGAAGCCGACGCCGAACTGGCCGATCAGCTCCTGCGACGCCGCCGGGTCGGTCTCCTTGAGCTTGGCCAGCAGCTCGGCGGTGCCGGACTTGGCGATCGTGCCGATGAGGTCGACGACCTCGTCGCGGCTCATGCCGATGCCGTTGTCCCGCACGGTCAGGGTGCGGTTCTCCTTGTCGATGACCAGCTCGAGGTGCAGGTCGGACGTGTCGACGTCCAGGTCCTTGTCCTGCAGGCTCTCGAGCCGGAGCTTGTCCAGCGCGTCGGAGGCGTTGGAGATCAGCTCGCGCAGGAAGATGTCCTTGTTCGAGTAGATCGAGTGGATCATCAGCTGCAGCAGCTGTCGGGACTCGGCCTGGAACTCGATCGTCTCGGTCGCGGTGCTCACGTCACTCCTTCTCTCACAGATGCCACTCACCCGGTGTCGTCACGGGCAACGCCGCGATTCTGCCGCAACGCCCCGACACCGATTCGCCCCGTGCGTCCGTTCGGCTCGTTGACGCCGCCACACCGGTGGGTGAGGCTCCTCACAGGCGAACGACTCGACGAGGAGTGTGCGCATGAGCACCGACACCGCCCCCGACGCATCCGTCACGCACCGGCCCCCGGGCCGGCTCGGCGACCCCGCGCTGACGATGGCCGACGACCCGCGCTGCGACCCGCGGATGATGGCGGTGTTCAACGCGCTGGGTCTGGGCCCGCACGCCGACGGCGCCCCGATGGGCCCGGACGCCGGCCGGGAGGCACTCCTGGAGTTCACCACGGCCGTCGAGGTCGGGTTCGAGGGTCTGTTCACCGCTCTGGCCGACGGCGCTCCCCGCGTCGACGGCGTGAGCCACGAGGCACGGACGATCGACGGCCCGGACGGCAACGAGATCACGCTGCACGTCCACCGGCCGACCGGTGTCGACGGCCCGTTGCCCTGCATCTACCAGGTGCACGGCGGCGGCATGGTGATGCTCTCGACCGAGGGCCCGATCTACCGGAACTGGCGCGAGGAGCTCGCCGCGGCGGGCGCGGTCGTCGTCGGCGTGCAGTACCGCAACGGCGGCGGCGTTCTCGGCCCCCACCCGTTCCCGGCCGGAATCGACGACTGCGCCGCCGGTCTGAAGTGGGTGCACGCGCACCGCGACGAGCTCGGGGTCACCGGGACCACCGTCGTCACCGGGGACTCCGGCGGGGCCAACCTCGCCGTCGCGTTGCCGATCAAGGCCAAGCGCGAGGGCTGGCTGGACGCGATCTCCGGCGTGTACGCCCAGTGCCCCTACATCCTCGGCGACGGCTGGGCCGAGGGGCGCCCCGAACTGCCGTCGCTGCACGAGAACAACCAGTACTGGCTCAACCGCAGCCTGTTCCCGCTGCTCGCCGAGGTCTACGACCCGGGTGCCGCCAACGCGAACGACCCCACCTGCTGGCCCTACCGCGCCACCGACGCCGACCTGCAGGGACTTCCCCCGCACGTGATCTCCGTCGACGAGGTCGACCCGCTGCGCGACGAGGGTCTGCAGTACCACCGCAAGCTCCTCGCCGCGGGCGTCCCGTCGGTCGGGAAGGTCAACCTGGGCCTGTGCCACGTCGGGGAGATCCTGTTCCGCTCCGCGATGCCGGACGTCTACGCCAACGCCGTCCGCGACGTCACCGGCTTCGCCCGCTCGCTGGCCTGACCCGCACCCCGGGCGCGTCCTACGAGGGCGTGCCCGGGGTCGCGCGGCCCCGATCCAGCGCCCGCTCCCGCAGCAGGAGGAACAGCGGGAAGGCGAACGCGAACGCGACCAGCAGCCCGACCACCGGGAACACCCAGGCCAGGCGCATGCCGACCCGTCGCCCCTCGGCCACCATGAACACCGCACCCGCGACGAACGCGACGATCAGGTCCACCGCCGCCGACGAGGACGCGGCGGTGGTGAACCAGTCCGGGACGTAGGTGGAGAGGTCGCTGCCGTGGGCCAGGTTGAAGTACCAGGTGCCGACCAGACCGACGACGGCGAGGACCCCGTAGACGATCTGTCGCAGGTCGGTGGGTCGCACGCTTCTTCCCTTCTCGAGGCCCCGGGCCTGCCGTGACCTGCGTCGCCGAGGATGTGCGACGGCCCGGGGCGGGGTACTTTCGACGGACGCTGTCCTCGGACGGCAACGACGCCCTGGACCGGACGGCTACGCCCGGCCCCAGGGAGAGATCATGAACCGTCCGCACACCATCGCCGTCGTCCGGTCCTTCACCTGCACGTGCTGCTCGCGACGCGGGGCCCGGACCATGATCCGCCTGGGCGAGGTGGACCGGCCGAACTTCATCGCCGTCTGCCCGGCCTGCGACACGCGCCCGAGCGACATCACCGCCGAGGACGTGACCGGCGCCGACGCGGGCTGACCGGTCCCCCGGCACGTCAGGACACGTCCGCACTGCCCTCGCGGTAGATCGTCGCCGACCGGATCCGGCCGTCCTGGAGCTCGTAGAACCCGGCGATCGCGTAGGTCCGCTCAGTGCCGTCGACGCGCAGGGTCTCGACCATCTGGGCCGCCACGCGGTCGGCGTCGGCCACGAGGTCCTGGATCGTCAGGGTCGGGAGCAGCTCGGACATCGCCGCGGAGAACAGGTCGCGCAGCGCGTCCCGTCCGTGGACGGTGTCCGACCCGGTGCTCCACACCGGGTCCTCGGTGAACCCGGCCATCAGCTCGTCGACGTCACGGGCGTTGAAGGCGACGACGTGGCGTCGAAGAATCTGTCCGGCATCCGACTCGGTCACGGGTCGATCCTGGCCGTCGCCCGCCGTCGGCGCGCCCTCCGGTCGCCGGTCGGTGCCGCCGCTACGCCGTGCGGCGACGGCGCAGGAACGGGTCGGACAGGGCCGGCGGGACGTACCCCTCGTCGTTCCGGGTGATGGTCACGCCGGGCGGGACGATCTCGTCGACGGCGTCGAGCTTGGCCTGGTTGCCCGGCAGCGACATGTCGGACCGTCCGCGCGTGGACATCGACTGCCGGCGGTGCGAGACGGGCAGCTCGGCGTCCTTGCGGTAACGACCGGTCAGCCAGCCCCCGCCCAGCGGGCTCCACGGCAGCACGCCCATCCCGTAGCGCTCGGCGACCGGCAGGAGGTCGTGCTCGACGCCACGGGTGAGCAGCGAGTAAGGCGGCTGCTCGGCGACGAACCGGCCCAGGCCCCGTCGCTCGGAGACCCACTGAGCCTCGACGACCTCGTGCGCCGGGAACGTCGAGCACCCGAACGCGCGGATCTTGCCCTGGCGCTGCAGGTCGGTCAGGGCGGACAGCGTCTCCTCGACGTCGGTGTCCCGCTCGGGGCGGTGCACCTGGTAGAGGTCGATCCAGTCGGTCTGCAGCCGGCGCAGGCTGTTCTCGACCTCCGTCACGATCCAGCGGCGGGAGTTACCACGCTGGTTCGGGTCCCCGCCCTGCTCCCCCTTGGCGACGTCCATCGGCGCGTGGAACTTCGTGGCCAGGACGACGTCGTCGCGTCGCCCGCCGGCCAGCGCCTTCCCGACGATGGTCTCCGACTCGCCCTGGCTGTAGACGTCGGCGGTGTCGATGAAGTTGATGCCCGCGTCGAGGGCGTGGTGGATGATCCCGACCGAGGTGTCGTGGTCGGACTCGCCCCACGCGCCGAACATCATGGCCCCAGGCGGAGCGGGCTGACCTGCATGCCGGTGCGTCCGAGACTGCGATACTCCATGCCGTCGACGCGAGGCGCGATCCGCGGAGCCCGCCCGGTCGTCGACGCCCGTTCGACAGGGAGGCGGCAGGCGCAGGTGCGACTCAACCCCACGATCGTCCGCGGCATCGACTCCCCGATGGGTGCCGCGCAGGCGTTGCTCGCATTGCGCGACGACGACCGGCCGGTCCTGAACCTCTCCCAGGCCGCCCCGGTCTACCCGCCCGCGCCCGCCGTCGTCGAGCGGGTCGTGGAGGTCGCCCGGGACCCCGACGGCGGGACGTACGCGCCGGTGCCCGGCGTCCCCGCCCTGCGTCAGGCCTTCGCCGAGGAACTGACACGGGACTACGCCGGTTCTGTGGACGCGTCCGACGTCGTCGTCACGGCGGGGTGCAACCAGGCGTTCAGCCTGGTCGCGACCGCCCTCGCCGGGCCGGGCGACGAGATGATCACGCCGCTGCCCTCCTACTTCAACCACGACATGTGGCTGCGGATGCACGGCGTCGCGCCAAAATACCTGGAGCCCGGCCCGGACCTCGTGCCCCGCGCCGCGGACGCCGAGGCCCTGATCGGCCCGCGCACCCGCGCGATCGTGCTGATCACACCGGGCAACCCGAGCGGCGTGACGATCCCGCCCGCGGAGATCGAGGCCTTCGCTCACCTGGCCCGCCGCCACGACCTGCCGCTGATCCTCGACGAGACCTACCGCTCGTTCCGGGACGACATCACCACGCCCGCGCATCGCCTGTTCGCCGACCCGGACTGGCGTCGGACCGTCATCAGCCTGCACTCGTTCTCGAAGGAGCTGGCGATTCCCGGCTACCGCGTCGGCGCGGTCGTCGGGACGCCGGAGCTGACCCGTGAGGTGCTCAAGCTGATGGACTGCGTCGCGATCTGCGCGCCGCGGATCGGTCAGGAGGCGGCATGGGCCGGCCTGACCCGGGCCGGGGAGTGGCGAGCCGAGCGGGTCGCCGAGATCGCACAGCGACGGGCGTGGCTGGGCGACGCGCTGGCGTCGCGTCCGGGCGGGTTCGAGGTCGTGACGCTCGGCGGGTTCTTCGCCTGGGTCCGGCACCCGTTCACCGACCGCACCTGCGACGACGTCGTGCGCGAGCTGCTGTTCACCCACGACACGCTCGTGCTGCCCGGCACGGCGTTCCTGCCCGAGGACCGCCGGATGCTGCGGATCAGCGTCGGTCGCGTCGACGCCGACGCGGCCGCGTTGCTGGCCGAACGCCTCACCGCGTTCGGCCGCTGACCCGGGAACGGGGCGGACGAGCCGGTCTGTAAGCCGGATCCTGTTCCCGGACGTCTCACGACGTTCCGTTCGGCGACCATCCATCTCGGCCTGCCGTCGCCGGCAGGCTCTTGCGGTCTACCCGCAGGCTCGGGCGGGCCGCCCTCGAACACCTGCGCAGCCACACTCTCGTGCGACCTCTTGACCTTGCTCCGGGTGGGGTTTACCTAGCCACCCCGGTCACCCGGGGTGCTGGTGGTCTCTTACACCACCGTTTCACCCTTACCCCCGGTCCCGGGAAAACCCGAGGCCGAAGGCGGTCTGTTCTCTGTGGCACTGTCCCGCGGGTCGCCCCGGGTTGCCGTTGACAACCACCCTGCCCTGTGGAGTCCGGACTTTCCTCGACGGGACCCGAGGATCCCGACGCGGTCGCCCGACCGACTCGTCCGCACGCGCAGTGTAGCGACGCCGCTCCGGTCAGAGGATCTCCAGGGCCTGCTTGCGCTGCGGCGGCGGGAACGCCCGGTCCAGCTCGGCCCGCTGGGCGTCGGTGAGCCGCAGCCCGACCGCGTCCCGGTTCTCCTCGACGTGGTCGAGGCTGCTCGCCTTCGGGATCGCCAGGACGTCGCCGGCGTCGAGCACCCAGGCCAGCGCGATCTGGGCGACGGTGGCGTCGTGCTCGGCGGCGACCGCGGCCAGTGCGGGATGGCCGAGAAGGCGTCCCTGCTCGATCGGCGAGTACGCCATGATCGGCAGGCCGCGCCCGCGCAGCCACGGCAGCAGGTCCCACTCCGGGCCGCGGCGGGTCGGGTTGTAGAGCACCTGGTCGGTGACGAGCCCGTCGGAGGCGCCGAGCTCGACCAGCTCGTCCAGGTCGTCGACGTCGAGGTTGCTGACGCCCCAGTGCCGGATCTTCCCCTGGTCCTGCAGCTCCCGGAACGCCTCGACGGTGTCGGCGAGCGGGTGCCGGCCGCGCCAGTGCAGCAGGTAGAGGTCGATCCGGTCGGTGCCCAACCGGCGCAGAGCGCGTTCTGCGGCCTCGACCGTGCCCCGCCGGGACGCGTCCCCGGGGAGGACCTTGTCGACCAGGAACACCTCGTCGCGACGGCCGGCGATCGCCTCCCCGACCAGAGTCTGGGCGTCGCCGTCGGCGTACATCTCGGCGGTGTCGATCACGGTCATGCCCAGGTCGAGCCCGTGCCGCAGAGTGGCGATCTCGTCGGCGCGACGGGCCGGATCCTCGGCCATCCCCCACGTGCCCTGGCCCAGCGCCACGACCTTCTCGCCGCCCGGGAGCGTCACGGTGGGTATCTCGGTTCGGGTCATACGCAGGGGTTGTCCGCTCAGCGCCGCGCCGAAACAGCCGGAGGCTCGCCGACGGCCCCGGACGCGCGCTCACCACCCTCCCGCGCGCCGGGTGTCGCGACGCGACCGCGGCCGCGAGCGCGGAGCGAAGCCGAGCCCGCGGGAGAACGGCCACCACGCGCAGGGCTGACCCCAGGAGGGCCCCGGGCCGGCCGGCCGCGCACCGGATCAGTGGACGCGCACCGAGCCGGCCGACGCGACCTCCGCGGAGTGCGCGTTCACCGGCTCGGCGCGCGGCTACCGGTCCGATGCGCGTCCCGGTCCGTGTGCGTCTGCCGGTCGGGTGCGTGTCGGTCGGGAACGCGCGTCCGGCGTCGTCACGCGGGTGCGGGCGCACGCGCGGAGCGACGACGAGCGCGCGAGGGAGGGCGACCCGCGGTGCGGCGGACGGTCGGGCCGGGTGGGGAACGGGGTGGCGGGGTTAGGGTCCCGTCGTGATCGACACGTCGCGGCCGTGGGCGCTGGTGTTCCTGCTCGTGGCGGGCTTGTTCGCCGGGGCGATCAACGCGATCGCCGGTGGCGGTTCGTTGCTGGTGTTCCCGGCGTTGCTGGCGGTCGGGTTCCCGCCGCTGGCGGCGAACGTCACGAACTCGGTCGCGCAGTGGCCCGGCTACGTCGGGCTCGTGATCGGCGCGCGGAAGGACCTGCCCGGGCAGGGGCGGCGGATCCTGCTGACGTCGATCGTCGCGGTCCTCGGGTCCGGGATCGGGTCGGTCCTGCTGCTGATCCTGCCCGGGCAGGTGTTCGACGCGATCGTGCCGATCCTGGTGATCCTGGCCAGCCTCACGATGGCGGTCGGGCCGTGGATCAAGCGCAAGATCGGCACCCCGGGCGGGGGCGAGGCGCGGGACCGGACCCCGCTGCTGCTGACGGCGGTGTTCCTGGCCGCGATCTACGGCGGCTACTTCGGCGGCGCGCTCGGCGTCATCCTGATCTCCACGCTGAGCCTGTTCGCGCACGACTCGCTGCGCCGGCTCAACGCGCTCAAGGGCGTCCTGTCGCTGACCGTCGCCTCGGTCACGGTGGTCGTCTTCGCGATCGGGGCTCCGGTCGACTGGCTGGCGGTCGCCCTGCTCGCCCCGACCACCCTGGTCGGCGGACTGCTCGGGGCGAAGATCGCCCAGCGGATGCCGGAGAAGGCGCTGCGCTGGGCCGTCGTCGTACTGGGTCTCGCGGTCGGCATCTACCTGTTCTTCGAATGATCCCCCTGCTGGCGGCCGTGGGGCTGCTCGTGGTGGTGCTCCTCGCGGCGACGCTGCGCCCGTTCGGTCTCGCCGAGGCCGTGACGGCGGTCCCCGCGGCCGCGATCGCCGTCGTCACCGGGTTGATCTCCCCCGCCGCCGCGTGGCGGGAGATCGTCGAGCTCGGGCCGACCGTCGGGTTCCTGGCCGCGATCCTCCTGCTCGGGCACCTAGCCGACGTCGAGGGCGTGTTCTCCTGGCTCGGCGGGCGCCTGGCCGGGGCGTCGCGCGGGAGTTCTCAGCGGCTGCTCGGACTGGTGTTCGTCACCGCCGCCGGCACGACCGCGGTGCTCAGCCTGGACGCGACGGTCGTGCTGCTGACGCCGGTCGTTTTGCTCACCGCGGCCCGTCTGCGACTCCCGGCACGGCCGCACAGCTACGCGTGCGCGCACCTGTCGAACTCCGCGTCCGGTCTGCTGCCGGTGTCGAACCTGACCAACCTGCTCGCGTTCTCCGCGTCCGGGCTGACGTTCCTCGGCTTCGCCGGGCTGATGGTGGCGCCGTGGCTCGTGGTCATCGCGGTCGAGTACGTGGTCATGCGGAGGTTCTTCGCCACCGACCTCGCCTCCCCGCTCGTCCGCCCCGGCCCCGGGGCGGTGGCGACCACGGGGTCCGACCCGGTCGTGAGCGGAAATCACTGCCAGGGCGACGATATCCGCGCACGGCCGGACTTCGCGCTGGCCGTCCTGGCGCTGACGCTGGTCGGGTTCGGGGCGTCGTCGGCGATCGGGGTGGAGCCGGCGTGGGTCGCGGCGGGCGGGGCGGTGGTGCTCGCGGTGCGGGTGATGGTCCGCCGCGAGATCGGGCCGGTCGGGATCGTGCGGGCGTTGTCGCTGCCGTTCTGCCTGTTCGTGCTGGCGCTGGGCGTCGTCGTGGCGGCGGTGAGCTCGCGCGGGCTCGCCGACGGCCTGGCCGCCCTCCTGCCCTCGACGCCGTCGCTGCTCGGACTGCTCGCGGTGGCCGGGATCGCGGCGGTGCTGGCGAACCTGGTGAACAACCTGCCCGCGACGCTGGTGCTGCTCACCGCCGTCGGCGCGACGGCACACCCGGCGATCGTGCTGGCGGTGCTGCTCGGGGTGAACATCGGCCCGAACCTGACCTACACCGGGTCACTGGCCACCCTGCTGTGGCGACGGGTGGCCGGCGACCGCGGGGAACCACCCCGGCTCGGGACGTTCCTCGCCCTCGGAGCCCTGACGGTCCCGCTCGGCCTGGCCGCCGCGACGGTCGCGCTCTGGGCCGTCGTCACCCTGACCGGGGTGTCCTGAGAGCACCGGGACACGAACGAGCGGCACGGTCGTCGGAAAGGTTCCGACGACCGTGCCGCTCGCTGGGAAGGGTGAGGGGGTTACAGCTCGTGGGCCTGGTCGTGGCCGAAGTCGGTGTCGGGGTCCAGGTCGCGCTTGGCCAGGCCCCGGATGACCGGACGGGACGTGCCGCGGCGCTGCTGCGGCATCCTCGCGATGGTCTTCATCTCGTGCGCCATGTCGTATCCGTAGTCATGGATGTGCTCGATCGACATCGTTGTCCCACCGCTCCCCGCGAACGCCCGGCTGTGCCCGATCTCAACGCTCCGTGACCGGAACCCTCCGGACGGTGCACGAGAATCATCGCCCGTGCGGGGACGGACGGACAAGGGTCGTCCACCGTCCGGAGTCACACCGACCCCGGACGGGTAATAGAAGATCGATTCAGAGACCCGCGAGATAGGACGTGTCGTTGACGAGCCGGACCGACGCTCCGCCATCCGGGTAGAACTCGGCCACGTTCACCGACGCCAGGTCCAGGTGCAGCCGGTAGAGGATGGACGGCCCGGCACCCAGCGCGTCGCGCAGCAGCATCTTGATCGGGGTCACGTGGGAGACCAGAACGACGGTCTGCCCGGGGAACTCGGTGAGGATCGCGTCCTTCTCCGCGAGCACCCGTTCCCCCACCGCGGTGAAGCTCTCCCCGCCGGGCGGCTCGACGTCGGAGCTGCTCAGCCAGCGCGCGTGCAGCTCCGGATCCCGCTCGCGCGCCTCGGAGAACGTGAGGCCCTCCCAGCCGCCGAAGTCGGTCTCGATCAGCCGGTCCCGGACCTCCAGCTCCGCCGACGTCGTCTCCGCGAGCGCGGCCGCGGTCTGGCGGGCCCGGCGCAGCGGCGAGGACAGGATCGCCGCGATCTCGATCTCCTGGGCGGCGAAGCGCTCGGCCAGCGCGCGGGCGGCCGCGGCGGCCTGGGCCTGGCCCAGCTCGGTCAGCTCGGGGTCGCCGTGCCCGGAGTAGCGCCGGTGCACCGAGAGCTCGGTCTGGCCGTGGCGCAGCAGGATCAGCCGGGTCGGCACGCCGACCTGGCCGGTCCACGCCGTCGCCGCGACGTCGGCCGACGCCGTGGTGGGCGCGACCGCGGGCCCGGCCACCGCCTCGACGACGTCGGCGCGCGAGATCGCCTCGGTCGTGGCCCCCGTCGGGTCGGCGCGCTCGGAGGCGCCGCCCAGTGGAGCCGAGGCCACGGTCGGGCTCGACCCGCCGTCCATCGCCTTGTTCGCCAGCGCGTCGGCACGGGAGTTGCGCGCCCGCGGGATCCATTCGTAGTCGACGCGGTCGAAGTCCGAGGCCAGGTCACGGGCACGCTCGGCGAGCGGCTGCATCGCCGGGTGCTTGACCTTCCAGCGCCCGCACATCTGCTCGACGACGAGCTTGGAGTCCATCCGGACGTCGACCTCGGTCGCACCCAGCTCGAGCGCCGCGGACAGCCCGGCGATCAGTCCGTTGTACTCGGCGACGTTGTTCGTGGCCCGACCCAGCCCGTCGAAGACCTCGGCCAGGACGGTCTCCCCGTCGGCGTCGAGCACCACCGCGCCGTACCCGGCCGGACCGGGGTTGCCGCGCGAGCCGCCGTCCGCCTCGATGACCAGCTTCACAGTGCCATCCTCACAGGCCCGACTCCTTGGTGCGCACCAGGATCGCGCCGCACTCCTCGCAGTGCACGACCTCGTCGGCGGGCTTGCCGCGGACCTGGGACAGGAACGTGCGGTCCAGCTCGAGACGGCACGCCCCGCAGCGGGCCTCGCGCAGCAGGCCGGCGCCGACCTTGCCGCCCTCGCGGCGGCGCTGGTAGTCGGCCAGCAGGTCCTCGGGCACCATCGGCAGCAGGCCCTCGCGGGCCCGGTCGCGCCCGGCACGGGCGGCGTCGAGGTCGGCGACGGCGGTGTCGCGGCGCTCGGTGACGGCGGCGACGGCCCCCTCGGCCTCGTCCAGGGTGCGCTGGGCGTGCTGCAGGTCCATGCCGACCGCCTCGCGCTGCTCCATGATGTCGAGCTGCTCGTCCTCCAGGACGCCCTGACGGCGGGCGAGGGTGTCGAGCTCGTGCTGCAGCTCACTGGCCTGCCTGGCGCCGATCCCGGACCCGGCGAGCAGCGCCTGGTCCTTCTCGGTGCGGGCGCGCACACCCTCGACGTCGCGCTCGATCCGGCGGATGTCGCGGTCGAGGTCACCGGCCTGTGTCTCGGCCTTCACGACGGCGTCCTTCGCGGACTGCACGCTCTTCTCGGCCTCGGCCAGCTCAGCGTGCTCGGGCAGGGTGCGCCGCTGGTGGTCCAGGCGCCCGATCTCGGCGTCGACCCCGGCCAGCTCCAGCAGCCGGGTCTGCGCTGCGACGTCGGCCTTCACAGGATCGCCACCTTCGTCTTCATGATCGGGTCTGCCTCGTTCTCGTCAGTCGTGCGGCGGGGAGGCCGCGGTCGTCGTCGCAGTGGGGGCGGTGGGGGCGGAAGGGTGCGCGGCGGTCGTCCACGGGTCGGTGCGGATCCGGGAGACGCGGACCTCGACGCTACCGCCGAGTGCTCCTGCGACGACATCCGCGGCCTGCGCGCACCACGGCCACTCCGAGGCCCAGTGCGCGACGTCGACCAGCGCCGGCGTCGTCGTGCCCGGGCCGGTCCCGGCCAGCACGTGCTCCGAGGCCGGGTGGTGGCGCAGGTCGGCGGTGACGTAGGCGTCCACACCGGCGGCGATCGCGGAGTCCATCGCGGAGTCGCCCGCTCCACCGCAGACCGCGACCCGGCGGATCTCCCGGTCCGGGTCGCCCGCGCCGCGCACGCCCCAGACGGTGGCCGGCAGCCCGGCCGCGACCCGCTCGGTGAACGCCGCGAACGACTCCGGGTGCTCCAGCTCGCCGACCCGACCGAGGCCGCACGCCGAGGGCAGCTCGGCCATCTCCAGGACGTCGAACGCGGGCTCCTCGTAGGGGTGCGCGGCCCGCAGCGCCTCGACGACGGCGCGCCGCCTGGCGCGCGGGAGCACCATCTCGATCCGCGTCTCGGCGACCCGTTCCAGCTTCCCGACCTCGCCGATCGCCGGGTTCGCGCCGGGGTGCGGCAGGAACTGCCCGGTCCCGGCGGTGGCGAACGAGCAGTGGCTGTAGTCGCCGACCTGCCCGGCACCGGCCGCCGACAGCGCCGCGTGCACCGCGCTGATCGCGGGCCCCACCGGCACGAACGTGACGATCTTGTCCAGCGGCGGGGCCGGAGCGGGCTGCAACGGCCCGTCGACCCTCACCCCGATCGCCGCGGCGAGGGCGTCGGACACGCCGGGGTCGGCCGAGTCGGCGTTGGTGTGCGCGGTGAACAGGCCCGCGCCACCGCGGATCAGGCGGTGCAGGAGCGTGCCCTTGGGGGTGTCCGCGCCGACCCCGTGCACCCCGCGCAGCAGCAGCGGGTGGTGGGTGACGAGCAGCTGGGACTCCCCCGTCAGCGTCTCCTCGACCGTCTCGACGACGGGGTCGACGGCGAAGAGCACCCGGGAGACCTTGTCGTCGGGGTCGCCGCAGACCAGCCCGACGGCGTCCCAGTCGTGCGCGAGCCCGGGCGGGTACGCCGCCTCCAGCGCCTCGACGACGTCGCGGAGCCGGGCGGTCATGACTGCGCCTCCGCGGGAGGGAGTACGTCGGCGCTCACGCGGCCACCGCCAGATCCCGCAACGCGGTGTCGAGGGCCTCGACGAGGACGCGGGCCGTGCGCGGCGGGCGGACCGCCACCCGCAGGTGATCGGGCCCCAGACCGGGGAACGTGTCGCAGCGGCGCACCGCGATGCCCTCGGCGCGCAGGCGGGCCCGGACGGCCTCGCCCCGGCCGTCGGGCAGGTGCAGCAGCAGGTAGGGCGCCGACCCGGGCAGCACCTCGATGCCCTCGATCCCGGCCAGCGCGGCGGCCTGCTCGACGCGGTGCCCGGCCAGCTCGCGGGCGCGCTGGTCGGCCGCGGACAGCGCCGCCGGCTCACAACACGCCACGATCGCCTCCAGCGCGAGCGTCGAGACCGGCCAGTGCGGGCGCGGCGCGGCGAGACGGGCGAGCAGGACCGGGTCGCCGAGGGCGTAGCCGGCGCGCAGCCCGGCCAGGGCCCAGGTCTTGGTCAGCGAGCGGAACACGAGCAGCCCCGGCAGCGACGCGTCGCCCGCGACCGACTCCGGCTCCCCGGGGACGGCGTCGGCGAAGGCCTCGTCGACCAGCAGGACGCGACCGGGCCGGGCCAGCGACCGGATCGTCTCGGCGGGGTGCAGCACCCCGGTCGGGTTCGTCGGGTTCCCGACGACGACCAGGTCGGCCTCGGCCGGGACGGCGGCCGGATCGAGCGCGTGGCCCTCCCGGGCGTCGGTGAGCACCCGGGTGACGTCGATCCCGGCGTCGCGCAGCGCGGCCTCGGGCTCGGTGAACCCCGGGTGCACGACGACGGCGCGGCGCGGGGCCAGCCACGGCAGCAGCGCGAAGCCCTCGGCGCTTCCGGCCAGGGTCAGGACCTGCTCCGGCGGGCGTCCGTGCCGGGCCCCGGCGGCGGCCCTGGCCTGCGCGTCGTGCGCGGCCCCGGGGTAGCGGCCGAGGTCGTCGAGGGTCGCGGCGAGCCGGTCGCGCAGCCACCGCGGCGGACCGTCACCCTGCACGTTGACCGCGAAGTCGACCAGCCCCTCGGCCGCGTCGACGTCGCCGTGGTGGTGCAGGTCGTGCCCGGGCGGTCCTGCCGTTCCGCCGGACGGAGGTCCGAACGCCATCGCACCACCCTACGACCGGGCGGAACCGGCCACGACCGGGCCGTCACGGCGGACCGTGCGGCACCCGGCCGCACAGCCCGCATACGGTATGGACGTGCATGTCTCCTTCGTCTGTAGTGGCAACATCTGTCGGTCCCCGATCGCGGAGAAGGTGCTGGCCGCCGAGGTGGAGGCACTCGGACTCTCCGACCGCGTGCGCGTGACCAGCGCCGGGACCGGGAACTGGCACGTCGGCTCGCCGATGGACGAGCGCTCGGCGCAGATCCTGGCCGAGCACGGGTTCGACACCGCCCACTCCGCCCGCCAGGTCGACTCCGAGATCCTGTCGGCGGACCTGCTCGTCGCCCTGGACGAGGGGCACCTGCGGTCGCTGCAGTGCTCGGCACCGGAGCCGGAGCGGGTGCGCCTGCTCCGCTCGTTCGACCCGGGCGCCGGCAGCGGCGCCGAGGTGCCGGATCCGTACTACGGCGGCCCGGACGGGTTCTCCGAGGTCCTGGACATGATCCGGGCCGCGATGCCCGGCCTGGTCGAGCACGTCAAGCGCAACGCGTGAGCCGTCCCGCCCAGGTCGTCGAGCGCCTCACCGGGGCCCGGGTGCGGCGCGAGCGGGGCGCGTCCCGCTTCGAGCTCGACGACGGGCGGGTCGCGGTCCTCAAGAACGGCGCGTCCGACCCCGGGTCGGTCGCGGCCGAGGCGGCCGGGCTGGCCTGGATCGCCGTCCCGGGCGGTCCGCCGGTGCCCGACGTGCTCGGCGCCGACGACGAGTGGCTGGTCACGACGCTGGTCGAGACCGGTCGTCCGACGCGGGAGCACGCCGCCGAGCTGGGCCGGCGCCTGGCCGTCCTGCACGACACCGGCGCGGACGGGTTCGGTGCCGCACCGCCCGGCGGACCGGAGCTCGCCTGGATCGGGCACACCCGGATGCGCAACGGCGCGGACGCGGCGAGCTGGCCGCAGTGGTACGCCGAACACCGGGTCGAGCCCTACGTCCGCGCCGCCCGCGACGCCGGCGACCTCGACGACACGACGGTGTTCGAGCAGGTCTTCGCCCGTCTGCCGGAGCTGGCCGGCCCGCCCGAGCCGCCGGCGCGCCTGCACGGGGACCTGTGGTCGGGCAACGTCCTGTGGGGCCCGCACTACGCCTGGCTGATCGACCCGGCCGCGCACGGCGGGCACCGTGAGACCGATCTCGCCATGCTCGACCTGTTCGGCCTCCCCCACCTCGACGCCGTGCGCGACGGGTACCGGGAGACCTCGCCGCTCGCGGACGGCTGGGAGGCGCGGATCCCGTTGCACCAGCTGTTCCCGCTGCTCGTGCACACGGTGCTGTTCGGCGGCGGCTACGCCGGTCAGGCCGTCGCGGCCGCCCGGGCGGCACTGCGCGTCTGACGGCCCCGGGCGTCACCCGGGAGAAAGATCGTGCCGTCCTGAACGGCGCCGCCCCGCCCGACGTAGGCATAGTGGATGGTCACCGCAACGCTCCGGACAGCACCACGGCGATGCACCGTTCACGCGCCCGGCCACTCCCGCACGGGAACGGCCGGGACGAAGGGGGAGACCGGGTTGGACGAACGTTCTCCGACCGTGCTCGACGGGCGGACCGACCTGCGCCGGGAGTCCGATCTGGAAGCGGCCTACCGGGCGCACGGCGCGGAGCTGCACCGGTTCGCCGCCCGGGCGCTGCGCGACGACGGCGCCGCCGGGGACGTGGTGCAGGAGGTGTTCGTCCGGGCCTGGCGCAACGCCGAGCGCTACGACCCGTCGATCGCCTCGATGCGGGTGTGGCTGTTCGGCATCGCCCGCAACGCCGTGATCGACCACGTCCGCCGCGCCCGCAGCCGTCCCGGTGACCGGTCGCCCACCGACCCCGGTGACCTCGCCGAGCTGGCCGACAACGCGGGCGCCGGGCACGCGGGGAACGCGTTCGACGACAGCCTGGTCACCACCTGGCTGCTCGAGGACGCCCTGGGCCGGCTCGGGCACGAACAGCGCAGCGCGGTCGTCGAGACCCATCTGCGCGGGCGGCCCTACGCCGAGGTCGCGACGGAGCAGTCGGTGCCCGTCGGAACGCTGCGGAGCCGGGTGTTCTACGGCCTGAAGAACCTGCGGCAGATCATGGACGACATGGGAGCAGCGCTGTGAACACCCCGATCCCGGACGAGCTCCACCGCGAGCTCCGTGAACGGCTCGGCGCCTATGTCCTCGACGCCCTCGACGCCGACGAGCGGGCCGAGGTCGACGCGCACCTCGCGGTGTGCCCGGAGTGCCGCACCGAGGTCGACGACCTGCTCCCGCTGGTGGGCCCGTTGTCCGCCGTCGACGCGGACGCCGTCGGCCCGGACTCCGCCGAAGCGGAGTCGTCGCCCGCCGCGACCGGCGGGTTCGCGGCGATCCTCGACCGCATCCGCGCGGAGGAGGCAGGCGGGGACAGGAGGAACGGCACCGGGCCGACGGTCGGGGACGCCGGGACCGGGGACGCTCCCCCGCCCGACAACGTCCGCCCGCTGCGGCGTACGCGGTCGTCGTCGGTGCGCCTGGCCGCGGCGGCCGCGGTGATCGCCCTGGCCGGGATCGGCATCGGGACGGTCCTCGCACCCGGGGAGTCCGACGGCCCGCTGGAGAGCGTGGGCGTGCAGGCCCTGCGCCCGGGCATCGACGCCGAGGCCGGCGTCGTCCCGCACACCTGGGGCGTGGAGGTGAAGCTGACCGCCAGCGGCTTCGACGCCGGGCGGACCTACCGCGCGGCCGTCCTGGACTCGACGGGCCGCCCGGTCGGCGCCGGCGAGTTCGTCGGCACCGGTGGCGACGAGATGGTGTGCAACCTCAACTCGTCGGTGCTGCGGGACCGGGCCACCGGCTTCGTCGTCACCGACGCCGCCGGCAACCCGGTCCTCGTGTCGGACTTCAGCACGTAGGAGGGCTCGGTACGGGGAAGGGCTCAGTACGGGGAAGGGGTCAGTACGCCCCGTGCTCGCCGCGCAGCGGGAACGCCGACGACCCGTTGTCGCCCAGCTTCACACCCAGCACCTGGTGGAGCTGGATGTTGTCCAGGTCGAACCCGAGACGGCAGGCCGCCATGTAGAGCCGCCACACCCGGGCCCGGCCGAGCCCGACCTCGGCGACGCCGTCGTTCCAGTTGCGCTCGAGGTTCGCGCCCCAGTCGCGCAGCGTCATGGCGTAGTGCTCGCGCAGGTTCTCCGAGTGCCGGATCTCGAACCCGGCGTCGTTCATGGCGGTGACCAGGTTGCCGATCGTCGTCAGCTCGCCGTCCGGGAAGACGTAGCGGCTGATGAACGGGTCGGTGTGACGCTTGGTCGGCCGGTGCGGCTGGGTGATGCAGTGGTTGAGCATCCGGCCCTCGGGGCGGAGCTTGGCGTACATCGAGGAGAAGTAGGAGTCGATGTTCGCCTTGCCGATGTGCTCGGTGAGCCCGATCGAGCTGACGGCGTCGTAGACGCCGTCCGGCACGTCGCGGTAGTCGAGGTGGCGGACCTCGGCCAGGTGCGACAGGCCACGCTTCGCGATCGCCTCCTGCGCCCAGGCGGCCTGCTCGCGGGACAGCGTCACGCCGAGGCCGCGCACCCCGTGCTCGGCCGCGGCGTGCATGACCATGCCGCCCCAGCCGCACCCGACGTCGAGCAGGCGCATCCCCGGCTTCAGCGCGAGCTTGGCCGAGACCAGCTCGTACTTGGCGGCCTGGGCCTCCTCCAGCGTGGAGTCCACGTCCGGGTAGGCCGCGCAGGTGTAGGTCATCGACGGGCCGAGGACGTACTCGTAGAACGTGTTCGACACGTCGTAGTGGTGCGAGATCGCCTGGGAGTCACGGCGCTTGGAGTGCAGCAGGCCCTTCGGCTTGGCCTCCAGGTCCGGCGGCGGGACGTGGTGCTCGCGCCAGTAGGGCAGCAGCTGGCGCGCGAGGCGGAGCTGCTCGCGTCGCGGGATCGAGTGCAGCGTGACCTCCGACAGCGCGTGCAGCGCCGCGTAGAGGTCGCCGTCGACGTCGATGTCGGAGGTGACGTAGGCCCGGGCGAGCCCGAGCGACCCCGGCGCCGAGGCCAGCCGCGCCAGCGCCCGCGGGGTGCGGACGTGCAGCGTGATGTCGGCGTCCGGCGGCCCCGTCGTCGAGCCGTCGAAGGCCTCCACCCGGATGGGCGAGTTCGGCCCGAGCACGCTGGTCAGTAGTTCGGCCACCGGCGCCGACGTCGCCTGTGTCCGTTCGATCAACCCTGTCATCGTCGAAACGCCCCCACTCCTCGTGTGCGGATCCCGGTCCGGGTCAGCGGCCGGTCACCTTGCTGAACAGGTCCTTGGCGCGCCCGGCCGGGTCGTAGCGGTCCTTGACCGCCCGGTAGGCCGGGCCGTTGTAGCGCGCCCAGAACTCGTCCTCGTCGTAATGAACAGTCGAGTACAGCGACTTGTGCCCGCCGAGCTCCGCGACGAGATCCTCGACGAGCCGGTTGTGCGCGTCGGGCTTCCCGGGCACCCGGGGAACCGACGACCAGAATCCGACGTTGACGTAGAGCTCGCCGGGGTCCATCGGGTACAGCGGCCACGTCCGCTGCCCGCGCAGCCGCACCGGACACAACCAGACCGGCTCGATCCGCACGTCGCGGTGGAACACCTTCAGGAACTCCGGGATCCGTGCCACCGGGATCTCGACGTCCTGGACGACCATCTCCTCCTCCGGCGCACCGAATGCACGACGGACATGGTTGCTGGCCTGATAGCGCTGGTCCAGAGCCACGAGCCTGCGGTACACGTCCGAGCGGCGCAGGTGACGGGGCCAGAAACGCCGCACCCACGGCTGCTGGACCCCGAATGCCCGCGAGCACCAGAACCAGTCCGGATCCCAGCGCCAGATGTAGTCGTGCACCGAGAGGTGGTCCACCGGCCGGCGCTGCAGCGACCGGTAGAAGACCTCCTGGCCGGTGTAGTCGGAGACCCGCGCGCCGGGCATCGGCTCGTCGACGAACTCCCCCACCGTCAGGTACTGCTCCCCCGGCGAGAACACCGTCCCGTCCAGGAAGTCGACGTGCCCGGGACGCGAGAGGTCGCAGAAGTCGACGATCGCCGCCGTCGCGGCCTTCGCGTCCGGGTAGCGGTGATGCGTCAGCTTCACGTACGGCTTGACCGGCATCAGCTCGATGACCAGGCGCAACGCGTAGCCCAGCGTCCCGTAGGAGTTCGGGAACGCGTGGAACAGGTCCGCGTACTCGCCCTCAGGGGTCACCGTGAGCAGCTCGCCGGAGGGGGTGAGGACGTCCATCTCCAGCACCGACTCGTGCGGCAGGCCGTGGCGGAACGACGTCGACTCGATGCCCAGCCCGGTCACCGCCCCGCCCAGGGTGATCGTCTTGAGCTGCGGGACGACCAGCGGCATCAGCCCGTGCGCCAGCGTGGCGTCGACGAGCGTCTCGTAGGTGGTCATGCCCTGGACCTCGGCGGTCCGCGCGACCGGGTCGACGCCGATCACACCGTTCAGGGCGGAGGTGTCCAGCCGCACGACGGTCGGGGCCGGCCGGTCGCGGTCACCGAAGCGGAACAGGTTCGACGTCCGCTTGCCCAGCTGCACCGACGGCCCGGACGCGGCGCGGGCCCGTCTCAGGTCGGCGACCGCCGCGTCGTGCGCGGCGCGGGAACCGGACACGTCCAAGGTGGTCATGGGGGCAGACGGTAATCCCCGGTCGTTGGTAACGCTAACTCTTTTCGTCCGAAGGGGACGTCTCGCCGGTCACACCTGCGGCGACGCCCCGCAGCCGTCGGGCGGGCGTGGTGCGACCGTGATCTGATCGGGAGCGATGTCCGATCACAGCAACGAGAACCCGATCCAGAACGTCACGTTCCCGAGCAACGGCGGGACCGCGCACGGCTACCTCAAGCTCCCCGAGTCCGGTTCCGGGCCCGGCGTCGTCGTGATCCAGGAGTGGTGGGGTCTGACCGACCACATCGCCGACGTCACGAACCGCCTCGCCGCGCAGGGCTTCGTCGCCCTGGCCCCCGACCTCTACGGCGGGCGCACCACGCACGACTCCGACGAGGCCGGTGAGCTGATGAGCAAGCTCCCGGTGAACGACGCCGCCACCGACCTGGGCGGGGCCGTCGACTTCCTGCTCGGCCACGACGCCGTCACCTCGTCCACCGTCGGGGCCGTCGGCTTCTGCATGGGCGGCGGGTTCGTGCTGGTCCTGGCCGCACAGCAGGGCGACAAGATCGGCGCCGCGGTGCCGTTCTACGGCGTGCTGAAGGAGGACTACCCGAGCTTCGCCGGCCTGACCGCGCCGCTGCAGGGCCACTTCGGCCGCGACGACACGATGGCCGACCCGGACGCCGTCGCCGCCCTGGCGAAGCGGATCGAGTCCGAGTCCGGCGTCCACCCGGAGTTCCACCAGTACCCCGCAGGGCACGCGTTCTTCAACGACGAGAACCTGATGGGCACCTACGACCCCGAGCAGGCCGAGATCGCCTGGGACCGCACCCTGCAGTTCCTGCGCGCGAACCTCACCTGATCCCCGCAGCGCACGACGACGCCCGCCCCGGATCCCGGAGCGGGCGTCGTCGCACGTCGGGAGCTACCGGCCGAGCTTGTCCGCGACCAGGCGGGGCAGGGCCGGGATGCCGGTGCGCGGGCGGTAGGCCTGCGCGGCGGCGGTGAGCCCGGCGTGCTCGCCGTCGGTCAGCGTGATGTCGGCGGCCGCGGCGTTGCTCTCCACCTGCCGGACGCTCGACGCGCCCGGGATCGCCACCACGTTCGGGAAGTGCAGCACCCAGGCCAGCGCGATCTGGGCCGGTGACGCGTCGTGGGCCGAGGCGACGTCGCGCAGCGTGTCGAGCAGGGGGCGCGCCGCGTCGAGGTTCTCCGGCAGCCACACCGAGGTCTGGCGCACCGTGTTCGACGGCCGGTGGTCGGCGTCGTAACGCCCGGTCAGCAGGCCCTGCGCCAGCGGGCTCCAGGCCATCACCAGGTGCCCGGTGCGCTGGGCCCACGGGATCAGCTCGTCCATCGGCTCCCGGGCGACGAGGCTGAACTGCACCTGGTTCGACAGCAGCCGAGAGCCCAGCGCGGTCTCCGCGGCCCGCCAGCGGTCGGGCGAGTAGTTCGACACCCCGACCTCGTCGACGATCCCGACGTCGCGCAGTGCACGCATGCCGCGCATGGTCGTGGCGTCACCGACGAGCGGGTTCGGCTGGTGCACCTGGTAGAGGTCGATCGTCCGGACGCCCAGGCGCTGGGCCGAGGCGACGCCGCGCTGCTGCACGACCGGGGCCGTGGGCAGGATCGGGAAGATCTTCGAGGCGACGACCGTGTCGCCGGTCCCGCCGGTGGAGGCGAGCGCGTCGCCCAGGATCCGCTCGCTGCGCCCGAAGCCGTAGGCCTCGGCCGTGTCGAACACCGTGATGCCCAGCTCGCGCGCCCGCGCGACGATCTTCGCCGACTCCCCTCCGGCGTAGTCGTCGCCGTATCCCCACTCCTTCGAGCCGAACTGCCAGGTTCCGAGGCCGATGACCGAGTACCGCTTGGCCGTGCCGAGTTGCTCGAGGTAACGCATGGCCCCCATTGTGCCGAGAGCACCGCCGCCGCGCCGCGAGCCCGCTCCCCTGCCCCAGCCCGCGCCGCCGCCCAGGCAAGCCCCGAGGGCTCCCCTCGAGACCTCCGGCGTCCCGAAGGCTCCCCTCGGGACCCTCCCGGGACGGGGCGCCGCCGGGTCCATCCGGACCACGGCCTGTCCCACGGGGTCCCCTCGGGGCGCGTGACGTCCTGAAGGATTCCCTCGGGACGTGGGCCCGGGGCCGCGCCGGGCCACCCGGGCCGCAGCGAGTCCCGTGGGGCCCCCTCGAGACGTGGGCCCGGGTGGGGCGGTGCGCGTCGATGAGCGGCGGGCGCCCCGTGCGCGGGGCCAGGGCGCCGGAGGCTCGGTCAGGCGCCGGAGGCCGCCGCGTCGGTGGAACCGGCGTGGTCGTCGAGCATCCGGTCGATCTCCGACCAGGTGGTGTCGCGGGCGCGGCGGCCGGTGAGCACGCCGAGATGCCCGCCCGGGGCGGTGACGAACCGGACCTCCGGCGAGCCGGTGAGCAGGTCCACCGTGCGGCGGACCGAGCGCATCGGCGCGATCACGTCGTCCTCGCCCGCCACCACCAGCACCGGGACGTCGATCGCGGCCAGCTCGACCCGCCGTCCGGCCAGCGTGAGCCCTCCGCCGGCGAGGTCGTTGCCGCGCACGAGCAGGTGGAACAGCTGCCCGAAGGCCCGGCCGGGGTAGCCGTGCATGTTGTTCATCAGGTGGTCGACGGCCTCGATCTGGGCCAGGCAGTCCCGGTCGTCGAGGCGTGAGGCGATCGCCAGCGGCCGGGTGATCAGCTTGTCGACCGCGGTCAGGTGGAACGCCCAGCTCACCACGGGCGCCGGGAAGCTGCCGATCACGTGGTAGATCGAGGAGACCAGCCGTCCGCCGGTGATCTGGGCCAGGGGCCGGATCGGGGCGACGAGCGGGACCTTGGAGATGTCCACCGGGGTGGCGATCGCGGTCACCGTGCTCACCGGGAGCGGCTCGCCGTCCTGGGCCGCGGAGGCCACCGCGAGCAGCGCGAAGATCCCGCCGAGCGACCACGCCATCAGCGCGACGTCCTCGCCGGTCTCCGCCGCGACCTCGCGGACCATCCGGGGCACCAGGTCGTCGACCCAGTCCTCGATGCCCAGGCCCCGGTCGTCGAACGACATCGGGCCGTAGTCGACGAGGTACACCGTCCGGCCGGCGTGCAGCAGGTGCTGCACCAGCGAGCAGCCGCGGCGCAGGTCGTAGGCGAAGTCCGGGGCGCCCAGCGGCGGGACCAGCAGCACCGGCGGTCCGCCGACCTGGTCGACGCCCGAACGCGGCAGGTAGCGGTAGAGGATCCCCGAGGGTGAGCCGACGACGGCCTCGCGCGGCATCCGGTGCAGGTTCGCCACGTGCCCGGTCACCGTCTTGTCCCAGACGTTCGCCGCGGCATCCAGAAGGTTCATGCGCCCCGCCCCATGCGGGCACCCTATAGGCCCGGGCGGGTCATCGACGGCCCGCGGGACCGGCTGAAGTTACCGATGGGTATGTGACACTGCTTTCCATGCAGCGCGACATCTTCACCGACGAACACGACGCGTTCCGTGACCTGTGCCGGACGTTCATGGCCAAGGAGGTCATGCCCTTCCACGAGCAGTGGGAGTCCGACGGTCAGGTCAGCCGCGAGGTCTGGAAGGCCGCCGGCGCGGCCGGGCTGCTGGGCATGGCCGTGCCCGAGGAGTACGGCGGTGGCGGGGTCGACGACTTCCGCTACAACGCGATCCTCACCGAGGAGATCTCCTCGGCCGGCGCGAGCGGCATCGGCTTCCCGCTGCAGAACGACGTCGTCGCGCCCTATCTCCTGCGCCTGGGCACCGACGAGCAGAAGAAGCGCTGGCTGCCCGGCTTCTGCTCCGGCGAGATCATCACCGCGATCGCGATGACCGAGCCCGGCACCGGGTCGGACCTGCAGGGCATCGCCACCAACGCCCGCCGCGACGGTGACGACTGGATCCTCAACGGCTCCAAGACCTTCATCACCAACGGGATCATGGCCGACCTCGTGATCGTGGTCGCCAAGACCGACCCCGAGGCCAAGCACCAGGGCTTCTCGCTGCTCGTCGTCGAGAGCGGGATGGAGGGCTTCGAGCGCGGGCGCCGCCTGAAGAAGGTCGGCATGAAGGCCCAGGACACCGCCGAGCTGTCGTTCACCGACGTCCGGGTGCCGGCCGCGAACGTGCTCGGCGAGCTGGGGCAGGGCTTCATCTACCTGATGCAGAACCTGGCCCAGGAGCGCCTGTCGATCGCCGTCGGCTCCGCGGCCGGTGCGGCCACCGCGCTGCACCAGACCCTGGAGTACACCAAGGACCGCAAGGCGTTCGGCCGTCCGGTGTCGAACTTCCAGAACACCCGCTTCGAGCTGGCCGAGATGGACACCGAGGTCACGATCGCGCAGGTGTTCGTGGACCGGTGCATCCGCGAGCACGTCGAGGGCGAGCTGTCGGTGCCCGACGCCGCCAAGGCCAAGTGGTGGACCTCGGACCTGCTCAAGCGCGTCGTCGACCGTTGCGTGCAGCTGCACGGCGGCTACGGCTACATGCTGGAGTACCCGATCGCCAAGGCGTTCGTGGACTCGCGGGTGCAGGCCATCTACGGCGGCACCAACGAGATCATGAAGGAGATCATCGGGCGGTCGTTGATCGGCTGACCCGGCCACCGCGGTGGATCACCCACCGTGTACGAACGGCGCATGGCCTTCCGGTTGACGCCACATGAACGCGGGTTCTACCCGCTGTTCACCCGTGCGGCGGAGAACATCGTCGTCGCCGCGGACGAGCTCGCGAAGCTCGTCGCGGCCGAGCCGGGGGCCCGCCCGGAGATCGCGAGGCGGGTCAAGGACGCCGAGAACGCCGGCGACGAGCTGACCCACGAGATCATGGTCAAGCTCAACAAGGTGTTCGTGACCCCGTTCGACCGGGAGGACATCTACCGGCTGGCCTCCTCCCTCGACGACGTCTGCGACGCGATCGAGGAGGCGGCCGACCGGATCGTGCTCTACCGGCTCGGACCGCTGCCCCCGGGCGTCGACGCGCAGGTCGACGTCCTGCAGCGGGCCGCCGCACGGACCGTGCTCGCGATGCCGGGGCTGGAGAAGATGGCCCAGCTCCAGGAGTACTGGATCGACGTCAACTCCCTGGAGAACGAGGCCGACGAGATCTACCACCGGGTGCTCGCCGGGATCCTCTCCCCCGCCGAGCCGATCACCGACCCGGCGGCGGTGCTGGAGGCGATCAAGCTCAAGGAGGTCGTCGACACCCTCGAGGAGGCGGCGGACGCGTTCGAGACGGTGGCCAACACCGTCGAGTCGATCGCGGTCAAGGAAGCCTGAGTGGAGATCGCCGTCGTCCTGGTGATCCTCGTGGCCCTGGGCTTCGACTACACCAACGGCTTCCACGACGCCGCGAACGCGATCGCGACCTCGGTGGCCACCCGCGCGCTCACCCCGCGGGTCGCGCTGGCGATGGCCGCGCTGATGAACCTGCTCGGCGCGTTCCTGGGCACCGAGGTGGCCTCGACCGTCGGCAGCGGCATCATCGACGCGCCGCAGGGCATCTCCGGGCTGATGGTGGTGCTCTCCGCGCTGATCGGGGCGATCGTCTGGAACCTGGTCACCTGGTGGTTCGGGCTGCCGTCGTCGTCGTCGCACGCGCTGATCGGCGGACTGGTCGGGGCCGCGCTCGCCTCGTCCGGCGGGGTGCAGTGGTCCGGCGTGCTGGAGAAGGTGATCATCCCGATGGTCGTCTCCCCGATCGTCGGGTTCGTGCTGGCCGGCCTGCTGATGATCGCCATCCTGTGGATCTTCCGGCGCGGCCGCCCGTCGAAGCTGACCCGCGGGTTCCGGCACGCCCAGACCGTCTCGGCCGCGGCGATGGCGCTCGGCCACGGGCTGCAGGACGCCCAGAAGACGATGGGCGTGATCGTGCTCGCGCTCGTCGTGGGTGGCTTCCACCAGGGCTTCGACGTCCCGTGGTGGGTCGTGCTGATCTCCGCCGGTGCGCTGTCGGCGGGTACCTACGCCGGCGGCTGGCGGATCATGCGCACGCTCGGCCGTCGCATGATCGACCTCGACCCGCCGCGCGGGTTCGCCGCCGAGGCGACGGCGTCGGCGGTGCTCTACACCTCGGCGTTCGTGTTCGCGGCGCCGATCTCGACGACCCAGACGATCACGTCGTCGATCCTCGGGGTGGGCGCGACGAAGCGTCTGAGTGCGGTGCGCTGGGGTGTGGCCGGCAACATCGCGGTGGCCTGGGTGCTGACCATCCCGGCGGCCGCGCTGAGCGCCGCGTGCGCGTTCTGGCTGATCCACCCGCTGGTGAGCTGAGTCCTAGCGCGGGAGCACCGCGTCCAGCGCCTGTGACAGGTCGGTGACGAGGTCGCGCGGGTCCTCCAGGCCGACCGACAGGCGCAGGTGCCCGTAGCGGCGGAACGGCTCCGGGAAGTGCGCCGCCCGGCCCTTCTCCCCCGCCGCGACGTGCACGATCAGCGTCTCGTCGTGGCCCAGCGACACCGCCGAGACGACGATCCGCAGCGCGGCGACGAAGCGGTTCTGCAGGTCGGTGTCCCCGTCCAGGGCGAACGCCAGCATGCCGCCGAAACCGCCGTCGAGCGTCCGGGCGGCCAGCTCGTGCTGCGGGTGCGAGGCCAGACCCGGGTAGGCGACGTAGGCGATCCGAGGGTCGGACTCCAGGAACTCGGCCACGACCTGGGCGCCTCCGCAGTGGGCGCGCATCCGCATCGGCAGCGTCACCGCGCCGCGCATGATCAGCCAGGCGTTGAACGGGCTGATCACGCCGCCGACGTCGACCATCGCGTCCGCGCGGATCCGCTCGACGAGCCCGGTGCGCCCGAGCACGGCGCCGCCCATCGCGTCGCCGTGGCCGTTGACGTACTTGGTCAGCGAGTGCACCACCAGGTCCGCCCCCAGCTCCAGCGGCCGTTGCAGGACCGGTGTGGCGAACGTGGCGTCCACCGAGCACAGGGCCCCGGCCTCCCGGGCGATCGCGGCGACGGCGGCGACGTCGGTGATCCGGGTGGTCGGGTTCGCCGGGGTCTCGACGTGCACGAGCCGGGTCTCCGGGCGGATCGCGGCCCGCACGGCCCCGGGGTCGGAGGAGTCGACGAGGGTGGCCGTGATGCCGTAGCGGTCCGGAAGGAGCTCGGTCAGCAGCCGGTGGGTGGCGACGTAGGTGACGTCGGAGGAGACGACGTGGTCGCCGGAGCGCAGGAACGTGAAGAACACCGCGTGCAGCGCCGCCACACCGGAGGCGAGCGCCACCGCCGCGGTGTCGGTGCCGGCGGGGTCCTCCAGGGCGACGAGCTTGCGCTCCAGCCAGCGCTGGTTGGACCCTCCGTTGCGGGTGTAGAGCGCGGTGCCGGTGCCCGACCAGTCCAGCTCCGAGGGGTCCTCGGGCAGCGCGTAGGAGTTGGCCGTGACCAGAGGACGCCGGATCGCGCCGGTGCCGGGGTCGATGTCGTTGCCGGCGTGCACGGCCCGGGTCGCGAGGTGGTCCACGGGGGTAGTTCTACCCCGCCGCTGCTACCCCGCCGCGCGGCCGCCGATCGGGACGACCATCGGGGTGCCGGTGACCGGGTCCGGGATGACGTGGGCGCGCAGGCCGAACACGTCGGCCAGCATCGGCGCGGTGATCACGTCCGACGGGTCGCCCGCGGCGACGATCCTCCCGTCGCGCATGGCGACGAGGTGGTCGGCGTAGCGCGCGGCCAGGTTCAGGTCGTGCAGCACCATCACCACGGTCCGCCCGGCCTCGGTGTGCAGCCGCCGGACGAGCTCGAGGACGTCGACCTGGTGGGCCAGGTCGAGGAACGTGGTCGGCTCGTCGAGCAACAGCAGGTCGGTGCCCTGGGCCAGCGCCATCGAGATCCACGCGCGCTGGCGCTGCCCGCCGGAGAGCTCGTCGACCGGGCGGTCGGCGAGGTCGCCGATCCCGGTCCAGTCCAGGGCCTCCGCCACGGCCTCCTCGTCGTCGGAGGACCACTGCCGGTACCAGGCCTGGTGCGGGTGACGCCCGCGCGAGACCAGGTCGCCGACGGTCAGTCCCTCCGGCGCGAGCGGGGACTGCGGCAGGATCCCCAGCACCTTCGCGACCTCGCGGGTCGGGGTCTTGTCGATCCGCTTGCCGTCGAGCAGGACCTGGCCCGAGAGCGGCGAGAGCAGGCGGCCCAGCGCGCGCAGCAGGGTCGACTTGCCGCAGCCGTTCGGGCCGATCACCGCGGTCACCGTGCCGGGCAGGACGTCGAAGTCCAGCCCGTCGACGACGACGTGGTCGCCGTAGCCGAGCCGGACGTCCTCGGCACGCAGCCGGACCGGTGCCGCGTGCGCGGAGCCGGTCAGCAGGTCGGCGCCCTGGGCGCTCTGGAGGGTCATGAACGTGCCTCCCGGCGGTGACGTGCGAGCAGGAACATCAGGTAGGGGGCCCCGAGGACGGCCGTGACGATGCCGACCGGCAGCTCGGTGCCGCCGAACGCGGTCCGGGCGATCACGTCCGAGACCACGACGAGTGCGGCCCCGAGGACCAGCGACACCCCGAGCGGCGGCGACGGCGTCCGGCACAGGCGCTGGGCGAGCTGCGGGCTGACCAGCGCGACGAAGGCGATCGGCCCGGCCGCGGCGGTGGCCACCGACGCCAGTCCGACCGAGACCAGCAGCAGCGCGGTCCGCGCGCCGTTGACCCGGATCCCCAGGCCGCGGGCGGTGTCGTCGCCGTACTGCAGACCGCCGAGGACGAACGCCAGGATCATCGCCAGCGGCACCAGGACGACCAGCGCGATCGAGACCGGGATGACGTCGTCCCAGCTCCGGGCGTTGAGGCTGCCGTTGAGCCAGACCTGGGCCTGGGCGGCCTGGTAGATCTGCGCGACGGTCAGCAGCCAGTTCACGGCCGCGACGAGGACCGCGTTGATCCCGATCCCGACCAGCACGAGCCGGTAGCCCTGGACGCCGCGGCGCCAGGCCAGCGCGTAGATCGCGGTGGCGCTGACGAGCCCGCCGGCCAGGGCCGCGATCGGGAGGCCGACCGCGGCGAAGCTGCCGCCGACGGCGCTGACGCCGCCGCCGAGCACGATCACGAACACGGCCGCGGCGCTCGCGCCCCACGAGATGCCGATGATGTCGGGGCTGGCCAGCGGGTTGCGGGCGATCGACTGCAGGATCGCGCCGGACACGGCCAGCGCGCCGCCGACCAGCGCCCCGGTCAGGGACCGGGGCAGCCGCAGCTCCAGGACGATGAACTGCTGCGACGGGTCGCCGGCTCCGAACAGGGTCGCGAGCACGTCGCCCAGCCCGATCGGGAAGTCGCCGCGGCCCAGGTTCACCGCCGAGGCGAACAGCAGCACGGCCGCGCAGGCCAGCAGCACGAGCAGGGTCCGCGGGCGGCGGACACCGGAGAAGACGCGGAACCGCCACGGGACCCGTCCGGGGACGAGCGGTGCGGCCGCCGTCGTCGGACGGTCTTCGGTCGTCGTCATACCTGGGCCAGCTTCTTCCGGCGGATCAGTGCGATGAAGAACGGCGCCCCGATCAGGGCGACCACGATGCCGACCTGCAGCTCACCGGGGCGGGCCACGACTCGGCCGATCACGTCGGCCCCCAGCAGCAGGACGGCCCCGGACAGCGCCGAGGCGGGCAGCAGCCAGCGGTAGTCGGGCCCGGTGAACGCACGCACCACGTGCGGCACGATCAGGCCGAGGAAGACGATCGGCCCGCAGGCGGCGGTGGCCGCGCCGGCGAGCAGGGTGATCGCCAGGATGCCGACCGTCCGGGTCCGGCGCACCGAGTGTCCGAGCGACGCGGCGACGTCCTCACCGAGGGACAGGGCGTTGAGCGCCGGGGCGCTGAACAACGCGAGCAGGGCGCCGACCACGATGAACCAGACGACCTGCCCGGCCACCGCGGCGTCGCGCCCGGCCAGCGACCCGACGTTCCAGAACCGGTAGGCGTCCAGCGTCGCGGAGTCGATCAGGATGATCGACGACGTCAGCGCGCCGAGCAGGAAGGCGACCGCGGCGCCGGAGAGCGCCAGCGTCACCGGGGTGGCGCCGCCGCGGCCCCGGGCACCGAGCGAGAACACGACCACGCTGGCCACCAGCGCACCGGCGAAGGCGAACCAGACGTAGCCCAGCAGGCTGGTCACGCCGAAGATGTAGATGCCGACGACGACGAAGAACGCGGCCCCGGCGTTCACCCCGAGCAGGCCCGGGTCGCCCAGCGGGTTCCGGGTGAAGCCCTGCACCAGCGCGCCGGCCAGACCCAGCGCGGCCCCGACGAGCACGCCGAGCACGGTCCGCGGGATCCGCAGCGAGTTGACGACGATGTCGTTCTCGGTGCCGGTGGGCGAGAACAGCGCGCTCCAGACCTCGCCGAACGGGATCACCTTGGTACCGATGGCGATGCTGGCCAGCACGGCCAGGACGAGCGAGGCGAACAGCGCGGCCAGGCCGACCAGCCGTCGCCGCCGCATCGTCGGGCGCGGACGGCCCGACGGGGGTACATCGGTCGACGCCGGTCCGGACGCCGGATCCGCCGTCGCGGTCACGTGCCCGTCCTCATGCGCCCGGTCCCATGCGTCTCCCTCGGTCGTGGTCTCCCAGACCTCACCATAAGTGAGGCAACCCTGTCGGAACACCACCCGGTCCTCCCCGATCGACTCCGCGCCGCCGGCACCCGGGCGGCGTGCTGGGATGCGCGGTGTGCGCGACCTGACCCCCACCCCCCGGACCGGCCCGTCGACACCCGACGACGGGTCCGACGCCTGGCTCGTCGCCCGGTACCCCGACCCGTCCCCGGCGGACACGCGGGAGCGGCCGTGGGTCCGCGCGAACATGGTGAGCTCGCTGGACGGGGCGGTGGAGGTCGACGGTGTCTCCGACGGGCTCGCCTCGACCGGTGACCGTCGCGTGTTCGGCCTGCTGCGCCGGCGCGCCGACGTGATCCTGGTCGGGGCCGGGACCGCCCGCGCCGAGGACTACCGGGGTGCCCGCCGGGGCCGGTCCGACCGAAGCGGGGGTGACGGTCCGCCGCCGGTCGCCGTCGTCACCGGGTCCGCGGACCTCGACCCCGGCGCACGGCTGTTCACCGACACCCGCACTGCTCCGATCGTGATCACCACCGCCGGCGCGTCGCCCGACCGGCGCAGCGCCCTGACCAGGGCCGGGGCCGACGTCGCGGTCCTGGCCGACCTGCGTCCGGAGACCCTGCTCGCCGAGCTCGGACGCCGGGGGCTGCGCCGGGTGCTCTGCGAGGGCGGGCCGACCCTGCTCGGCGCGCTGGTCGCCGCGGACGTCCTGGACGAGCTCTGCCTGACGCTGAGCCCGCTGCTCGCGGCCGGACGGGCCGGGCGCACGGCCGTCTCCGATCCGGGCCCTCCGCGGGCGATGGACCTCGTCGGAGCACTCGAGGAGAAGGGCTCACTCCTGCTGCGATACACCCGTCGGAGTGACAGATCGGGCGTCGAGCCTCCGAACGGGTGAACATGCGTGAGGAAACCGCCGCATCGGGCATCACACCCCTGTACGCCCCGAATACGAAGGAGAAGGAGCGGGACATGACCTCCAGCACCTCCAGCACCACCCCGGCGACCTCGGGCGGGGCCTCCCCGGCCCGCCTCGGCGACGACACCACCCAGGGCAAGACCAGCATCGCCGCCTCGGTCGTCCAGAAGATCAGCGGCATCGCCGCGCGTGAGGTCTCCGGCGTCTACTCCATGGGCAGCGGCGCCTCGCGCGCGTTCGGCGCCATCCGTGAGCGCATCCCCGGCGGCAGCTCGACCGGCGCGTCCAGCGTCGCGGGCGTGCAGGTCGAGGTCGGCGAGAAGCAGGCCGCGATCGACCTCGACGTGGTCGTCGAGTACGGCGCCTCGATCGTCGAGCTGGCCCGCGCGGTCCGTCGCAACGTGATCGGCGCCGTCGAGCGGATGACCGGTCTCGAGGTCATCGAGGTCAACATCTCGGTGAACGACATCCACTTCGCCGAGGACGACGACGACGCCCAGGAGACCCCGGCGCCCGCCTCCACGGCCCGCGTCGAGTGACCGGACCGAACACGGTGACCGTCACGCCCACTCCCCCGGTCGCACCGGCCGCGGACCCGGCCGAGCTCGCGCAGCTCGTCGCGGACGCGGTCACCGCGCACCCGGCGGTGGCCAGGCTCGACGGCGGCGCGTTCGGTGCGGTGGCCACCTTCCTGCCCGGTCGGCGACTGGTCGGAGTGCACGTCGGGCGGCCGGGCGAACCGGTCGAGCTCGCCGTCGTCCTCCGGCTGGACCGTCCGATCCCCGGCGTCGTCGCGACGCTGAGGACGACCGTCTCGGCACTCTGCGGCGGGGCACCGGTGGACATCACCGTCTCCGACGTCGAGGTTCCCGGCCAGGAGTCGGACGACCCCGCCGACCCGGAGGGCACCGCACCGCCGGCGCCTCCCGGCACCGCGGGGGTCCGCCGACCGGCCGGGATCACCCCCGGTACGTCGGTCGAGATCGGGCCCTGAGCCGGACACCGGCACGACCACGGGGCGACCCAGCACGGAACGGCCGGTCCGGCGCCGCCCACACGGGCGGCGCGGGACCGGAAATCGGTGGAGGCGGATGAACGAGCAGGCGAACGGCGCGGCCGGCGGGCCGGGAGGCCCGCGGGGCCTGACCCCCGAGCAGCGCGCTGCGTACCGCTCGTTCGTCCGCACCCACCATCCCGACCGTGGCGGTGACCCCGAGGTCTTCGTCGCCGGTCTCGCGCACTACCGCGACCTCGCCGCCGGAGCGTCACGTCCGGCCCCCGACGCGGGGCCGGACCGCTACGACGCCCCGGTCGAGATCGTCCGGGACCTGCCGCTGCCGACCCGGGTCCTCGTCGCCCTCATCCGCACCATCCACCGCCGCCGCCACCCGCGGGTCGAGTAGACCCGCGCGGCCCGGCACCCCATCGCAGGTCCCACGTGGGACCCCTCTTCTCTAGGAGAACCAGATGAACGCCACCCAGACCGGCCTGCTGGCAGGTCTCCTGCTCGGCGTCGCCGGCGCCTCCGGCGGATTCGTCGCCTTCATCATCGCGCTCGTGCTCGGCGCCATCGGCGTCGTCGTCGGCCGCGTGCTCGACGGCGAGCTCGACGTCAGCGGCGTGCTCGGCCGGGGCAAGGACCGATGAGCAGCGAGCTCGCCGACGCCGGCGAGCGCGGGACGCTCGACATCGACCAGTCGGTGTTGCGCAAGATCGTCGAGCACGCCGCGGATCAGGCGCCGGGCACCCGGCACCGGTCGCGCACCGTGGCCGGCCTGGGTGTCGGCGGCGACGCCGGTCCCAGCGCCAAGATCAGCTCCGGGTCCGGTGGGCTCGATGTCCGCCTGAATCTCGCGCTCAGCTACCCCTCCCCGATCCGCTCGACCGTCGCCGACGTGCGTGAGCGGATCACCCGGGACCTGGACCGGCTCACCGGTCAGCAGGTCCGCTCCCTCTCGGTCGACGTCGACGCCCTGCAGGGCGACCGCGTCCCCGACTCCCCGCGCGTGCAGTAGCACCCACACCAACCCCTACGGAGGAATGCGATGCGGGTCCTGCTCCGCGTACTCGCGCCACTGCTCAGCCTCGTGGTGGCTGCGCTCGGCGTGCTCGTCGTCGTCGAGGTCGTCGCGGCGTGGGTCAACCCCGCGTCCACCGGCCTGCTCGTCCCCTGGTCGACCTGGCGCCAGACGCTGGAGACCACGCTCTGGTCGGCCGGCCCGGTGCTCTGGATCGCGATCGGCGTCGCCGTCGTCGGTCTGATCCTGCTGCTGGTCGGGCTGCTCGCCCGCCGGCACGACATCACGCTCCGTTCGCCGTCGGAGGGCATCACCGTCACCACCGCCCCCCGGGTGCTCGCCCGGCTCGTCGGCCGGCGGGTCCGCGCCGCCGACTCGGTCGCCGGCGCCACCGTCACGGCGTCCGCCCGCAAGGTCACGGTCCGGGCCCAGACCCGGGACACGGGTGGCGACGCCCGCTCGGAGGTCCGCTCGCGGGTCGACGAGGTGCTGGGCGAGCTGCCCCTGACCCGGACCCCGCGGGTGTCCGTGTCCACCACCGGATCGAAGGGACCCCAGTGAGCACCCCAGTGAGCGCCACGACCGGGAGCACCGCTGCCGACGCCCCCACCGAGAACCTCCCGCCGCGGTCCGGCCCCGCTCCGCGCAAGGCGGGCAAGACCGCCCAGCGCGCGGTCGCCCGCTCCGCCGGCGGCAGCCGCTGGGGTCTGACCCTGCTCGGGCTGGTCCTGCTGGCCGCGGGCGTGCTGACGATCCTGCTGATCCTCGGCGTGTTCGGGCAGAACCGCCCGGAGCGCCCGATCCTGGACCCGATGGTGCTCGGGGTGCTCAACTCCCAGCTGCTGATCGCCCGGATCGTCGCGATCGTCGTCGGCGTCCTGCTCGTCGTGTTCGGCCTGATCTGGACGGTCCGGGCCCTGCGCCCGGAGAGCAAGCCCGACCTGGTCATCGACGGCGGCCCGGGCACCGACATCCGGGTCAGCTCCTCGGCGGCGGCCAACGCCGTCGCGGACGGCGCCTCGGCCCTGCCGGGTGTGGGCCGCGCCCGCGCCCGGATGGTCGGCTCCTCCACGGCCCCGGCCGTGCGGGCCACGGTCTGGGTCACCGACGAGGCCGACGTGGCGGAGATCTGCCGCCGCCTCGACTCCGAGGTGCTCACCGAGGTGCGCGACTCGCTGGGGCTGCGCGCCCTGCCGGTCGCGGTGCGCCTGGAGCTGGAGTCGTCGGGGAAGACCTCGCGGGTCTCCTGAGCACTCCCCACCGCAGTACGTCCCGGGCCGGGCACCTCACGAGGTGCCCGGCCCGACGTGTGTCCGACGGATCCCGCACACGGCGCTGCGACCCGCGTCACAGTCCGATCACCGCGGGCCGCCGCGTAGCGTCGCGGCCATGAGCGATCGGTCGACCGGACCCCTGGCAGGACGTACCGCACTGGTGACCGGGGCGGGCAGCGGCATCGGCGCCGCGGTGACCCGCCGCCTGGCCGCGGACGGCGCCGAGGTGCACGCCGTCGACATCGACCTCGACCGGGTCAAGGCCCTGGCCGACGAGCACCCGGGCGTCTCCCCCGTGCAGTGCGACCTGTCCGACCTCGCCGCGGTCGACACCCTGCCCGCCGACGTCGACGTCCTGGTCAACAACGCCGGCCGCCAGCACGTCAGCCCGCTGCCGGACTTCGACCCGGAGATCTTCTCCCAGATCCTGCGGATCATGCTCGAGGCCCCGTTCCGGCTGATCCGGCGCTCGCTGCCGCACATGTACGACCGCGGCTGGGGCCGGGTCATCAACATCTCCAGCGCGCACGGCCTGCGCGCCAGCCCGTTCAAGTCGGCCTACGTCAGCGCCAAGCACGGTCTGGAGGGGCTGTCCAAGGTGACCGCCCTGGAGGGCGCCGCCCACGGCGTCACCAGCAACTGCATCAACCCGGCCTACGTCCGCACGCCGCTGGTGGAGAAGCAGCTCGCCGACCAGGCCCGCACCCACGGCATCAGCGAGGACGAGGTCATCGAGAAGATCATGCTGACCCCGGTCGCGGTGAAGCGCCTGATCGAGCCGGACGAGGTGGCCGAGCTCGCCGCGCTGCTCTACGGCCCGGCCTCGGCCTCGATCACCGGCAGCTCGCTCACCCAGGACGGCGGCTGGTCGGCGCACTAGACGCCGCCCGGCTCACCGGGTCCTCACTCCCTGCCGTGCACACTCTTCCGGTGTCCGTGTCACCGGCGGGCGGTGACGAAGGGACGTCTGGCGTGGCCCGAGGAACGCGGCGGGCCCGGATGCTGTCCGCGGTCGCGATGCTGGCCGCGTCGGCCGTGCTCGCCGGGTGCAGTGTCGGGCCGTCCGAGCGTCCCCCGGTGGCGGTGCGCGGCGACGCGCTCTCCGCGCCGGCACCTCCCCCGGCGGCGGCCGAACCGCCCGCGGACCCGAACGCCCTGCCGGACCCGGAGCCCGCGTCGTCGGCACTGTCGTTCACCGACTGCACCGCGGACACGACGGCCGAGCTGGCCGCCCAGGGCACACCGCCCCGGGCGGGCCGGACGCTGAGCATCGGCTGCGGGCAGCTCCCGGTCCCGATCGACGTGGCCCAGCCCGACCTCGGGCCCACCCGTCTCGGGCTGACCCGCGCCACCACCCCCGGCGCCCCGGAGGACCGCCCGCCGCTGCTGGTGGTCGGCGACCTCGGGACCGACGGGTCCGCGCGGCACGCCGCCGCGCTGGCCGGCCAGGTCTCCGACCGGGTCCTCGCGACGTACCAGCTGATCGGCATGGACCGGCGCGGCAGCGGGGCCAACCTGCTCGGGTGCGCGCCCGCCGACGCCCGCGCCGCCCTGATCGACGCGGACCCGGCGCGCACCGACGAGGCCGGTCTCTCGGCCCTGCTGGAGCGCTCGCGGGCGATCGTGCAGGACTGCTACCTGCTGCTCTCCGGTGCCGTGAGCAGCTACCGCGCGGCCGCGACCGCGGACGACGTCGAGGCCGCGCGGGTGGCGCTGGGCGTGACCCGGCTGAACGTGATCGGCGTCGGCGACGGCGCGGACGCGGTCGCGCTGTGGGCCGGCGCGCACCCCCGGTCGGTCGGCCGGGTGCTGCTCGACGGCCCCGCCGACCCGGCCCTGGACGAGCCGGCCCGGTCCGAGGCCGCGACCCGCGCGGCCGAGGCCACCTTCGACGCGTACGCGACCGCCTGCCGGTCCGGACCCGCCTGCCCGCTCGGCGCGGACCCCCGGGCCACGGTCACGTCCCTGCTCGCCCGGATCGCGAGCCGGCCGCTGCCGACGCCGGACGGCGACCGGGTGACCGCCGGTGCCGCGACCCTGGCGGTGCGCACCGCACTCGCCCAGCCACGCCTGTGGCCGGCGCTGACCGCGGCCCTGACCACGGCCGGCACCGGCAACCCGGCCGGCCTGGTGGCGCTGCTGCTCCCGGTCGCCGGGCCCCAGGGACGCGCCGATGCCGTGCTCGCCACACGGTGCAACGACAGCCGGGCCCGGCTCACGCCGCCGGAGGTCTCCCAGCTGGCGCAGCGCTGGCGCACCGACTATCCGCTCTTCGGCGCCGCGGCGGCCCAGCAGCTGATCACCTGCGCGCCGTGGCCCGCGACCGGCGGGGGGCCGGGCGCCACCGCGCTCGGGCCGGAGGCGCCGCCGGTGCTCGTCCTGGGCACCGCGAAGGACCCCCGCACGCCGCCGGCCGGGGCCCAGCGGACGGCGGAGCTGCTCGGTGACGCCCGGCTGGTCCGCTGGGAGGGTTCGGGCACCGGGGCCTACCCGGGTACCCCGTGCGTCTCGTCGGTCGTCGACCGGGCCCTCACCGGAGGAACCGCGCCGTCCCAGGATGTGGTCTGCCCACCCTGAGCCCACCGCCGGACACCCATCGTGATCAAACCCCTGGGCCGATCGGATCAAGCGGCTGGGCCATACAGGTGGCCAGGTCGAATCGTGACCATCGGAAAAGGTCACGATTCCGTCTCCACTCCGATGTGACGATTCCGTGAAGGGGCAGCCGAAACCCCTCTGAGCTGCGGATACGGACACAATTATGGGATCCGGAATGGACTCTCGACCGGACATTCGCCGAACTGTGGACCTCCACGAGCCTTAACATCGCGAACGTCCACGGCTAGGCTCCGTTCGGCGATTCGGACGATCCTCGTCGACTCCGGTTCACCCGGCCGGGCACGGTCCGGGTGTAACGCGGGGACCGGCATCCGACGAGGAACGTCCGGCGGGGAGGTCGTTCGGAGGCCGCTGCGCAGCAACGTTGTCCGAGCGGGGGAGCACGTGGGTTTCCAGTCAAGATCGATCCACGGTTTCCCGTGCGATTGTTCGGCGATCCCCGGCTCATTCCGCGGCCACGAATCCGGAGACCTCCGGATCTCGCGGATGCGGTACCCCGGCACCCAGAATCAGACACCACGGGGGGTAGTCCGTCCCGGGACCACCCGGGACTCCCCCGGTACGACACGAGTGGTCGCGGCCGGAGCACGAACCGGCCACGACGGTGCGGGACGTCATCCCGGCACTGATCGGCCCCAGGCCGATCGCCACGACAGGAGGAACATCGTGATGCGGTTCGAACCCGCCGGACGCGGCACGCACAACGACGGGGGGCTCCGATGACGGAGGCCCACAGCCAGCGCCCCGGCGTCGAGATCGAGTTCCGCTCGGTCACGAAGAAGTACCCCGGGCAGGACACACCGGCGATCGACAACCTGTCGCTGACCGTCCCGGCCGGCGACATCTGCTGCCTGGTCGGCCCGTCCGGCGGCGGCAAGACGACCGCGATGAAGCTGATCAACCGGCTGATCGACTTCAACGAGGGCGAGATCCTGATCGGCGGCAACGGCGTCCGCGACGTCGACATCACCACGCTGCGCCGCGACATCGGCTACGTCATCCAGCAGGTGGGCCTGTTCCCGCACATGACGATCGAGTCGAACATCGGCGTCGTCCCCCGCCTGCTCGGCTGGTCGGCCGACCGCATCAAGGCCCGCGCCGTCGAGCTCCTCGACCTCGTGCGGCTGGACCAGAACTTCGCCAAGCGCTACCCGTCGCAGCTCTCCGGCGGCCAGCAGCAGCGCGTCGGGCTCGCCCGTGCGCTCGCGGTCGACCCGCCCGTCATGCTGATGGACGAGCCGTTCGGCGCCCTGGACCCGATCACGCGCAACGAGATCCAGGACGAGTTCCTCAAGCTCCAGAGCGAGATCGCCAAGACCGTCATCTTCGTCACCCACGACATCGACGAGGCGATCAAGATGGGCGACAAGATCGCGGTGCTGCGCCAGGGCGGCGTGCTCGCCCAGTACGGCACGGCCGACGAGCTCCTCGGCTCCCCCGCCGACGAGTACGTCGCCGACTTCGTCGGCGCCGACCGCGGCCTCAAGCGCCTGTCGCTGCGCCTGATGCGGGACCTGGTCGAGGTCACCGGCACCGACAACGCCCCGTCCGACGCCCCGACGGTCAAGGGCAGCGCCACGCTGCGGACCGGGCTGTCGGTGCTGTTCGCCTCCGGCTCGCGGATCCTGAAGGTGACCCACGACGACGACACGGCCACCGTGATCGGCACCGTCACCCTGGACCAGCTGCAGGACGCGGTCTACGAGACCTCGCCGAAGGCACCGACCGACGTCGTCGTCGCGGGCGAGGCGTGATGTCGGTACCCACCCAGGTCATCCCCAACTTCTCCGGGCCGAACTGCGCCGGGCAGTTCTTCTGCTGGGACTGGGTCGGCGCGAACTGGAGCAGCGTCCTGGCGCCCGCCCTGATCCAGCACATCTGGATCAGTGCGCTCGCCGTGCTGTTCGGCCTCGTGATCTCGATCGCGGCAGCGCTGTACGCGGTGCGCAACAGCTGGTTCGAGAAGGGGTTCTCGGCGTTCGCGACGTTCCTCTACACGGTGCCGGCGCTGGCGTTCTTCCTGCTGATGGTGCCGATCACCGGCCTGAACGTGGGCACGGTGCTGATCGGCCTCACCGGCTACACGCTGCTGCTGCTCTTCGCCAACGCGGTGACCGGCCTGCGCGCCGCGCCGCCGGAGACCATCGCGGCCGCCGACGGGATGGGCCTGACCCGCAACCAGGTGCTGTTCAAGGTCCAGCTGCCGCTGGCCCTGCCGTCGATCATGGCCGGGGTCCGGATCGCCGTGGTCACCGTGATCTCGCTGGAGACGGTCGCCGCCCAGGTGGTCCAGGCCGGCCTCGGCACCCCGCTGTTCAACGCCCAGCGCAACGTGTTCACGACCGGCCTGATCACGACCGGTCTGCTCGCGATCGCCCTGGCCCTGGTGGCCGACGCCCTGGTCGTGCAGCTGCAGAAGCTGGTCACGCCGTGGGCCCGGGCCAGTCGATGAGGGAGAGGCGATAACCATGTTCCAGTACCTCAGCGACAACTTCACCCGCCTGCTGACGCTCACGCTCGGGCACCTCCTGCTGTCCCTGGTCGCGCTCGTCATCTCGGTCCTCATCGGCGTCTCGATCGGGGCCTACGTCGGCCACCTGCACAAGTACTCGTTCCTGGCCATCAACCTGGGCAACGTGCTGCGCGCGCTGCCGACCCTGGCGCTGATCGCGGTCATGATCGCGCTGATCGGGTTCGGCTTCGTCAACATCACGATCGCCCTGGTGGTGCTCGCCCTGCCGCTGATCCTGACCAACGCCTACACGGCCGTGGCCGGGGTGGACCGCGGGATGGTCGAGGCCGCCCGCGGGATGGGCATGACCGACTCGCAGATCCTGTTCCGGGTCGAGCTGCCCAACGCCATCCCGCTGATCATGACCGGCGTGCGGACCGCCTGGGTCTACACGGTCGCGACGGCCTACCTGGCGATCTTCGCCGGGTACGCCACGCGGCCGGGCCAGATCGGGACCCTGGGCGACATCATCGGCAACCCCTCCGGGGAGAGCACCCCCGGCATCCTCGTGGCGGCCGCCTTCGCGATCGTCCTCGCGTTCGTCGGCGCAGGCCTGCTCTCGCTCGCCGAGCGCGCCGTGACCCCGGCCGGGATCAAGCTCGCCCGTTCCGCAGCGATGGCTCCGGCGTGAGTCCGGCCTCCGCTCCCACCACGTTCGAAGCACGTCTGGAAGAAAGGGAAGTACCCATGGGCAAGTCGTCATCCACCAGGACCGTGAGGTCCTGGACGCGCCGGGGAGCCCTCGGGGGCTTCCTCGCCGCCACACTCCTCGCGGCCGCCTGTGGTGGCGGCGGTGGCGGAGAGGCCGCGGCCCCGTCCTCGGGCGGCGGCGCACCCGCGGCCGAGGGCATCCCGGCCGACGCCGTCTCGATCACCGCGACCCCGCAGAACAGCCCGCTCCCCCAGGGCACCCCGGGCCAGGGCAAGCCGGCCATCGTCATCGGGTCGAAGAACTTCGCCGAGCAGACCGTGCTCGGCGAGCTCTACACCCAGGCGCTCAAGGCCAAGGGCTACAACGCCACGCTCAAGGCGAGCATCGGCGGCTCCGAGCTGATCGACAAGTCGCTCGAGTCGAACCAGATCCAGATGTTCCCCGAGTACCTCGGTGAGACCGTCACCAGTGTCGCGAAGCTGCCGGCCCCGACCTCGGCCTCGGACACCTACAACAAGGCCAAGGCCTGGCTCGAGGCCAACCGCGGCTCGACGGTCCTGCTGCAGACCGCGTTCGAGGACACCGACGGCATCGTCGTTTCGACCCAGTACGCGCAGGAGAAGGGCCTGGAGACCATCTCCGACCTGAGCAAGGTCGGCCCCGGCGGCCAGGGCGTCACCGTCTCCGGCCCGCCGGAGTTCCAGAACCGGGAGACCGGTCTGGTCGGCATGAAGAAGACCTACAACCTGCCGAACGTCGGCTACCTGCCCGCCCCGGCCGGTAGCCAGTACACCGCCGTGGACCAGGGCGCCGCACAGGCGGCCAACGCGTTCACGACCGACTACCAGCTCACCACCGGCAAGTACAAGCTGCTGACCGACCCCGAGGCGGTCTTCGGTTACCAGTACGTCGCGCCGATCGTGAAGCAGGACGTCGTCGCGGCCCAGGGCCCGGAGTTCACCGCGACCCTGAACTGGGTGAGCGGTCTGCTCAGCAACGAGGCCATCCAGGCCCTCAACCAGCAGGTACAGGGCAACAACCAGCCGGCCGGCCAGGTCGCGCAGCAGTTCCTGGCGGCCAACGGCCTGAAGTAGGTCCGTCGGCACCACCGGTTCCACCCACCCGGGGCAGGGCGAGGATTCCTCGTCCTGCCCCGAGTGGTATCACCACCCTCGTACCACCGACTCGGAGACGACGAACGGGAGGACCGTGCAGCCGTCCGGCCGCCCCGCGGGGCGCGACCCGCACAACCGCCGGCCGACCGTGATCGCCGTGGCGGTCGCGCTCGTGGTCGTCGTGGCGGCCCTGGCCGTGGTGTTCGTGCTCGACCCCGGCTCCGGCGACGCGCGGTCCCGGCCGCCGCTCTCGGCCGCGGCCGACCTGAGCGGCCGGACCTACACCGTCGGCGGCAAGGACATCTCCGAGGAGCAGAGCATCCTCTGCGAGATCACCGCCGCGGCGCTGCGGGAGGCCCGCGCCACCGTGACGAGCCGGTGCGACATCGGCGGCACCGAGGCCACCCGTCAGGCACTGCTCGACGGGGAGATCGACGTCTACTGGGAGTACACCGGCACGGCCTGGGAGGTCTTCCTGCGCCAGTCGCAGAAGATCCTCGACGCGGGCCGGCTCCACGATCTGGTGAGGCAGCGCGACCTGCAGGAGAACGACGTCGTCTGGACCGACCGCGCCGACGTCGACGACACCTACGCGTTCGCGACGGCCGGCGGCGCCCTGCCCGGTGTCGGCACGCTGTCGGAGATGGCCGCCCACGTCCGTTCCGGGGCTCCCGGCGACGTCTGTGTGGAGCGCGAGTACGCGACCCGCCCGGACGGGCTGGTGAACCTGCAGCGCGCCTACGGCTTCACGGTCCCGCGCGACCGGCTCCGGGTCCTCGACGGCGGCGACATCTACCAGGCCACCGCCCGCGGTGACTGCCTGTTCGGCGAGGTCTACTCCACCGACGGCCGGATCCCCGGCCTGGGCCTGCGCGTCCTGACCGACGACAAGACGTTCCACACGATCTACAACCCGGCGCCGACCATCCGGAGGACCACGTTCGACCACGCACCGGACGTGGCGAAGGTGCTGGACCCGATCGCCGGTGCGCTCGACCAGGCGACCATGGTCGCGCTCAACCGCCAGGTCTCCGGACAGGGACGCGACCCGCGCGACGTCGCCGCGGCGTGGCTCGCCGACGAGGGTTTCGTCCCCGCCGCTCGCTGACCGGGATCAGCGCGTCTGCTCGGTCGGCCGGATCAGGATCTCGTTGACCGCGACGCGGGCCGGGCGGGTGACCGCGTAGACGATCGCGTCGGCGATGTCGGAGGCCTCCATCACGGCGTAGCCGTTGTCACGGATCTCCGCGGTGCCCGACGTCGGGTCCTGCGTCAGCTCGGTGCGCACCAGCCCGGGCTCGACGAGCCCGACCCGCACGTGCTGCTCCGCGAGCTCCTGGCGCAGGCCCTCGCTGAACGCGCCCACGGCGTGCTTGGTCGCGGCGTAGACGTTGGTGCCCTTGACGACCTTGCGCCCGGCCACCGAGCTCACGGTGATCATGTCGGCGACGCCGCGCGGGCCGTCGGCGGCCTTGACCAGGTGCGGGACGGCGGCCATCGCCGCGGCGAACACGCCGAGCACGTTGACGTCGACCATGGTCCGCCAGTTCGACCACTCGGCGTCGGCGACCGGTTCGATCTTGCCGTACCCGGCGTTGTTGACCAGCACGTCGATGCCGCCGTGGGCCGCGACGACGGCCTCCAGCGACGCCCGGACGGCGGCCTCGTCGGCGACGTCGGTCTCGTGCACCGAGGTGCGCTCCCCCAGCTCGGCGGCCAGCTCCTCGAGCCGGTCGCGGCGGCGCGCCAGCAGCGCCACGGTGGCGCCCTCGGCGGCCAGGGCGCGCGCGGTGGCGGCACCGATCCCGCTCGATGCGCCGGTCACCACGGCGGTCGTGCCGTCCAGTCGTCCCGTCACCGGGTCCTCCTCGGGTCGTCGGTCGTTCGATCACCGGATACCCGCGCGGCCCGGTCCGGACGCGTCGTCCCGATCACCCCGCGCGCCCGCACCCCGCGTCTGCGGCACAGTGATCACCCATGAGGATCGGACTGGTCGGTGGCGCGTTCCCGGACGTGCGCCGGATGCTGCGCGACGCCCTGCCCGGCGCCGAGCTGATCGAGATCGCCGAGGACGGGAACGACGCCCCCGCGGTGGACGTGCTGGTCCCGCTCGGGGCCCGGGTGGACGCCACGCTCCTGGACGCCACCGGAGCGCGGATGGTGCAGCAGTTCGGCGTCGGCGTGCAGGGCGTCGACCTCGACGCCGCGCGCGAGCGCGGGATCCCGGTGACGAACGTCCCCGGCTCGCAGGGCAACGCCGTCGCCGTCGCGGAGCTGGCCGTGTTCCACCTGCTCGCCCTGCGGCGGCGCTACCCGCAGGCCCGGGCGGCGGTGGCGGAGCGGCACGTCGGCGGCCCGATCGGGCGGACGCTGTCCGGGTCGACGGTGACCGTGCTCGGGGTCGGCGCGAGCGGAACGGCGCTGGTCGAGCGGCTGCACGCGTTCCGTGTCGACGTCTGGGGCGCCGGTCGGCGGGACCGCGCCGACTACCCCGACGCCGACGCCCTCCTCGCGCCCGGCCGCTACGTCCCCGTCGCCCGGCTGCACGAGGCGCTGGCGCACTCCGACGCGCTGGTGGTGTGCGTACCGCTGACCGACGACACCCTCGGCCTGGTCGGCACCGACGTCCTGGCCGCGATGCCGGCGGGCGGCCTGCTGGTCAACGTCGGGCGGGGCCCGGTCGTCGACCGCGACGCGCTGCTCACCGCCCTGCGCTCCGGGCACCTGGCCGGCGCCGGGCTCGACGTCGCCTGGACCGAGCCGATCGACCCCGCCGACGAGCTCTTCGACCACGACGTCGTCGTCACCCCGCACGTCGCGGGCGTCACCGAGGACTCCTACCGGACGATGGCCGACACGTTCGCCGCCAACGTGCACCGTCTGGAGCGGGGCGAGCCCCTCGAGAACGTGGTCACCTGACCCCCTCCTCCACGCCGGACGGGAGCTCCGCTCGTCCAGCAGGGGTGGACGGGAGCTCCGTTCGTGCGGTGCCACCGGGCCCCGCGGGTGGTAGAAGTGCGCGATGAGCAGGCGCGGAGTCGACGACGTCCGGGACGGCGTCGAGCTGACCAACCTCGACCAGCCGGTGTTCGACGGTGCGGAGGCGACCAAGCGGGACCTCGTCGACTACCTCGACGCCGTCGCCGGCCGGATCCTCCCCGGTCTCGCCGGCCGTCCGCTGTCGGTGATCCGAGCACGGCCGGGCGCGGCGCCGTTCATGCAGAAGAACCTGCCCAAGCACGCCCCGGACTGGATCGCCTCCACCGCGTCCTGGGCCGAGACGTCGCAGCGCGAGGTCCGCTACGCGCTCTGCGACGACCGTCGCACCCTGCTGTGGTTCGCCAACCAGCGGGCGATCGAGTACCACCCGACGCTGATCCCCGACGGCGCCACGCGGAGCACCGAGCTGATCCTGGACCTCGACCCGCCCGAGGACGGCCCGTTCTCCCAGGTCGTCGCCGCGGCGCACCTCGTCCGGGAGGCGCTGGCCGCGGCCGGGCTGCAGGCCGCGGTGAAGACGAGCGGGGCGAAGGGGCTGCACCTGTTCGTGCCGCTGGACGAGCCGGTCGAGATCGTCGACGCGTTCGCCGCCACCCGCGCGCTCGCCGCCCGCGCCGCGGCGCTCGGCCCGGACGTCGCGACGACGGCGTTCATCCGCGCCGACCGCGGCGAGCGGGTGTTCCTGGACCCGACCCGCGCCGGCGGCGCCACCCTCGTCGCGGCCTACAGCCCGCGCGCCCGGCCGGGGCTGCCGGTGTCGTTCCCGGTCTCCTGGGACGAGCTCGACACCGTCGCGCCGGGCGACTTCACGGTGCGCACCGCGCCGGAGCGCCTCGGCGACGCCGACCCGTGGCGGGAGCGGATGCCCGAGCCCCGCCCGATGCCCGGCGGCCTGGTCGAGGAGGGCCACACCATCCCGGTCCCCCGGGTGCAGGCCATGCACGAGGGCAAACGCCGCAAGCGCGCCGCGGCGAAGGCGGAGAAGGACGCCGGCGCCTAGGACCCGGGTCGTGCCCTGCGGTAGATCCACCACTCGTCGTTCTGGTGCGGGCCCAGCAGCAGGTAGGTGACGGGCCCGAACTCCGGCGCCGCGGGATCGGCGAGCTCGATCTCCCGGGGCGGGGCACCGCCCCGCTCGGCCGTGATCCGCAACGTCTCGCCCTTGTGCGGGCCGTCGTCCAGGAACGCGTACACAGGCGGTGAGTCTGCCACCGCTCCGGGGGCGGGTGGACCCGTCGATGCGGCGATCATCCGGGACAGCGGCTCGTTGGGCCGTTCGGCCGTACCCACTTCTGGGGATCCGGCGCGACAGGTGCAACGGACGTGACCCGGACCACCGACACAGAGCACATGACCGCTCCGAGGAACCTCCGCCGCACCGCCCGCCGTCGAAACACCGTGGCCCGCCTGATCGTCGCGGCGACCGTCGTCGCCGCAGCCGGCGCGGGCGTGCTGAGCGGGTCGGCGGGCGCCGACGACGTCCCGCGCCCGGCCGTTCTGGTCGGCCCGGCCGTCTCCCGCTGAGGCGCTACCCGCCGTCGGTGTTCCGCGCCCGCGAGGGCTGCACCCGCATCGGCTCGCCGGGCATCTTCGGGTACTCCGGCGGGTAGGGCATCTCCCCCAGGCCGTGGTCGCGCTCGTCGGCGGCGTACCACTCCAGGGCCGTCTCGCAGCCTCCGACGGCGTCGTCCATCGCCTCGTGCGGGTCACCGCGCTCGGCCAGCAGCCCGGGCACGGTGCGCAGGGTGAAGTCGTCGGGCTCCACGTCGGGTACGGCGTCCCAGGTCAGGGGCATCGACACCGTCGCCGACGGCAGGCCGCGCACCGACCACGCCGAGGCGATCGTGCGGTCCCGCGCGGCCTGGTTGAAGTCGAGGAAGACGCGTTCGCCGCGCTCCTCCTTCCACCAGTCCACCGTCGCCCGGTCCGGGATCCGGGCCGCGACCCGTCGCGCGATCGCGATCACCGCGTGCCGCACCTCGATGAAGTCCCACTCCGGCCGGATCCGCGCGAACACGTGCAGACCGCGCCCGCCGGACGTCTTCGGCCAGCCCACGAGACCGGCCTCGTCGAGGACCTCGCGCAGCACCATGGCCACGGCCGCGGCGTCGGCGAAGTCAGTACCGGGCTGCGGGTCGAGGTCGATGCGCAGCTCGTCGGGGTGGTCGGTGTCCGGGCAGCGGACGGGCCAGGGGTGGAAGTCGAGCGTGTTCAGGTTCGCGGCCCAGGCGATCGTGGCCGGCTCGCTGATCGACACCGACTGCGCGGTGCGGCCGCTGGGAAACGTCACGGTGCACGTCCGCACCCAGTCCGGAGCACCCTTGGGCACCCGCTTGACGAAGAACGGCTCGCCGTCGACGCCGTCATTGAACCGCTTGAGGTTGGTGGGACGGTCGCGCAGCGCGCGGGCCATCGGCTCGCCGACGGCGAGGTAGTACTCGACCACCTCGCGCTTGGTGATCCCGAGCGCCGGGAACGCGACCTTGTCCGGGCTGGTCAGCCGGACGTCGCGGTCCCCGTCGGGTCCCGGCACCTGCAGTATCACGACATCCTTGCTGGCCACGGCGGAACGGTATTCCCCTCCCCCGATCCGCGTCACCCCGACACACGTCGGTCACCTGCGCGGGGCGCCGGAGCGGATATCCTCTCCCCATGTCCGCAGGCATCCCCGGGGTCCCGGACCGCTCCCCGCGGTTCGACGACGACCTGATCGGACTCGACCCCGACGACCCGGAGGCCCGGGCGTTCGCCGCCCACCTCGACAAGATGGAACGCGTGACGACCTGCACCGTCGAGGGCTACCTGCAGAGCGTCGGCGACTTCGCCGACTCCGCGAACCGGGCGGAGGGCGCACGCCGCCTCGCCGCGGTCCTGGTGGTGAGCGCGCTCCTGCTCGGAGCGGCGTGGATCATCTGGGACGTCCTGGTCCTGGTGCTCACGACCTGGATCTGACCCCGGCCGACGTCACGGCGGGAGGGCACGCAGCTCGGCGGCACGGGCGCCCGGAACGGGTTAGCGTGGACGCATGGGATTGTTCAGCCGAGGTAGCGGCTCCGAAAACTCCACCGACACCGAGCCCGCCCCCACCGTCGTCAAGACCGACGACGAGTGGCGCGCGCAGCTGAACCCGGCCGAGTACCAGGTCCTGCGCAAGGCGGGCACCGAGCGCCCGTTCACCGGTGAGTACACCGACACGAAGACCACCGGCGTCTACCGGTGCCGGGCGTGCGACGCCGAGCTGTTCCGCAGCGACTCCAAGTTCGAGTCGCACTGCGGGTGGCCGTCGTTCTTCACCCCGCTCGCCGGCGAGGCGGTCATCGAGCGGGTCGACAGCTCGATGGGCATGCGCCGGGTCGAGGTGCTGTGCGCGACCTGCCACAGCCACCTCGGGCACGTGTTCGAGGGCGAGGGCTACGGCACCCCGACCGACCTGCGCTACTGCATCAACTCGGTCTCGCTCAAGCTGGAGCCGGCCGAGAGCTGACGCCCACGCACGACGACGGCGCCGGTCCCCGTGGTGGGGACCGGCGCCGTTCTCGTCGTGGCGGAGCGCTCAGGGCAGGGTCGCGACCAGGTCGCCGACCTGGACCTGCGGCCCGGTGTAGAACGGGACCTCCTCGCGCACGTGCAGGCGCGCCTCGGTGGCCCGCAGGTGACGCATCAGGTCGACGATCCGGTACAGCTCGTCGGCCTCGAACGCGAGGATCCACTCGTAGTCGCCGAGTGCGAACGCCGGCACGGTGTTGGCGCGCACGTCGGCGTAGCCGCGGGCCTCCTTGCCGTGGTCGGCGAGCATCTTGCGGCGCTCGTCGTCGGGCAGCAGGTACCACTCGTAGGACCGGACGAACGGGTAGACGCACACGTAGCGCTTGGGCTCCTCGCCGGCCATGAACGCCGGCACGTGGCTCTTGTTGAACTCCGCCGGGCGGTGCAGCGCGGTCTGGCTCCACACCGGGACCGACGCCCGGCCGAGCGCGGTGGTGCGGCGCAGGTCGGAGTAGGCGGCCTGCAGGGCCTCGATGTTGTCCGCGTGCCACCAGATCATGTAGTCGGCGTCGGCGCGGACACCGGCCAGGTCGTACACGCCGCGGACGATGACGCCCTTGTTGTCGAGCGAGTCCAGGAACTCCGACGCCTGCTGCGCGGCCGAGGAACGGTCGTCCCCGAGGCGTCCGGGTTCGACCCGGAACACCGACCACATGGTGTAGCGGATGGAGTCGTTGATGGCGTGGTAGTCGACGCGGGCCATGGCTCCATGTTGCCACGTCGTGTCCCACCCCTCCCCGCTCAGTCCGGCCGCGTACGGGTGTGCGGCCCCACACGGGTCGGAGAAGCTCGGTGCCGCGACCGGGGCCGTCGACCCGCTCCCTTGCGGCCTCGTGCCACGGCTCGTGCCCCCGACACCCGCGGCCGGTCGCCCCGGGGACGTGATCGCGAGACGGGTCCCGATCGGCGCCACCGGTGGCCTCGACCGGGACCGGGCCGACGATCACCGCGCCGGTGGGGCCGGTCCGTCGCCGCGGGGACGCCCGGTCACGGTCGCGCAGCGGTGCCCGTCGCCGTCAGCCCGGCCGCGATCCGCTCCGCCGCCGAGCGGGCCGTGCCCACGCACGCCGGGACGCCGACCCCGTGCAGGGCCGACCCGGCCACCGCGAGCCCCGGCACCCCGGCGACGGCGGACTCCAGCGCGGCGACCCGGTCCAGGTGCCCGACGCCGTACTGCGGCAGTCCCCCACCCCAGCGCTGCACGTGCACCGCGACCGGTTCGGCGTCGATCCCGTCGAGGATCCTCAGGTCGGCGCGGGCGCGGCGGACGAGCTCGTCGTCGTCGACCTGCAGCGTCGCGGCCTCGCCGAAGCGGCCCATCGACACCCGCAGGCGGACGAGGTCGTCGGTCGCGTCCGGGGCGAGGTGGCCCCACTTCGTCGACGAGTGGGTGACGCCCTTGACCGACAGCGGCTCGTCGGCCGCGATCAGGCACCCCGACGTCGGCGGCATCGCGGTGACGTCCGCGGCGCGGTAGGCCAGCGCGACGACGACCGAGGACGCCAGCTCGACCCCCGCCACCGCCGACGCCCCGGCCGGGACGACCGGTTCCAGCAGCCGCCGCAGCGCCGGCGCCGGGACGGCGAGCACGACGGCGTCGGCGTCGAGCACCTCCGGCTCCGGGACGGGCCCGAGCACCAGGCGCCAGCCGTCCGGACGTCGTTCCAGCGAGCGCACGGTCGTACCCGGGCGGATCTCGGCACCCGCGGCGTCGGCCAGGGCGGAGAGCAGCACCCGGTACCCGCCGCGCACGGCGCCGAACACCGGCCCGGCGGCGACCTGCGGCGGAGCGGCACCGCCGGAGACACGGCCGGGCGGGCCGTCCGGCGATGTCAGGCTCGGCGGCACGCCGTCGGCCGGGGTCCCCGCCGGTGGCCGGGGCGGGGCGGGCGTGGCGTCCGCACCGGCGGTGGCCGCGGCCGTGAGCGACTCCGCGCCGGCGTCCAGGGCGGCGGCCAGAGCAGGCACGGTCGCGCGCAGGCCGAGCGTGTCCACCCGGCCCGCGTAGACGCCGCCCAGGAGCGGGTCGGCGACGCGGTCGGCCACCTCGTCGCCGAAGCGCTCGCGCAGCAGTCCCCCGAGGGCGACGTCGGACCCGGGCTCCCAGCGCAGCGCACGGGAGGGTTCGGCGCGGACCGCGTCGAGACCGGTGGCGGACAGGACGTCGTCGAGGCGGGCACGGGAGGTCGGGACGCCGAGCAGCGTCCCGGCCGGCAGCCCGACGGTGCGGCCACCGGCGCGGATCGTGGCCGTCGCCCGGCCCGGGTGCACGCGCAGGCCGGCCAGGCCCAGCTCGTCGAGCAGGGCCGGGACCTCGGGGCGGCGGGCCAGGAACGCCTCGGCCCCGACGTCGAACGGCGTCCCCGCCAGGTCGACCGTGCGCAACACCCCGCCGAGACGGTCGCGCTGCTCGAGCACGGTGATCCGCGCGGACGGCCCGAGCAGCGTGCGCAGGCGGTGTGCCGCGGCGAGCCCGGAGACCCCGCCGCCGACGACCGCGACGTGCGGCGCGCGACGGTCCGGAGAGCTCACCGGACGGGCTGCGCGTGCACCGTCTCGACGGTCCGGGTGATCACGTCCGGATCGGTGTCGGGCAGCACGCCGTGCCCGAGGTTGAACACGTGCCCCGGGGTGCGCGTCCCCTCGCCCGCGATCCGGACGACCTCGGCGTCGATCGCGTCCTGGCCGGCGAACAGCACGGCGGGGTCGAGGTTGCCCTGGACCGGGTGCGTCCCCCCGGCCCGCGCCGCGGCGACGTCGAGCGGCGTGCGCCAGTCCACCCCGACGACGTCGGCACCGGCCTCGGCCATCGCGCCGAAGAGCTCGGCGGTGCCGACCCCGAAGTGGATCCGTGGGACGCCCGCCCCGGCCAGCGACGACAGCACCGCCGACGAGTGCGGCAGCACGAACTCGCGGTAGTCCCGCTCGGACAGCGCCCCGGCCCAGGAGTCGAACAGCTGCACCGCGTCCACCCCGGCCGCGGCCTGGCGGCGCAGGAACAGCCCGGTCAGATCGGACAGCCGCCCCATCAGGCGGTGCCACACCTCGGGCTGCGAGCGCATCAGCGCCTTGGTCTTCTCGTGGTTGCGGCTCGGGCCGCCCTCGATCAGGTAGGACGCCAGCGTGAACGGCGCGCCGGCGAAGCCGATCAGCGGCGTGTCCCCCAGCTCCGGGAGCAGCAGCGCGATCGCGTCGGTGACCGGGTCGACCTGCCCGGGCTCGAGCATCGGCATCCGCTCGACGTCGGCGGCGGTCCGGATCGGGTGCCCGACCACCGGCCCGGTGCCGGGCACGATGTCCACACCGATGCCGGCGAGGTAGAGCGGCACCACGATGTCGGAGAACAGGATCGCCGCGTCGACGCCGTGCCGGCGGATGGGCTGCAGCGTGATCTCGCAGGTCAGGTCCGGGGTCAGGCAGGCCTGCAGCATCCCGGACCCCGACCGCAGGGCCCGGTACTCGGGCAGCGACCGGCCGGCCTGGCGCATGAACCAGACGGGCAGGTGCGCCGGACGGCGGCCGTGCGCGGCCTCCAGGAACGGGGCGCCGGCCAGGTCCCGGCGCGACGGCGACGGGAGCTCGTCGCCACGTGAGGGCGCGGGGATGCCGGGCGCGGGTGCGGAGATGCCGTTCGCGGAAGTCATGAGGACCGGATTCTCCCACGGCACATGCGGCCCGTGCTCACCACCTGCGCGATCATCACGGCGCGCCTGACGGCCGGGGCACCGGAAGCCGCCTAGAGTCCCGGCCCGTGCCGGAAGCGATCATCACACCCCCGCTGTTCCGCCGCGCGGCGGCCTCGCTCGCCGCCGTCCGGCCCCGGCCCGAGCTCGTGGTCCGGGACCTGGACGCGCCGCCGAGGCTCGCGTCCTACAGCTGGGCGACCAGCGTCGAGGCCGACATCGTGCACCGCGGCGACGGCACCGACGACCTCGACGAGCCCGACACGTCGGGACGGCTGATCCTGCTGCACGACCCCGAGGGGCAGGAGAAGTGGGAGGGCACGTTCCGCCTCGTCTGCTTCGTCCAGGCGCGGATGGAGCCCGAGCAGCTCGGCGACGAGATGCTGCCGCAGGTCGGGTGGTCGTGGCTGACGGACGCGTTCGCCGAGTCCGGCGCGGAGTTCACCGCACTGGGCGGGACCGTGACCCAGACGTCGTCGGTGCGCTTCGGCGGCATGGAGGCGGCCCCCCGGGAGGACGACGTGGAGCTGCGGGCCTCCTGGTCCCCTACGGAGAGCGACGGCGACTTCGCGCGACACGCCGCCGCGTTCTGCGCCCTCGTCGCTTCGGCTGCGGGGCTGCCGCCACTCGGCGTACGGGCGCTGAGCCGAACGTCCGGCTAGTTGTCGCTGGTCACAGCGCTGTGCGATAAAAGTGTCACCCACCGGAGTGGGACCCACGCCACAAGGCTGTAACTTTGAACAGCACAAGTTCGATTGGATACAGGACGTTAGGCCGCATGGAGGGATACCATCTCCCGCATGACACCCCCCCGGGCGGTTGAGCGCCACTCTCCGTCCGCCGGGAACCGGTGTTGGTCGGGGGCAAGCGACCGACTCCATGGAAGGTTGACGACGTGGCTGTTGTAGGCCAGGGCGCTCCAGTACAAGGTCCCGCACACGGGGCAGTGCTGTCGCCCTCGATGGTTCCGCATCCTCGGGAAGAGCTCTTCACCGTGATGGTGGTCGACGACCACCCGCTGTTGCGCGAGGCCATCGCCGGACGGCTGCGTGCGATGGGGGCAGGCACGGTGCACGAGGCGGCTTCGGTCACCGAGGCACGTGCTCGCGCCCACGCGGCAGGCCCGTGTGATCTCGCGATTCTCGATCTGACGCTGCCCGACGGCAGCGGGCTGGATCTGGTCAGCGAGCTCCGCTCGCTCGGCTGGAACCGGCTCGTCGTGCTCGCCTCCTCGGACGACCCGTACGCGGTGCGGTCGGCGTTCCAGGCCGGTGCGCAGGCGTACCTGCTCAAGTCCGCCTCCCCGTCGGTGGTCACCGACGGCGTGAAGCGGGTGCTCGACGGCGGCGTCTACGCCGACCCGACGGTCGCCCCGCTGCTCGCCACCGGGAGCCGGGTGCCGGGCACCGACAACACGCCGCGCGAGCTCTCCGCCCGCGAGGTCGAGGTGCTGCAGCTCGTCGCCGACGGGCAGTCCAACAAGGAGATCGGCGAGGCCCTGAGCCTGTCCGCGCTCACCGTCAAGAGCCACCTCTCCCGGATCGGGCGCAAGCTCGGCACCGGTGACCGTGCCCAGATGGTGGCGCTCGCCATGCGCGCAGGGGTCATTCGCTGAGCTCGAGCACTGGAGGCGCCGGCCGATCGAGCTCCGGCGCCGCGACGAGAGCCGGCGGGACCGCGACGACGCGGCCGTCGGATCCGTCGACCCCGGGGGACGGCGCCGAGGCCGATGCCGGTCCGGTCGCCACTCCCCTGCTCCACCCCGCGGACGGGCTGCCGGACGTCGTGACGACCCGGCAGGCGTTGCTCGACGTCGCCGAGGCGTTCGCGGGTGGTTCCGGCCCGGTCGCCGTCGACGCCGAACGGGCGTCGGGTTTCCGCTACTCGCAGCGCGCCTACCTGGTGCAGCTGCGCCGCGAGGGATCCGGGACGGCCCTGGTCGACCCGATCCCGTTGCGGTCGGGTTCCGACACCTCCGCGCTCGAGCCGCTGGCCCGGGCACTGGACGGCCCCGAGTGGGTACTGCACGCGGCGTCGCAGGACCTGGCGTGCCTCGACGAGATCGGGCTGCGCCCGGCGTCGCTGTTCGACACCGAGCTGGCCGGCCGCCTGGCCGGGCTGCCCCGGGTCGGGCTCGGCCCGATGGTGGAGAACCTGCTCGGGCTGGCGCTGGAGAAGGGCCACGGCGCCGCCGACTGGTCGCGGCGCCCGCTGCCCGAGGACTGGCTGGTCTACGCCGCGCTCGACGTCGAGGTGCTGGTCGAGCTGCGTGACGTGCTGACCGGGATGCTCACCGAGCAGGGCAAGATCGACTGGGCGTACCAGGAGTTCGAGGCCGTCCGCACCGCGCCGCCGTCCGCACCGCGGGCCGAGCCGTGGCGCCGGACGTCCGGGATCCACAAGGTCCGCAAGCCCCGTCCCCTGGCCGGGGTGCGCGCGTTGTGGCAGGCCCGCGACCAGCTGGCCGCCGAACGCGACATCGCCCCCGGGCGGGTGCTGCCGGACTCCGCCATCGTCGACGCCGCCGTGCGCAACCCGGACTCGGTCGAGGCTCTCGCCGGGCTGCCGGTGTTCCGCGGGCGCTCGCAGCGACGCCTGGGCCGCTACTGGTTCGACGCGCTGGCCTCGGCCGCCGCGCTGCCCGCCGACGAGCTGCCGCGGGCCTCCGCCCCGACCGACGGGCCTCCCCCGGTCGCGCGCTGGGCGGACCGCGACCCGGACGCCGCGGCGCGGCTGTCCGCGGCCCGCACCGGGATCGCCGCCGTCTCCGAGCAGTGGGACGTCCCGGCCGAGAACCTCCTGCAGCCCGACCTGATGCGCCGGATCTGCTGGACCCCGCCCGCCGACGGCGACGTCGCGGGCGCCCTGCGCGCCGGCGGGGCCCGCCCGTGGCAGGCCGAGCTGCTCAGCCCGGTCCTGGAACGTGCGCTGGCAGCGACGCCGGACTCGGTCCCTGACTCACCGCCGGACCCGGCGCCGACACCGCCGAGCTGAACCGCACCCGTACCTTCAGGCCGCCGCCCGGCACCGGGATCGCGTCCACGGTCGCGCCGTGCGCGACGGCCACCGCCCGCACGATCGACAGCCCCAGACCGGAGCCGCGCGTCCGTGCGGTGCGGGCGACGGGGCCCCGGCGGAACGGCTCGAACAGCTCTCCCACCTGGTCGGCGGCCAGCTCCGGGCCGGACGAGGAGACGACCAGCTCGACCACGTCCGCGTCGCCCCCGGCACGGGTCGCGGTGGACGCCTCGATCCACCCGCCGTCGCGGTTGTGCCGGACGGCGTTCTCCACCAGGTTCCCGACGAGCCGGCGCAGCAGGACCTCGTCGCCGCGGGTGCGGGCCGGGACCGGGTCCGCACGCACCGACAGGCAGTGCTCCACCGCCGCCCCCGCGACGTCGTCGAGCTCGGAGACCAGCAGGTCGGCCAGGTTCACCGTCGCCAGGTCGGGCTCCCCCAGCGGCCCGGTCGCCTCGGTCCGGGCCAGGAGCAGCAGACCGGCCACCAGCTCGTCGCAGCGCCGGCCCGCGTCACGGACGACGTGGCCCATCCGTCGCAGCTCGGCGACGTCGGCGTCCGGGTCCTGCAGGGTCACGTCGATCTCGGTGCGCAGCACGGCCAGCGGGGTGCGCAGCTCGTGCCCGGCGTTCGCGACGAACCGGCGTTGCGCCTCGAACGCGGCCTGCAGGCGGTCGAGCATCGCGTCGAACCCGGCGGCCAGCTCGGCGACCTCGCCGCGGGCCCGCTGCAGCGCCACCCGCTCCCCCAGCGACGACGCCGAGAGCCGCCGCGACGCCGCGATCACCTGGTGCAGCGGCGCCAGCACCCGCCCGACCAGCATCCACGACACCAGCGCGGCCGCGACCACCACCAGCGGGAACGCGATCAGCCCGGCGCGCAGCACCTCGGAGCGGGCGGCGGCGGCCACCGCGGCCCGGGCCGACTCGGCCGGCACCTCGACCCCGCCGATCCGCACCGTCCCGCCGGTGGGGAACGCCGTCGTCGTCGCGACGACGGTGCCGACCAGGACCCAGCCCAGCCACAGCAGCAGGGCACTGACCAGGGCGACGAGCCCGGTGGCCAGCAGGGTCAGGCGGGGGCGCAGACCGGCGGCGCGGCCCCACCCCGCGGCGCCGTCCCACCTCGCGGCCCGCGCCACGGTTCAGCCCGCGTCCGGGACCCGGTAGCCGGCGCCGACCACGGTCTCGATCACCCCGGGGTCGCCCAGCTTCTTGCGCAGTGTCATCACGGTGACCCGCACGGTGGTGGTGAAGGGATCGGCGTTCTCGTCCCACACCCGCTCGAGCAGCTCCTCGCTGCTGACGACGGCACCGCCCGCGCCGAGCAGCACCTCCAGCACGCCGAACTCCTTGCGGGTCAGCTCCACCGGCGTCCCCGAGCGGTGCACGGTGCGCTTCGCCGGGTCCAGCCGGACGTCCCCGGCGACCAGCGTCGGCGGGACGGCCGGGCTCGCCCGGCGGCCCAGGGCCCGGACGCGCGCGACCAGCTCCGGGAAGTCGAACGGCTTGGCCAGGTAGTCGTCGGCGCCGCGGGAGAGCCCCTCGACCTTGTCGGCCAGGGTCGCGCTCGCGGTCAGCATCAGCACCCGCGTGGTGCCGCCCGCGGCGAGCACCTCGTCGCACAGCTCGTCGCCGGAGCGCCCCGGGAGGTCCCGGTCGAGCACCGCGACGTCGTAGCGGGTGAACGACAGCTTCTCCGAACCGGAGTCACCGTCGTAGGCGACGTCGACGGCCATCCCGTCCCGGCGCAGCCCGCGGGCGACGGCGTCGGCCATCGCGTGCTCGTCCTCCACCACGATGACCCGCATCAGCGCGACTGCTCCGGGTGGTCGACCCGGGCCTCCACCGGGGTCGCGACGCCGGGGACAGCGGCCGCGGCCCACTCGGTGACCCGCCGCGCCACGTCCTGCACGGTCAGCCCGGTGCGGGAGAGCACGTCGTCGCGGCTGCCGTGCTCGAGGTAGGACTGCGGCAGTGCGAGGTCGCGCTGCCGGACGTCGATCTCGTCGGCGCGCAGTGCGTCGGACAGGGCGGAGCCGAAGCCGCCGTGGGTGCCGCAGTCGGACACGGTCACGACCAGGTCGTGCTCGCGGGCCATCGCGTGCAGCGCGCGGGGCACCGGCAGCACCCACCGCGGGTCGACGACGGTGACGTCGACACCCTGCTTGGCCAGCCGCTGTGCCGCGGCCACACCCACCTCACCGAACGCCCCGACGCAGACCATCAGCACCGAGGACCGCCCCTCGGACGGCTCGTGGAGCACGTCCACCCCGCCGACCCGGCGCAGTGCCGGGACCGACGGGATCACCGAGCCCTTCGGGTAGCGCAGCGCGGTCGGCCCGTCGGCGACGGCGAGCGCCTCGGCCAGCTCCTCGCGCAGTGTCGGCTCGTCGCGCGGCGCGGCGACCCGCATGCCGGGCACGACGCCGAGGATCGACAGGTCCCACATCCCGTTGTGCGACGGGCCGTCGCTGCCGGTCACGCCGGAGCGGTCGAGCACCAGCGTCACGGCCTCGCGGTGCAGCCCGACGTCCATCATGAGCTGGTCGAACGCCCGGTTGAGGAACGTGGAGTACAGCGCGACGACCGGGTGCATCCCGGCCCGGGCGAGCCCGGCGGCCGCGGTCAGCGCGTGCTGCTCGGCGATGCCGGTGTCGATCAGGCGGTCCGGGTGCGCGCGGGAGAACGGCTCCAGCCCGACCGGGCCCAGCATCGCCGCGGTGATCGCGACGACGTCGGTGCGGCGGTGCCCGAGCTCGACCATCTCCTGGGCGAACACGTCGGTCCAGCCGGTGCTCGGCGCGCCGGTCGGGGCGCCGGTCTCCGGGTCGAACGCGGCCGGTGAGTGCATCTGCTCGGCCTCGTCGTTCTCGGCCGGCGGGTAGCCGTTGCCCTTGCGGGTCACCGCGTGCACGATCACCGGTCCGCCGAAGCGCTTGGCCCGGCTCAGCGCGGACTCCATCGCGGCGACGTCGTGGCCGTCGACCGGTCCGAAGTACTTCAGGCCCAGGTCGGAGAACAGCTCCTGCGGGCTGACCGCGTCCTTCACCCCGGCCTTGAGCGCGTGCAGCCCGGCGTAGAGCGCGGGCCCGACGACGGGGGTGCCGCGCAGCGTCTGCTTGCCGGCCTCGAGCATCCGCTCGTAGCCGGGCTGCAGGCGCAGCGACGCGAGCCGGTCGGCGAGCCCGCCGATCGTCGGGGAGTAGGAACGGCCGTTGTCGTTGACGACGATCACGACGTTGCGGTCGGCACCCGCGGCGATGTTGTTCAGCGCCTCCCAGGCCATGCCCCCGGTCAGCGCTCCGTCCCCGATCACGGCGACGACGTGCCGGTCGAGGCCGGCGAGCTGCTGGGCGCGGGCGATCCCGTCGGCCCAGGACAGCGACGACGACGCGTGGCTGGACTCCACGACGTCGTGCTCGCTCTCGGTGCGGCTCGGGTAGCCGGACAGACCGCCGGTCTTCTTCAGCCGGTCCCAGCCGACGTGCCGGCCGGTGAGGAGCTTGTGGACGTAGGCCTGGTGCCCGGTGTCCCAGACGATCGTGTCGCGCGGGGAGTCGAAGACCCGGTGCAGCGCGATCGTCAGCTCGACGACGCCGAGGTTCGGGCCGAGGTGCCCGCCGGTGCGCGAGACCGCCTTGATCAGGAAGCCGCGGATCTCCGCAGCGAGGTGCTCCAGCTGCGCGGCGTCGAGACCGCGCAGGTCGGCCGGTCGCCGGATCGCCGCCAGACCAGGGTTCGCCGGACCTCGCGTGTCAGACACCTACTGCCTCCTCGGCGGCCGCCACGGCCGGTGCCGGGGGCCGCGCCGTCTCGCTCCATGGGCCGACCCCCACTCTACGGAGGACCGGCGCGGACGACCGTCCGGACCGCACGAGTCCACGGTCACCGGCACGCGGCGCCGGGCGTCGCCGGACCGCCCCCGACGGGCCGCGGAGAACGGTCGTCTGCCCGCGCGGACACGAGAACGGCCTCGTTTCCGGTGACGCTGTGCGTTCACATCTTCACTCTTTCGGCCGTATCGATCCGGGAAACCCCAGGAGCTCGGACACCTGGCCGTCACCCTCCGCCATCACTGCCGCTATCATCGACCCACCCCGACGGACGACCCGACACGGCAGGAGCGAAGGGAGTGCCACCCGTGCCCTCCGTTCACTCCCCCGCCCTCCGGACGCCCCGATCGTCGATCCGGTCACTCCCGGCCGCCGTCGTCGTCGTGGTGCTCGCCGTCGTGGCCACCGCGGCCGCCGTCGTCGTCGCCGACCTGCTGCGCGGCGCGGCACCGCCGTCCCCCGCCGAGGCCGCCACCGGCGCGGTCCTGCTCGCGGCGGGGGTCCTGCACCACGAGATCGCCCTGGGCGTGGACCGGCTGCGCCGACGCACCCCCGGCGTCCATCACGTCGACCTTAACTCGGTGTGGACGTTCGCGGTCGCGATCCTGCTGCCGCCGGTCGCCGCCTCGGCCGTCGTCGTCGGCCTGTACCTCTACCTGCACCTGCGGACCCGGCGACCGCTGCGGGCACCGGTCCACCGGCACGTCTACTCGACCGCCACCATCGTGCTCGCGGTGCACGCCGCGGCGGCGGTGATCGCGCTCCCCGGGTTCGGGCGGCTCGGATCGTTCGCCCTCCCGGTCGCCGTGGCCGCGGGCCTGCTCGCCTACACCGCAGTCAACACCGGGCTGGTGCTCGGCGTCGTGGCCCTGGCCGGGCCCGGCGTGCGGGTGCTGCGGGTGCCCGGCACCGGTCACGAGATGGCGCTCGAGCTGGCCACGCTCTGCCTGGGTGCGCTGGCCGCCGGGATGCTGGCGTCGTCGACACCGTTCGTGCTGCTCCTGGTGATCCCGCCGATCCTGGTCCTGCACCGCACGATGCCGCTGCGCGACCTCGAGGAACAGGCCGACACCGACGCCAAGACCGGCCTGCTCAACGCGGCCGGCTGGCACACCCGGGCCGGTCGGGCGTTGGACGCGGTCGCCCGGGAACGCGGGACGGCCGGGCTGCTGGTGCTCGACCTGGACATGTTCAAGACCGTCAACGACCGGCACGGACACCTCGCCGGGGACGAGGTGCTCGGCGCGATCGCGAGGACGCTGCGGGCCGAGGTCCGGGGCCACGACCTGGTCGGCCGGTTCGGAGGCGAGGAGTTCGTGGTTCTGCTCCCCCGCCTGTCCGGCTCCGCCGACCACGCCGAGGTCCGCCGGATCGCCGACCGGATCCGGCGCCGCGTCGGCGAGGTCCGGGTCGAGGTCTCCGGACCGCACGGCCCGCGCACCATCGAGGCGGTCACCGTCTCCGTCGGCGGCGCCGTGTTCCCGCACGACGGCGACGGCCTCACCGCACTGGTGGAGACGGCCGACTCGGCGCTCTACGCGGCGAAACGGGCCGGGCGCGACACGGTCCGGACCGGAGCACACGGCTTCGGGCCCCGTGGCCCCCGCCGTCCGCGCAGCTGACGCTCAGCCGTCGTCGGCGGTGCGCCGGGCCATCCCGTCGGGACGGCCGAGGCGGACCTGGTTGCGCCCGCCACGCTTGGCCGCGTAGAGCGCGTAGTCCGCGATCTGCATGAGGTCGTCGATCGTGTTCCCGTCCACGTCGGACAGGGCCGCCCCCACCGACACCGACAGGTCGGAGATCACCACCGGCGCGTCCGGGGTGCCGACGTCGACGGCGAGGGTGCGGACGGTGCGCCGGATGCGCTCGGCCGCGGCGTGCGACTGGACGCGTCCGGCCTCGGCCACCGGCAGGCCGGAGAGCAGCACCACGAACTCCTCGCCGCCGAACCGGCCGACCAGGTCGCCGTCGCGGACCTCGCGGAGCAGGGTGCTGGCCACGGCGCCGAGCACCTCGTCACCGGCGATGTGGCCGTAGGTGTCGTTGACGGTCTTGAAGTGGTCCAGGTCCAGGATCAGTACCGCGACCGCGGTCCGGTTGCGCCGGGCGCGCAGCAGCGACCGGGTCGCCCGCCCCCGCCACGCCGAGGACGTCAGCAGGCCGGTCTTCGCGTCGGTGTTGGCACGCTCCTCGAGCTGGCGGATCAGCACCGCGCGGTGCAGCACCAGCAGCGGCGGCAGGACCAGCAGCACGAGCAGCGGCTGACGCAGCACCGCGACCGAGGCCAGCACGGCCAGGCACAGCGTCGCGCCCTCCAGGACGTGGTCGTCCCAGTCGCCGACCAGGTCCCGCCAGCTGAGCCTGCGCTCGGCGGACAGGCTCATCGCCAGGCCCACCAGCACCTGGTTGACCAGGACGTAGAGGACCATCGCGGCGATCAGCGCCGGATAGCTGACGAGCGGGTCGACCGGCCCGGCCCCGAACGTCTCCGGCGTCAGCAGACGGCCCGCCACCTGGACGGCGAGCACCACCGTCGCCGTCGTGTAGAGGTGGCGGAACAGCGGTGCCCCGGCCGGGCGCCAGACCCGGAACCACAGGTGCGCGTAGACGGCCAGGACGACCGTTCCGGCCAGTGGTGCGGGCAGCAGCAACGCCGCGGCGAACGTCCACACGGAACTGAGGTCGAAGTAGGAGCTGTGCGCGACCCGTCGCCGCACGCGCTCGATGCCGGTCGCCAGCTCGGTGTGCACGATGCCCAGCACGGCCAGCCCGACGGCTCCGAGCACCTCGGTCCTGCCCGGAGGGAACAGGACGAGCCCCGCCGAGACCAGGCCGGCCGCGGCCAGGTCCACGAGGAGGAGTAGGACCAGCATCCGGGGCCGCAGCGCCCACACCGGCCACCGGCGGACGTCGAGCCGGCGCGTCGTCGCCGTCACGTCGACGTCCGCGTCCGGGACGTGTGTCCTGCCGTTCCCATCGCGTTGCGACACCCTCCACGCCCGGCCCGGTGCGTCGTGCGACGCCCCCTCCCGGTCCGGCCGATCTACTGAGGGTAGGTAAACCGGCGGGGTACGTCCTGCCCACCCGACCGTCGGCCGGTCAGTGGCCGATCGTGCGCGACGAGTGGGCCGGAGACGGGACGACGGGTCCACGGAGCGGGCCGAACGGTTCCCGATCGGGTGATCCGTTCGGGCCTTCGCGGCCGGATCAGAGCAGGTCGGCGACGTGCGCGACCTCATTGACCGTTCGCACGCGGCGCCGTCCGCCGCGTGCGCAGATGACGCGGCTGACCCCGACGTAGTCCAGCGGGAACGGCAGCGGGCGCGGGATCTCCAGCACCGACGCCAGGTAGGCGTTGATCACCCCGGCGTGCGCGACCACGACCGCGGTGGCCTTGCCGGGGTGCGCCGCGACGACGTCCTCGACCGCCCGCACGACCCGCGAGGAGAACGCCTCGACGTCGACGTGGGTGGGCAGCAGACCGGACCGCATCCGCTCCCAGACGTCCGGATCGGCGTCGGCCATCTCGGCGATCGGGGTGTAGGCGCGGCCCTCGGCGTCGTACTCGCGCAGGTCCGCGGAGACGGTCGGCTCGGCGCCCAGGGCGGCGGCCAGCGGCGCCGCCGTCTCCAGCGCGCGGTGCATCGGGCTGGACCACAGGGCGTCGACCCGGTCGTCGCGCAGGGCGGCGACCAGACGTCCGGCCTGCGCCTCGCCCTCCGGCGTCAGCGAGGGGTCGGCCGTGGACCCGTCGTCGTGGGCGACGCGGTCGGGCAGGGCGTGCCGGACGAGGATGAGCTGCACGGGTACGGGTCAGGCGCCGGCGACGTGGTCGCCGTGCCCGGCCGCGCGCAGGGTCTCCCGCAGCGTCTCGGCGTACCCGTCCTGCTCGGCCGCGTCCACCGTGGCCGCCGCGTTGGCGAAGTCGAACGCCGCCATGTCCCAGGCCGGGAACACGTGCACGTGCAGGTGCGGCACCTCGAAGCCGGCGACCAGCAGCCCGACCCGCGGCGGCGACCAGATCTCGCGCACGGCCACGCCGATCACGCGCGAGACCTCGGTCAGGTGCGCGATCAGGGCGGGGTCGGCGTCGACCCACTGGTCGACCTCCTGCCGCGGCACGACCAGCGTGTGGCCCGGGCCGAGGGGGTTGATCGAGAGGAACCCGACGCAGTGCTCGTCGGACCAGACGAACCGGCCCGGTAGCTCACCGTCGATGATCTTGGAGAAGATGGTGGTCATCGCGTGCGACCCTAGCGCGACCCGGCACACCACGGGCGTCCCTCCTAGGCTCGTGGGCATGCCTCGCACGATTGCCACCACGACCCGGGTCGAACGCGACGAGCTCCTCGAGTTCGTGACGCCGCGCCACAAGATGATCCTGCTGACCACCCGCTCCGACGGCGGGGTTCAGGGCTCCCCGGTCACCGGCGGGGTCGACGAGCAGGGCCGGATCGTGATCGCGACCTACCCCGAGCGCGCGAAGTCGAACAACGTCGCCCGCGCCGGCCGGGCCTCGGTCGTGGTCCTCTCCGAGGAGTTCAACGCCGCCTGGGTGCAGGTCGACGGTGACGCCGAACTCATCACACTCCCGGACGCGGTGGAGCCGCTCGTCGACTACTTCCGCGCCGTCTCCGGCGAGCACTCGGACTGGGACGAGTACCGCCAGGCCATGCGTGACCAGGGCAAAGCACTCATCCGGATCACCCCGACGTACTGGAGCCCGATCGCCACCGGCGGGTTCCCTCCCCGGTTCGCCGAGGACTAGGACCGCGTCCGACGCCCCCGTCACCGGCGCCGGGACGGCACGGTTGTCGGGGGGCTCGGCTAGGTTGAACGCCTGGACGACGGCTCGGGCCCGTCCCCGGGCCGTCGCCGCCCCGGACCCCGGCGTGCACGCCTGTGCCCCGCGCACCTCGCCCCGACCACGACGAGCCGTCCGCACGACGAGCACCCAGCACGAGCACCCAGCACCGCGAGCACCCAGCACCCAGCACCACGAGCCTTCGCACGACGACCGACCGGCCGCGGCCGGCACCACCACGGCCGCGGCCGGGAAGTAAGGGGACACACATGCAGCCCTGGCCGGGCCACGCGTACCCGCTCGGCGCCAGCTACGACGGCGCCGGCACCAACTTCGCGATCTTCTCCGAGGTCGCGGACTCCGTCGAGCTGAGCCTGTTCGGGCTCGACCCGACCGAGCCCGACGTCGAGACCCGGATCAGGCTGACCGAGGTCGACGGCTTCGTCTGGCACTGCTACCTGCCCGGGGTCGAGCCGGGGCAGCGCTACGGCTTCCGCGTCGGCGGTCCCTACGACGTCGCGCAGGGGCAGCGCTGCAACCCGAACAAGCTGTTGATCGACCCCTACGCCAAGGCCCTCGACGGCCCGGTGGCCTGGGACGAGGCCGTGTTCGGCTACAACTTCGGGGACCCGGACAGCCGCAACGACACCGACTCGGCGCCGTTCGTGCCGAAGTCGGTCGTGGTCAACCCCTACTTCGACTGGGGCTCGGATCGCCCGCCGAAGATCCCGTACAACGAGACCGTCGTCTACGAGGCGCACGTGCGCGGGCTGACGGTGCAGCACCCGGAGATCCCCGAGGAGATGCGCGGGACCTACTCCGGGATCGCGCACCCGGCGATGATCGAGCACCTGCAGCGCCTGGGCATCACCGCGATCGAGCTGATGCCGGTGCACGAGTTCATCACCGACCACCACCTCGAGCAGAACGGCCTCGCGAACTACTGGGGCTACAACACCATCGGCTTCCTCGCGCCGCACCACGCCTACGCCGCGGCGCCCCGCCGCCCGGGCTCGCAGGTGCCGGAGTTCAAGGCGATGGTGCGCGACCTGCACGACGCGGGCATCGAGGTGATCCTCGACGTCGTCTACAACCACACCGCCGAGGGCTCGGACATGGGCCCGACGCTGTCCATGCGCGGGATCGACAACGCCGCGTACTACCGCCTCGTCGAGGGCGACGAGCGGTACTACATGGACTACACCGGCACCGGCAACTCGCTCAACGTGCGCAACCCGCACACGCTGCAGATGATCATGGACTCGCTGCGCTACTGGGTCACCGAGATGCACGTCGACGGGTTCCGGTTCGACCTCGCGTCCACCCTGGCCCGGGAGTTCTACGACGTCGACCGGCTCTCGACGTTCTTCGACCTCGTCCAGCAGGACCCGGTGATCAGCCAGGTCAAGCTGATCGCCGAGCCGTGGGACGTCGGTCCCGGCGGCTACCAGGTCGGCAACTTCCCGCCCCTGTGGACGGAGTGGAACGGCAAGTACCGCGACACCGTGCGCGACTTCTGGCGCGGCGAGGCGGGCACGCTCGGTGAGTTCGCGTCCCGGATCACCGGCAGCTCGGACCTCTACCAGGCCGACGGCCGCCGCCCGTACGCCTCGATCAACTTCGTGACCGCGCATGACGGTTTCACCCTGGCCGACCTGACGTCCTACAACGACAAGCACAACGACGCCAACGGCGAGGACGGCAACGACGGCGAGAGCCACAACCGTTCCTGGAACTGCGGCGTCGAGGGCCCGACCGACGACGCGACCGTGCTCGCGCTGCGGGCCAAGCAGCAGCGCAACTTCCTGGCCACGCTGATGTTCAGCCAGGGCACGCCGATGCTGCTGCACGGCGACGAGCTGGGCCGCACCCAGGGCGGCAACAACAACGTCTACTGCCAGGACAACGAGATCGCCTGGCAGGACTGGTCGCTCGCGGGCAAGAACTCGGACCTGATCACGTTCACGTCCGGGATCTCGGCGATCCGCGCCGCGCACCCGGTCTTCCGCCGCCGCCGCTTCTTCGAGGGCCGCCCGATCGGCCGCCGGCGCAAGGGCGCGATCGCCGACATCGCCTGGTTCACCCCCACCGGTCAGGAGATGACCGAGGAGGACTGGGACAACGACCTGGGCCGCTGCGTCGGGGTGTTCCTCAACGGCGAGGCCCTGGCCGACGTGGACAACCGCGGCGAGCGCGTCACCGACGACTCGTTCCTGCTGTACTTCAACAGCTACTGGGAGGACATCGACGCCACGGTGCCGCCGGCCGAGTTCGGGTCGGCGTGGGAGACCGTGGTCGACTCCGCCACCGGCGAGGTGCACCCGCCGACCACGAACGCCAACGGGCCCGACATCGACCCGGTCGCCGCCGGCTCGGTGATGACGGTGCCCGCCCGTTCCCTGCTCGTCCTGCGACGGAAGGGCTGATCCGCCCGTTATGACTGCGCGTTCGCTGCCCGGCTCGACCTACCGGCTGCAGTTCTCGAAGGACCGGACGTTCGACGACGCCGCGGCGATCGTCGGCTACCTGGACCGGCTCGGCGTCGGGGCGCTCTACGCCTCGCCGCTGCTGGCCTCGGGCACCGGTTCGAACCACGGCTACGACGTCGTCGACCCGACACGGGTCTCCGCCGAACGGGGCGGCGAGGACGGTCGGGTGGCGCTCCTCGCGGCCCTGCGCGCGGCCGGGCTGAGCATGCTGCTCGACATCGTCCCGAACCACCTCGGCGTCGCGGTGCCGAAGGACAACCCGTGGTGGTGGGACGTGCTCACGCACGGCGAGTCGTCGCGCGTCGCGCACCACTTCGACATCGACTGGGGCGCCGGACCGGTGCTGCTGCCGGTCCTCGACGCCGACGCCGAGACCGCGCTGGGCAAGCTCGAGCTCTCCGACGACCGCTCCGAGCTGCGCTACTACGAGCACGTCCTCCCGGTCGCCCCGGGCACGGGTGACGAGGGCACGCCCCAGGAGGTGCACGAGCGCCAGCACTACCGGCTCGTGTCCTGGCGCCGCGGGGCGGCGGAGCTGACCTACCGCCGGTTCTTCGACGTCTCCGACCTGGCCGCGGTGCGCGTCGAGGACCCGGAGGTCTTCGCCGACACCCACCGCGAGGTGCTGCGCTGGCTCGCCGAGGACCCGACGATCGTCGGCCTGCGGATCGACCACCCGGACGGGCTGTCCGACCCGGGGGCGTACCTGCGCCGGCTGCGCGCCGAGATCGGCCCGGACCGCTGGCTGCTGGTGGAGAAGATCCTCGGCGTCGGTGAGACGCTGCCGGTGTCCTGGCCGATCGACGGCACCACCGGCTACGAGGCACTACGCGAGATCTGCGGCGTGTTCGTCGACCCCGACGGCGCCGGGCTGCTCACCCAGTTCGCCGCCGAGCACACCGGCGAGAAGCCGCACGCGCACACCGTCGAGAACGACGGCCGGCACCTCGTCGCCGACGAGCTACTGGTCGCCGAGGTGCGCCGGATCGCCGACGCCTACCACTCCGGCCCGGGTGCCGGCACCGACCCGGCCGTCTCGGCCCAGGACCTGTGCGACGCGGTGGCCGAGCTGCTCTGCGGCTTCCCGGTCTACCGCAGCTACCTGTCCGAGGGCCGCGCCGACGCCGACGCCGCCGTCGCGGTGGCCCGCACCCGCCGTCCCGACCTGGGCCCGGTGCTCGCCGACCTGCACGCCGCGCTGCTGGCCGAGCCGCACGGCGAGTTCGCCACCCGGGTCCAGCAGACGTCGGGCATGGTGATGGCCAAGGGCGTCGAGGACACCGCGTTCTATCGCTACAACCGGTTCGTCGCGCTCAACGAGGTCGGCGGCGACCCGGCGCGGTTCGGGGTCTCCCCCGCCGAGTTCCACACGGGCGCGGCGACGCGCGAGGCGTCCACACCGCACACGATGACGTCGCTGTCCACGCACGACACCAAGCGCTCCGAGGACGTCCGGGCCCGCCTGGCCGTGCTCGCCGAGCGCCCCGGGGACTGGGCGTCCCGGGTCCGGGAGTGGTCGGTGCGCCACCCGCTGCCGGACCGGTCGCTGGAGCTGCTGGCCTGGCAGAGCCTCGTCGGCGCGTGGCCGATCGACGCCGAGCGTCTGGCCGGGTACCTGGGCAAGGCGTCGAAGGAGGCCAAGCTCGTCACCAGCCACGTGAACGGCGTCCCCGACGTCGACGCCGCGATCGCGGAGTGGCCGGCGGCCGTCCTCGGCGACACCGAGCTGAGCGCGGAGATCGCGGCGTTCGTCGACGAGATCGCCGGGCCGGGGTGGTCGAACTCGCTGGGCCAGAAGCTGCTGCAGATGGCCGGGCCGGGCGTGCCCGACGTCTACCAGGGCACCGAGCTGTTCGAGTACTCCCTGGTGGACCCGGACAACCGGCGCCCGGTCGACATCGGTGCCCGGGAGGCCATGCTGGCCCGGATCGACGAGGGCCACCTGCCCCCGGTCGACACGCACGGCGCGGCGAAGCTCCTCGTCACCGCGGCGTGCGCCCGGCTGCGCCGGTCCCGCCCGGAGCTGTTCACCGGATACGTCCCGGTACCGGCCCAGGGCCCCGCCGCCGACCACGCCGTCGCGTTCACCCGCGGGGGCGGACAGCTCGTCGCGGTCGCCACGCGGCTGCCGGAGGGCCTGGCCGCGCGCGGGGGCTGGGGTGAGACGGTGCTGCCGCTGCCCGGCGGCGCCACCGACTTCCACGACGTCGTCAGCGGCAAGGCCGTGGACGGCCCGGCCCCGCTGCTGTCCACCCTGCTCGCCGACTACCCGGTCGCTCTCCTCGTCCGCCCGGCCCGACCTACGGTGACCCCGTGACGGAAGGATGTCCCTCGTGACCGACTACGCCGTGTGGGCACCCGACCGTCGGCAGGTCACCGCGCTCGTCGACGGCGACCGGTACCGCCTCGACCGCGGTGAGGACGGCTGGTGGCGCGCCGAGATCGAGGACAACGGCCCCAGCACGACGTATGCGTTCCTCGTCGACGACGACCCGACGCCGTTGCCCGACCCGCGCTCGCTGTCGCAGCCCGAGGGCGTGCACGGGCCGTCGCGGCGCTACGACCAGGACGCGTTCTGGTGGACCGACGACAAGTGGACCGGGCGGGCGCTCGCCGGCGCGGTGCTCTACGAGTGCCACATCGGCACGTTCACCGACGAGGGCACGTTCGACGCCGCGATCGGGCGCCTCGACCACCTGGTCGCGCTCGGCATCGACCTGGTCGAGGTGCTCCCCGTCAACGCTGTCGACGGCCCGCGGAACTGGGGCTACGACGGCGTGGGCTGGTACGCCGTCACCGAGAACTACGGCGGCCCGGACGCGTTCAAGCGTTTCGTCGACGCCGCGCATGCCCGCGGGATCGGCGTCGTTCTCGACGTCGTCTACAACCACCTCGGTCCCTCCGGCGCCTACCTGGACCGCTTCGGTCCCTACTTCGCCGGGCGCAACATCTGGGGCCCTTCGCTGAACCTGGACGGGCCGCACTCCGACGAGGTCCGCCGCTACGTCATCGACAACGCCCTGATGTGGCTGCGCGACTTCCACGTCGACGGCCTGCGGATCGACGCCGTGCACGCGCTGCGCGACACCCGCGCCCAGCACGTCCTGGAGCAGCTGGCAGTCGAGGTGACGGCCCTGGAGGCGCACACCGGCCGTCCGCTGTCGCTGATCGCCGAGTCCGACCTCAACGACCCCAAGCTGATCACTTCCCGCGAGGGCGGCGGCTACGGTCTCGACGCGCAGTGGACCGACGACATCCACCACTGCCTGCACGCGGTGCTCACCGGCGAGTCGCAGGGGTACTACGCCGACTTCGCCGAGGCCGGTCTGAACGGGCTCGCGCAGGTGCTGACCCGCGGGTTCCTGCACGAGGGCACCTGGTCGACGTTCCGGATGCGCAGCCACGGGGCCCCGGTCGACACCGGGAAGATCCCGGGCACCCGGTTCGTGACCTACCTGCAGAACCACGACCAGATCGGCAACCGCGCCACCGGCGACCGGCTCACCGAGACCCTGTCCCCCGGCCTGATGGCGTGCGGGGCGGCGCTGCTGTTCACCTCCGGCTTCACCCCGATGCTGTTCATGGGCGAGGAGTGGGGTGCGCGGACGCCGTGGCAGTTCTTCTCCTGCTTCCCGGACCCGAAGCTGCGCGAGGCCGTCCGCACCGGGCGTACCGCGGAGTTCGCCGACCACGGCTGGGCGGCCACCGCGGGCGGGCAGGAGGTCCCGGACCCGAACGCGGAGAACACGTTCCTGGACTCGAAGCTCGACTGGGCCGAGTCCGAGCAGGAGCCGCACACGACCCTGCTGCGGATGCACCAGGAGCTGATCCGGCTGCGCAAGACGTGGCCGGAGCTCTCGGACCCGTGGCTGGACTCGATCGGCGTCGACGTGCACGAGCAGGCCCGCACGCTGGTGGTCAACCGCGGCCGTCTGCGGGTGGTGGTCAACCTCGGCCCCGAGCCGGTGACGCTCTCTCTCGGCGCGGTGATCACCCGGATCCTGCTCGCGTCCGAACCGACGCAGAGCCGTGAGGACAGCTTCACCGTCCCCGGCGAGGCCTTCGCCATCGCTCAGATCGACGCCTGAGACAAGATCGGCGCCCGAGACCAGGTCGGCGCCTGAGCCCGGGTCGACCCTCAGACCAGCCCGCGGGCGACCTCCAGTGGCTCTGATCGTCGTCGCCGCGGGCGTGGGCGATCCGGGGCAGCGCCCCGGTCGGCGCCGAGCCGGAGACGATGATCGCCGTCCGAGCGCAGCTCACCCGAACGCCCCTCTGGGACCTGGAGGGGCGTTCGGTGTTCCGATGAGCAGCTTCCGTCGTGGCGACAAACGGCCTCCTACCTGCGATGACAGGTCTTGATACGAACATGCGTTCGAGTATGATGGAGGCATGTCCACCGGCCGGGTCGCCGCAGCGCACGACCGCCTCATCGAGGCCGTCGAAGAACTCCGCGCCGCCACCCTGGGCGCGAGTGACACCGAGCAGATCAACGTGCTCATCGCCTGCGAAGCCGCGCGGCGGCGCCTCGATAACCTCTCTGTCGGGGTCCTCGCCGGTGCCGAGCGGCGGGATGTGTTCACCTCGCGCGGTTACAAGAACAGCGCTTCTGCGTTGTCCGATCTTCTCGGCTGGGAGCGGTTCGAGGCCCGCCGCCATGTGATGGCCGCGGAGAACGTGGTGGGCAGGACCGCTCTGGACGGCACCGTCCTACCTCCGCGGCTGCCCGCCACCGCCGAGGTGTTCGACGCCGGTCGCACGAGCCTGCGTCATGTCGAGGTCGTGGCGAAGGTCCTGGCGACCCGCGCCGCGGAGCGGCTCACGCCCGAGGTGTGGTCCGCCGCGGAAGCGCAGATCGGCGCCAAGTCCTGCGAGTACACGCCGAACGAGCTGCAGGTGTGGGGCACTGCGCTGGTCGAGAAGCTGGACCAGGACGGTCCCGAGCCCGATGACGACCGGCCGGAGCCGGAGGTCAACGAGCTGCGGATCGTGCGGCACCGCAACCGGCCGGGCGGGAAGATCACCGGGCGTTTCGACGACGCGGCCATGTTCGACACCATCGCCACGGTGATCGACGCCAAGTCCAAGCCGACGTCGTCAGACGAGACCCGCGAGCCCGCGCAGCGCCAGGCCGAGGCCCTGGCCGAGGTGTGCGCTTACGCGTTATCGCACGGTCCCGCGGGGCTGGTTCCCGAGACGGGTGGGCGTCGCCCGCAGATCTCGGTGATCATCTCCCTGGAGGATCTGGAGAAGCGCGCCAAGACCGGGATGCTGGACTTCGGTGGGCGCACCTCCGCGGAAACGTTGCGGATGATGGCGTGTGACTCCGCGGTCATCCCCATCGTGTTTGACGGGAAGGGTCAGCCCCTCGACGTGGGCCGGGCGACCCGGACAATCCCCGACGGTCTCCGCCGCGCGGTCATCGCCCGGGACCGCGGCTGCGCCCACCCGGGCTGCGACCGGCCGCCGTCGTGGTGCGAGGTCCACCACGTCATCCCGTGGGAAGAACACGGCGAAACGAAGATCGACAACCTCGTGATGCTCTGCCGACAACATCACCGGCTGATCCACCACCCCGGGTGGGACGTCCGCATCCGCGACGGGCTACCCGAGTTCCTCCCACCGGCGTGGATCGACCCCAGCCGGACACCACGCCGACAGCCCGCGATGATCAGCATTCCGGGTCAGCGGCGGGAGACGCCGTCCGATGCGACGAGGTCGGAGCCTGCGCGCAGGTCCGGCGGCGTCCGCGTCGCGAACCTCGACGACCTCTTCGGCCTGCAACGTCGGTGAACGGGCCGTCTCCGGTTCGGCTGCACCACGTTCAGCCCCTGCCCGGCACGGCACGTCCCCGGCTATGCGCCGTCCTTCTCGGCGAGCCCGGAACCGGGTTCCCCCGGGAGCTGTGGGATCTCGTCGGCGGACAGCGGCGGCGGGTCCTCGTCGACCAGATCCGGGATCTCTCCGTGTGCGGCGATCACCGGGTCCGTTCGTCCGCGCCCCCGGTCCGCGCCCCCGGTCCGCGCCGACGGCCGGGCCGTCGTCTCCTGGGCCACCACCACTGACGGAGATCCGGCAGGAACCCGGCGCCCGCAACGGCGAGATGGCCGACGACCCACCGGCACACAGACCGAAGGGCCCCTCCCGGCGCGGGAGAGGCCCATCGGTGGAAGTGCTCGGATCAGAGGAGGCCCAGCTTCTGCACGGCCTCGCGCTCCTCGGTGAGCTCGGCGACGCTGGCGTCGATCTTCTCGCGGGAGAAGGCGTCGATCTCCAGGCCCTGGACGATCTCCCACTTGCCGTTCTTCGAAGTGACCGGGAACGAGGAGATGATCCCCTCGGCCACGCCGTAGGACCCGTCGGACGGGATCGCGGCGGAGGTCCAGTCGCCGTCGGGGGTGCCGTTGACCCAGTCGTGGACGTGGTCGATGGCGGCGTTCGCGGCCGAGGCGGCCGAGGACGCGCCCCGGGCCTCGATGATCGCGGCGCCGCGCTTGGCGACGGTCGGGATGAACTCGTCCTTGAGCCAGGTCTCGTCGACCTGCTCGGCGGCGATCTTCCCGTTGACCTCGGTGTGGAAGAGGTCGGGGTACTGGGTGGCCGAGTGGTTGCCCCAGATCGTGAGCTTCCTGATCTCGTCCAGCGACACGTCGAGCTTCTTGGCCAGCTGGGCCAGAGCGCGGTTGTGGTCGAGACGGGTCATCGCGGTGAAGCGCTCGGCCGGGACGTCCGGCGCGGCGGCCTGGGCGATCAGGGCGTTGGTGTTGGCCGGGTTGCCGACGGCCAGGACGCGGATGTCGTCCGCGGCGCCGTCGTTGATGGCCTTGCCCTGCGGGCCGAAGATGCCGCCGTTCGCCTCGAGCAGGTCGCCGCGCTCCATGCCCTTGGTGCGGGGGCGGGCGCCGACGAGCAGGGCGACGTTGGCTCCGGAGAACGCCTGGCCGGCGTCGTCGAAGATGTCGATGCCGCGCAGCAGCGGGAACGCGCAGTCGTCGAGCTCCATCGCGGTGCCCTCGGCGGCCTTGACGGCCTGCGGGATCTCCAGGAGGTTCAGCTTGACCGGGGTGTCGGGCCCCAGCAGCTGGCCGGAGGCGATCCGGAAGAGCAGCGCGTAACCGATCTGGCCAGCGGCTCCGGTGACAGTGACGGTAACGGGGGTAGCAGACACGACGCGGACCATAGCCGGGTCGGCCCCGACCCGCCGCGACGGGGAGCACACACGGGCGCAGGCGTGGTCAGTGCCACATCGCCGCGTCCGGAACGAGTGGCTCGTCCGGCCGTCGCGGATAGCCTGGTGCCATGACCGCCGCCGGCCCCACCCCGGCAGCGGACCGCGCTCCCGCGCCCGACCTCGCCCGCGGCGCGATGCTCCTGCTGATCGCCCTGGCCAACGTGCATCGCTACGTGTTCGGGATCGTGCCGGGGCAGCTGAGCATGCCGGACCGGGTGGTGGTCTGGGTCGAGACGCTGTTCGTCGACGGGCGCGCCTATCCCCTGTTCGGCCTGCTCTTCGGCTACGGCGTCGTGCAGCTCGCGCGACGGCGCGACGGGGACGCGGCCGTGGCGCTGGTCCGCCGCCGCGGCGTCGCGATGGTCGCGATCGGGCTGGCGCACGGGGTGCTGCTGTGGTCCGGGGAGATCGTCGGCGCCTACGGGCTGCTCGCCGTCGTGCTGGCGGGGCTGGTGGTGCGCGGCCCGGCGACGTCGCTGGCCGTCGTCGCCGTCGGCGGGCTGGTCCTGGCCGGGGCGCTGACCGCCGGGGTGCCGCCGGTCCCGGGCAGCCCGCCCGGGTCGTTCCTGTCGATCATGATGACGGACCCGGTGGCCGCGCTCGTCGCGCGTGCGGGCGAGTGGGTCCTGGCCGGCCTGCTCGGACAGCTGGTCGCCGTCGCCGGTGCGGTCGCGGTCGGTGGGCTCGCCGCGCGGGCACGGCTGCTCGACGAACCGGGACGACACCGCGCCCTGCTCGTCCGCGTCGCCGTCGTGGGTGGGGCCGGTGCGGTGGCCGGCGGGCTCCCCCAGGCCCTGCTGCTGACCGGGACCTGGAACGCGGCACCGGAGCTCGCCTCGCTGTCCGGCTCGGTGAACACGGTCGCCGGCTACGCGGGTGCGGCGGGTTACGCGGCGCTGTTCGGCCTGCTCGCGGTCCGGACGGCCGGGCGTCGCTCCCGGGCCGTCGACGCGCTGCGGGCGGCCGGGCAGCGGTCGCTGTCCTGCTACCTCGCCCAGTCCGTGGTGTTCGCGGCGCTGTTCCCGGCGTGGGCGCTCGGACTCGGCGCGACGACGCCGCTGTGGGGTGCGGCGCTGGTCGGGATCGGGACGTGGCTGATCACGGTCCTCCTGGCCGTCGCGAGTGCGCGGACCGGCCGGCGTGGCCCGGCCGAGGCCCTCCTGCGACGGCTCACCTACGGCTCGCGGAACCCGGTGGCCGAACCCGGCCCGGACCCAGGCCGACGATCCTGACCCGGTGACCGTGATCGTCTCCCTGACCCGGTGACCGTGATCGTCTACGGTCGGTCCATGGTCACGATCCGGCCCGCGGAACCCGCCGACGTCGACCGGGCCCGGCGCCTGGCGCACGACGCCTACCGGCACTACACCGAGCGGATCGGCCGTCCGCCGGCGCCGATGGAGGCCGACTACGCCGCCGTCGTCGACGCCGGCACGATGTGGGTCGCCGAGGACGACGGCCGGATGGTCGGCTTCATCGTCCTCCTCGACACCGACGACCACCTGCTGCTCGACAACGTGGCGGTCGACCCGCTCGCCCAGGGCCGTGGTGTCGGCGCACGGCTTCTGGCACTGGCCGAGGAGCAGGCGGTGGCCCGCGGCCACGACCGGATCGAGCTCTACACCAACGAGGCCATGACCGAGAACCTCGACTACTACCCCCGCAAGGGCTACGTCGAGACCCGCCGGGCCGAGCAGGACGGCTACCGCCGCGTCTTCTTCGCCAAGTCCCTCGAGGGCCGATCCTCGTAGGGACGCGGATGTCGAGCCGACGTCGCTCCGCTCCCGCGCGCGACGGTCGGGGCGTGGCTAGGGTCGTCACCGTGGCCGACGAGGACCGGGCTCAGCGCCCCACGGGCTCCCGCAGGACGTCCGGTACGGGGAGCACGCACACCGGGACCGACGGTGCGGCGCAGGAGGACCTGAGTCAGCCGAAGTTCTCCTGGCAGGGCGCGCCGGGCTACTCGCCCTTCGACCCGCAGCGCTTCCCGCCGCACGCGCCGATGCCCGGCGCGCCGCCGTACCCGGCCGCACTCGAGCACGAGCGGCCGCCGATCTCGGCGGGCCGGCGCGAGACGTTCCTGCCCCGCTGCCTGGTCGCGGCCGGGGTGTGGGCGGTGGTCGCGGTCGTGCTCGCCCTGGTGACCGGGGTCGGCGCGGGCTGGGGCCTGCGGTCGGCGGCGATCACGCTGCCGTTCCTGCTCACGGTGGGCGTGCTGTTCCTCCCGGCGCGACGCAACCGGATCGGGGTCGGCCTCCTGGTGCTGGTGGCCTTCCCCGTGTTCTGGGTGCTCTACGCCGTCGCCGTCGCCCTGCTCGGGTAACGCTGCTCGGGTAGCGCTGCTCGGGTAGGCCTCAGCCGTCCCGGCGGCGCGAGGAGATCACCCCGGTGTCGAAGCCGGCCAGGTGCAGGCCGCCGTGGAAGCGGGCGTGCTCGACCTTGAGGCAGCGGTCCATCACGACCTCCAGCCCGGCCTTCTCCGCACGCCGGGCCAACCCCTCGTCGAACAGCCCGAACTGCAGCCAGAACGTGGACGGGTGCGGGTCCAGCGCGAGCACCTCGTCCAGCACCCCGGACAGGTCCGCGGGCTTGCGGAACACGTCCACCAGGTCCGGGACGACCGGCAGCGCGTCCAGCGAGGCGTACACCGGACGTCCGAGGATCTCGGTGGCGTTCGGGTTGACGAAGTAGACGTCGAAGCCGGTCGAGGCCAGCAGGTAGGTCGCGACGAAGTTGCTGGCCCGGGCCGCGTTCGCGGACGCACCGACCACCGCGACGGTGCGGGTGTCACGCAGGATCTGCTGGCGGCGGATCGCGGGCGGGTTCGTCCAGGTCGGTGTCGTCTCCTGGGTCGTGGTCATCTCACGCCTCCTTCGACGCCGCGGTCAGGGCCTGGTCCAGGTCCCAGATGATGTCCTCGGGGTCCTCCAGTCCAACGCTGATCCGGATCAGATCTTCCGGGACGCCGGCCTCGTCGAGCTGGGACTGCGTCAGCTGCTGGTGCGTCGTCGAGCCCGGGTGCAGGACGAGGGTGCGCACGTCGCCGACGTTGGCCAGGTGGCTGCACAGCTGCACCGACTCGATGAACCGCGCCCCGGCCGCACGGCCACCGGCCACACCGAACGCGAACACCGCGCCGGGCCCCTGCGGGAGGTACTTCTTCGCCCGCTCGTGGTGGGGGTGGCTCGGCAGGCCGGAGTAGCGCACGTAGCCCACCCGCGGGTCGGCCTCGAGCCACTCCGCGACCTTCTGAGCGTTCGCCACGTGCTGGTCCATCCGCTGCGGCAGCGTCTCCACGCCCTGCAGCAGCAGGAACGCCGAGTGCGCCGACAGCGTCGCGCCGACGTCGCGCAGCTGCTCGGCCCGCAGCTTGGTCAGGAAGCCGAGCTCCTGGAAGTTGCCCCACCAGCTCAGGCCGCCGTAGGACGGGACCGGCTCGGTCATGACCGGGAAGTTGCCGTTGCCCCAGTCGAACGTCCCGGCCTCGACGACGACGCCGCCGAGCGTGGTGCCGTGCCCGCCGAGGAACTTCGTCACCGAGTGGATCACGATGTCGGCGCCGTGCTCGATCGGGCGGCACAGGTACGGGGTGCCGAGCGTGTTGTCGATGACGAGCGGGATGCCGCGGGCGTGCGCGACCTCGGCCAGACCGGCGATGTCGGAGACCTCGCCGCCGGGGTTGGACACGACCTCGGCGAAGATCAGCTTCGTCTTCTCGGTGATCGCGGCGGCGTAGTCGGCCGGGTCGGTGCCGGGGACGAACGTGGTGTCGATGCCGAAACGGCGCAGCGTCACGTCGAGCTGGGTGATCGTGCCGCCGTAGAGCGCCGACGCCGACACGATGTGGTCCCCGGCCCCGGCGAGCGCGGCGAAGGTCAGGAACTCCGCGGACTGGCCGCTGGCCGTCGCCACCGCGCCGATGCCGCCGTCGAGGCTCGCCAGGCGCTCCTCGAGCACGGCGACGGTCGGGTTCGCGATCCGGCTGTAGATCAGCCCGTACTTCTGCAGCGCGAACAGGCTCGCCGCGTCCTGGGTGTCGTTGAAGACGTAGCTCGTCGTCTGGTAGATCGGCACCGCGCGCGACCCGGTCTCGGAGTCGGGCACCGCCCCGGCGTGGACGGCCCGGGTCCGGAAACCCCAGGACCGGTCCTGCTGCTGATCGCTCATGGTCTCCATCCTGCCCCGTTGACCGGCGGCCCGTGTGGAGGGCAACCTCACCGGGGTGAAGATCGACGCACGGCTGCGTGACGGGCTCGGCACCAGCGGCGGCGACGCCGCCTCGGCCGAGGAGATCGGCTACGACGGCGCCTGGAACGCCGAGAACAGCGTGGGCGACCCGTTCCCCGGCCTCGCCCTGGCCGCGGAACACTCGTCGCGGATCGAGATCGGCCCGTCGGTGGCGATCGCGTTCGCCCGCACCCCGATGACGGTCGCGTACGCGGCCTGGGAGCTGCAGCGCTACTCCGGTGGACGGCTGGTGCTCGGTCTGGGCAGCCAGGTCCGCCCGCACATCCAGCGCCGGTTCTCGATGCCGTGGTCGAAGCCCGCGGCGCGGATGCACGAGTTCGTGACGGCACTGCGCGCGATCTGGCACGCCTGGGAGACCGGCGAGAAGCTCACCCACCGCGGCGAGTTCTACGACCACTCGCTGATGACGCCGAACTTCAGCCCGCCGCCGAACCCGCACGGCGCGCCGAAGGTGTTCCTGGCCGCCGTCGGGCCGCACATGCTGCGCACGGCGGCGCAGGTCGCGGACGGGCTGTTCGCGCACCCGTTCCTCACCGAGCGCTACCTGCGGGAGGTGATCGTCCCGGAGATCGAGGCCCACCGGCCCGCCGGCGCCGGGGCGTTCGAGCTGTCGGTCTCCCCGTTCGTCGCCCTCGACGAGCGTGACGTCGAGGCCGTCCGCAAGCAGATCTCGTTCTACGGCTCCACGCCCGCCTACCGCCCGGTGCTGGAGCTGCACGGCTGGGGCGACCTGCAGGACGAGCTCAACCGGCTGTCCAAACAGGGCCGCTGGGACGACATGGTCCCGCTGGTCACCGATGACATCCTGCACGAGATGTGCGCCGTCGGATCCGAGACCGAGATCGCGGCGACGCTGCGGGCGCGCTTCGGCGACGTCGCGCACCGCCTGCGGTTCAACATCCCCGGCGACACCCCTCCCCCGTCCCGCTTCACCGCCCTCGTCGAGGCGATGCGCTGACCAGTACCTCTCAGAGGTGCTCGCGGAAGAACGTCAGGACGCGGTTCATGGCGTCGGTGGCGCTGGCCTCGTGGTACTCGGCGTGCATCGGCGTCCGGGACGCGATCGCGCCGGAGACGCCCTCGGTGCGGGTCATGAACGAGTGGCCGGCCTCGGGGTAGGTCTTGACGTCGTGCGGGACGCCGTTGCGCGTCAGATCGGCTTCGAGCTCGTCCCCGTAGTCCCCGATGAACCCGTCCCGGCCGCCGTAGCTGCCGACCACCGGGCAGGCGCGCTCCAGCGGCAGCGGGGCGCGGCCGTAGAACGGGGCGCTGACCTTGTAGAGACCGGTGTCGGCCAGCAGCAGCGCGAACCCGCCGCCCATGCAGAAGCCGATCGTGCCGATCCGGTCGCCGTCGACGGTCGGCTGACCGACGAGCCAGCGGCGGGCGGACTCCAGGTCCCCGAGGGCCGCGCCCTTGCCGGTGTTCATGGCGTTCATCGTCGCGGCCACGCACAGCGCCCGGATCTTCCCGCGGGCGAACAGGTCCGGCACCAGGACGGTGTAGCCCTCCGCGGCGAGCTCGCGGGCGATCCGGCGCATCTCGGCGGTCATGCCGAACGCCTCGTAGATCATCAGCAGCGCCGGGTGCGGTGCGCTGCCCGCGGTGTCCTCCGGGCGGACCAGGAAACCGGGCAGCGTCCCGCCGTTGAGGCTGGGGATCGAGACGTCGGACTCGACGGTCATGAGGGCTTCTCTCCGGAGGGCAGGCGGACCAGCCCCTCCTGCATCGTGCTGGCGATCAGACGACCGTCGGCGGTGTAGAAGCGGCCGGTGGCCAGCCCACGCCCGCCGGACGCGGACGGCGAGTAGCAGGTGTAGAGCAGCCACTCGTCGGCGCGGAACGGCTCGTGGAACCACATCGCGTGGTCCAGGCTCGCCATCTGGACCTGCGAGGACGCCACGTCGTGGCGGGCCAGGACGGAGCCCAGCAGCGTCAGGTCGCTGGCGTAGGTGAGCAGGCAGACGTGCAGGAGTTGGTGGTCGGGCAGCCGGCCGTCGGCGCGCATCCAGACCCGCATCGGGCCGTCCGAGGCACCGGTGCGCCGCGCCGACCAGACCGGCTCCTCGACCAGGCGGATGTCCAGCGGCCGCGGGGTGTCGGTCAGCCAGCTGCTGTCGCCCTGGCTCGCCCGGGTCCCGAGGTCGGGCAACGACTCCGGGTCGGGGGCGTCGACCGCCAGCGGCTCGGTGTGCTCGAGACCGTGCTGGGGCACCTGGAACGACGCGGACAGCGAGAAGATCGCCTCGCCGTGCTGGATGCCGAGTACCCGCCGCGTGGTGAACGACCGGCCGTCGCGGACCCGCTCGGTCTCGTAGACGATCGGGACGCTCGGGTCGCCCGGCCGGATGAAGTAGGCGTGCAACGAGTGGACGTGCCGGTCGTCGGGCACCGTACGACCCGCCGCGACGAGCGCCTGTCCCGCGACCTGACCGCCGAACACCCGCGGCAACGAGTGCGGCGGGCTGACGCCGCGGAAGAGGTTCTCCTCCAGCCGCTCCAGGTCCAGGAGCCCGACGAGGTCGTCGAGCACGGCCTGGCCGCGGGGCCTGCCGTCGGCGGCGACCTCGGGTGCGGGGCCGGACGTGTCCGAGTCGGGGATGCTCACGTCCGGGGAGTCTGCCAGGCCGGTCGTGTCGCCCTCGTGCGCGGACATCGTCGCTCCGGCAGTGCCCCGTCCTCCAGGAGGCACCGCCGCGCACGGGGTCGGGTCAGGCGTGGTCGTCCTCGCCGAGGCGGTGCACGCGGATCAGGTTCGTCGAGCCGACGGTCGCGGGCGGCGAGCCGGCGACGATGACCACCAGGTCACCCGGCTTGAACCGGCCGATCGAGAGGATCGCGTGGTCGACCTGGCGGACCATGGCGTCGGTCGACTCGACCCGGTCGACCAGGAACGTCTCCACGCCCCAGGTCATCGCGAGCTGGCTGCGCACCGCGGGCTCCGGGGTGAACGCCAGCAGCGGGAGACGGGTGTGCAGCCGCGACAGGCGCCGCACGGTGTCCCCGGACTGCGAGAACGCCACCAGCGCGCGGGCGGAGAGCCGCTCGCCGATGTCGCGGGCGGCGTAGGAGAGCACCCCGCGCTTGGTGCGCGGGACGTGGTTGAGCGGCGGCACGTCGGCCGGGCCGGCCTCGACGGCCTCCACGATCTGCGACATCGTGCGCACCGTCTTGATCGGGTAGCGCCCGACGCTCGTCTCGCCGGAGAGCATCACCGCGTCGCTGCCGTCGAGCACCGCGTTCGCGACGTCCGAGGCCTCGGCCCGGGTCGGGCGCGAGTTGGTGATCATCGAGTCGAGCATCTGGGTGGCCACGATCACCGGCTTGGCGTTCTCCCGGGCGATCTGGATCGCCCGCTTCTGCACCAGCGGCACGTTCTCCAGCGGCAGCTCCACGCCGAGGTCGCCGCGGGCGACCATCACGCCGTCGAAGGCCAGCACGATGGCCTCGAGGTTGTCGACGGCCTCGGGCTTCTCCAGCTTGGCCACCACCGGCAGGCGTCCGCCCCCGGCGTTGTCCATGATCTTGTGCACGAGGTCGACGTCGGCCGGGCTGCGCACGAACGACAGCGCGACGACGTCGACGCGCAGCTTGAGCGCGAACTCCAGGTCGGAGATGTCCTTCTCCGACATCGCCGGCACCGTGATGTTCATGCCGGGCAGGTTCAGGCCCTTGTTGTCGCTGACCGGTCCGCCCTCGGTGACGCGGCAGACGACGTCGTTGCCGTCGATCGCAACGACGCGCAGGCCGACCTTGCCGTCGTCGACGAGCAGGCGGTCGTCCACCCGGGCGTCGGTGGCCAGGCCCTTGTAGGTGGTGGAGACGCGGTCGTGGGTGCCGGGCACGTCGTCGACGGTGATCCGCACCTCCTCACCGGTCTGCCACTCGGTGGGCCCGTCGGCGAACCGGCCGAGGCGGATCTTGGGGCCCTGCAGGTCGGCGAGGATGCCGACGGCGCGGCCCGCGTCGTCCGCGGCCTGGCGGATCATCGTGTAGACGTTCTTGTGGTCGGCGCGGTCGCCGTGGCTGAAGTTGAGCCGCGCGACGTCCATCCCGGCATCGACCAGATCCCGGATACGGTCCGGCGTCGCGGTGGCCGGTCCGATGGTGCAGACGATCTTCGTACGGCGAGTCACGCGTCCCAGCTTAACGCCTGTCTGAAACGATCAGGTTGCTGGACGGAAGACGGCAGGAGACGGAGTCGAGCGGTGGGCGGAACACGAGGATTGCGCCGGTTCGCGCCGCTGGGCGCCGCGATCGTGCTGAGCCTGGTCGTGTTCTTCACCCCGGCGTCCGGGGTCCCGACCGCTCCGCCGGGCACCGACAAGGTCATCCACCTGCTGGTGTTCGCGCTGCTCGCGGTGACCGGCCGGTGGGCCGGGCTGCGCGCCGGCCCGCTGCTCGCGGGTCTCGTGCTCTACGCCGGGGTGTCGGAGGTGCTGCAGTCCGTGCTCCCGATCGGACGCGACGGCGACGTCCTGGACGCTCTGACCGACCTGGCCGGTGCACTCCTCGGCCTGCTCGCGTTCCACCTCGTCCACCGCACCCGCCGGACGACCACACCCCGCACACGCTGACCCCGCCACCGACCCGGCCGCCCCCTCCCGCCCGGGCCGGCTCCGTGGGCCGCATCCGCACCCCTGCCTGCCATCCGCACCTCCTGCAGCGGGTGCGGATCGACGGGAGGGGTGCGGATACGGTCGGCCACCCGGCGGGGCCGGTCACCGGGCCGGGCCGGTCAGCGGCGGGGCTGCTCGCTCGGTCCGACGTGGTCGGCGAGCCACTCCGACAGCGGGCGCGCGGCGCGCCAGACCTTCCGCACCCGGTCGCGGGCCCCGGGCCCGTGCAGGACGTCGTCCGGCGGCCAGCGGCGCGAGACGTGCAGGCCCTTGTGCCGCATCAGCTCCAGGCGCGGGTGGCCGGGGTCGACGCCGCGCGGACGGGTCTTGAGCCGCTCCCCGCCGACGGTCAGGCCCGTCGCCTCCGCCTCCTGCAGGCGGGCGCGCAGGTCCTCGCCGCGGCGCTCGTCGTCGACGGCGGCGCGGTAGCGGGCGACCTGGTCGGGGGCCATGCCGTAGTAGCCGCCGGCCGCCATCAGCCCCTCGGTGGAGACCTCCACGTAGAACGGCGAGGCGTACCCGCCGCAGTGGGTCTTGTACGGCGTCTTGTCGTGGGAGAACCGCACGTCGCGGTACGGGCGGAACACCTTGCCGGCGCCGAACTCCGGTTCCAGGTCGGCCAGCAGCGCGGTCATCGGGCCGCGGACGTCGCGCTCGTAGGTCTCGCGCTGGTCGGTCCAGTAGGCCTTCGAGTTGTCGGCGACGAGCCCGTCGTAGAACTCGACGGCGTACTCGCCGAACCCGGCGAACGCGCTCACGACGTGCGGTCGGCCGGTTCGGGATCGGCCTCGTCGGGGTCGGTCTCGCGCGGCGCGATCTCCTCGCGGCCCCGCTTGGCGAACGCGACGTAGGCCGCAGCACCGAGGAACACCACGCCCGAGACGACCACGTTGATCCGGATGTCGCCGAACACCCGGGTCGCCGGGTCGGTGCGCATCAGCTCGATGAAGAACCGGCCCAGCGTGTAGCCGGCCACGTACACGGCGAACGCCCGGCCGTGCCCGAGCCGGAAGCGGCGGTCGGCCCAGACCACGATCGCGGCCACGACGAGGTTCCACAGCAGCTCGTAGAGGAACGTCGGCGTGACGACCGCGATCGGCGTCGGGTCGAGCGCGACACCGCCGAGCGGGTCCTCGGCGCCGGTCGCCGGGTCCACCCGGCGGTAGATCTCCAGGCCCCACGGCAGCGTCGTCGGGGCGCCGTAGAGCTCCTGGTTGAACCAGTTGCCCAGCCGCCCGATCGCCTGCGCGGCCACGATCCCGGGCGCGACGGCGTCGGCGAAGATCGGCAACGGCAGCCCGCGACGGCGGCAGGCGATCCAGGCCCCGACCCCGCCGAGCGCGATCGCGCCCCAGATGCCGAGCCCGCCGTTCCAGATCTTCAGCGCGTCCAGCGGCTGTCCGCCGGGGCCGAAGTAGGTCGGCCAGTCGGTCGCCACGTGGTAGAGCCGCCCACCGACGAGACCGAACGGGACGGCCCACACCGCGACGTCGAGCACCGTGCCGGGCTCACCGCCGCGGGCGACCAGGCGCTTCTCGCCCCACCACAGGGCCACCGCGATGCCGGCGATGATGCACAGCGCGTACGCCCGGATCGGGACGGGGCCGAGGTGCCAGACGCCGCGGTCCGGGCTCGGGATCGCGGCCAGCACGGTCGGGGCCAGGTCCAGCGCAGCACTCACCCGGCCACGGTATAACGACGCCCCGCACGCCCGGCGGGGCCTGCCCGGCTAGAACACCACGTCTAGCGCGCGGTGCGGCTGCACGACGGGTGGAAACCGGCCGCGACCAGACCCCGCACGGCACCGGCGGGGTCACCGCTGGTCACCAGTCCCTCGCCGACGAGCACGGCGTCCGCGCCCCACCCGGCGTAGGTCAGCAGGTCGCCCGGGCCGCGGACGCCGGACTCGGCGACGCGCAGCACGTCGCTGGGCAGGCCGGGGGCGATCTCGCCGAAGACCGACCGGTTCACCTCGAGCGTGTGCAGGTTGCGCGAGTTCACCCCGATCAGCTTCGCCCCGGCCTCGAGCGCCCGGTCGCACTCCTCCTCGGTGTGCACCTCGACCAGCGGCGTCATCCCGAGCGACTGCACCCGGTCCAGCAGCGAGTCCAGGACGTTCTGCTCCAGTGCCGCGACGATCAGCAGCACCAGGTCCGCGCCGTGCGCCCGCGCCTCGTGCACCTGGTAGGGCGTGACGACGAAGTCCTTGCGCAGCACCGGCACGTCGACGGCGGCGCGCACCGCGTCGAGGTCGGCCAGCGAGCCGCCGAAGCGCCGCTGCTCGGTGAGCACGCTGATCACCCGGGCGCCGTTCTCGGCGTAGGCCGAGGCGAGCACCGCCGGGTCCGGGATGTCGGCCAGCGCCCCCTTGGAGGGGCTCGCGCGCTTCACCTCGGCGATCAGGCCGACGCCCGGCTCGCGCAGCGCGGCCATCGCGTCGCGCGGCCCCGCCGCCGCGGCGGCCCGTCGTTTGATCTCGGTGAAGTCGACGGCGGCCTCGCGCACCGCCAGGTCGGCCCGCACCCCGGCCACGATGGACTCGAGGACACTGGCCCCGTTCCGGCTGGTCCCGTTCTGCTCGCCCACCGTGCCGCCTCCCCCTTCGGATCCGCGCTCCCGATCGCCTGCGGACATGCTAGAGGTCCTTCCCGATCGTGGGATCACGGCCGTCGTCGAGCTGTTCCCAGGCGGCCCGGTCCGGGTCCGCCGGGGTGTCGGTCGGCGTGCCGGGAGCGGCGTAGCGGGCGCCCAGCCGGGCCATCCGGCGCTCCCGCACGACCAGCAGTCCCCCGGCCACGACGGCCACCACGGCGCCGAGCACGGCCAGCCACGGCCACACCGACGCCGTCACCGCCGACGTGCCGATCGGCTGGCCGCCGGTGGACAGACCCTCGCGCGCCGAGACGAGCTGCGCCGGCGTCGGCGGGGTGACCACCTCGGCGATCGTCGACCACGCCGCGGCGACGCCGGCCAGGACGACCAGCACCCCCAGCAGGCGGCGGGCGATCCCGGACAGGGCCACCGTCGCGGCCACCGCGGCGAGCAGCAGCGCGGCGACGGCGGTGATCGCCGGCTGCAGCTGCGCCCCCGTCGCGGTGGTGGTCAGCTCGCCGCGGGTGGCGGTCGGCACCGTCACCGAGAACCAGGTCAGCGACCCGGAGACGTAGAGGATCCCGGCCCCGGCCAGCAGCAGCAGGCAGGCCAGGCCGAGTCCGCGCCGGTCGTCGCGGGGACGGTCGGTCGCCGCCGCCCCGGCTGCGCCCGACGCGTCACGCGGGCCGGACGTGTCCGCCGCGGCGCCGTCACCGCTCATGGACGGTCCCCGCCGACGTCCGGGGCGCGCAGCGAGGACGCCGCGGCGATCGCGGACAGCACCGCGCGGGCCTTGTTCAGCGTCTCGGTGTCCTCGGCCTCCGGATCGGAGTCGGCGACGATCCCGCCGCCGGCCTGCACGTACGCCCTCCCGGAGCGGATCAGCCCGGTCCGGATCGCGATCGCGGTGTCGGCGTTGCCGGCGAAGTCGAGGTAGCCGACGATCCCGCCGTAGAGCCCGCGCCGGGTCGGCTCCAGGCGGTCGATCACCTGCATCGCCCGCACCTTCGGCGCCCCGGACAGGGTGCCGGCCGGGAAGCAGGCGACGACGGCGTCGAACGCGGAGCGGTCCCCGCGCAGCAGCCCGGTCACCGTCGACACCAGGTGCATCACGTGGCTGTAGCGCTCGACGGCGAAGAAGTTGTGCACCTTCACCGTGCCCGGCGCGCAGACCCGGCCCAGGTCGTTGCGGCCGAGGTCGACGAGCATCAGGTGCTCGGCGCGCTCCTTCTCGTCGGAGCGCAGGTCCTTCTCGAGCTGGCGGTCCTCCTCGTCGGTGACCCCGCGCCAGCGGGTCCCGGCGATCGGGTGCGTCGTCGCGCGCCCGTCCTGCACCGTGACCAGCGCCTCGGGGCTGGAGCCGACGATCGAGAACGGCTCGCCGCCGGAGGCGTCGGCCAGGTGCAGCAGGTACATGTACGGGCTCGGGTTCGTCGCGCGCAGCACCCGGTAGACCTCGAGCGGGTCGGCGTCGCACTCCATCTCGAAGCGCTGCGAGACGACGATCTGGAACGCCTCGCCGGCCCGGATCTCCTCCTTGGCCGCCTCGATCGCCGCGTGGTGCTCGGCCGGGCTGCGCCGGCGCACGAACTCCGGGCTGCCGGGCCGGTAGACCGCCACCGAGGACGGCGAGTCGACGGCCAGCTCCCCGGTCATCCGGTCCAGCCGCGCCACGGCGTCGTCGTAGGCCTCCTCGACCCGGGCGTCGGAGGCGTCCCAGTTGATCGCGTTCGCGATGAGGGTGACGGTGCCCTCGTGGTGGTCGAGCGCGGCCAGGTCGGTGGCCAGCAGCATCACCAGCTCGGGGATGGCCAGGTCGTCGACGGCCGGGTCGTCCGGGTCGGCGATGCGCTCGACCCGGCGCACGACGTCGTAGCCGAGGTAGCCGACCATCCCGCCGGTCAGCGGGGGCAGGCCGGGCAGCGGCTCGGAGGCCAGCTCGGTGACGACGGTGCGCAGCGCCTCCAGCGGGTCGCCGCTCGTCGGGAGCCCCTCGGGGACGTCGCCGGTCCAGCGCAGCTCTGAGTCGACGGCCGTCAGCGCGGCGGCGCTGCGGGCCCCGACGAACGACCATCGTGACCAGGAGCGCCCGTTCTCGGCGGACTCGAGCAGGAAGGTCCCGGTCTGGTCTCCGGCCAGTTTGCGGTACACCCCGACCGGCGTCTCGTCGTCGGCGAGCAGGCGCCGGGTCACCGGGATCACCCGGTGCGCCTTCGCCAGCTCGCGGAACTCCTCGCGGGTCGGGGTGACCGCCCCCAGCGTCGCCGACGTCGCGGTGCTGATCACGGTCATCGCTCCATTGTCCCCGCCCGCCCCGGACGGGACCGGCCCGGGGGAAGATGGGGTCGTGAGCGAGCGCGCGGACCCGGGTTCCCGCAGGGCGGACGCAGCTCCGCGCCGGCGCGGACGGCGCGCCGGCGGGCAGGACACCCGCGCGGTGCTGCTCGACGCCGCCCGCTCCGAGTTCGCCGAGCGCGGGTTCGAGGGGGCGACCGTGCGCCGGATCGCCGAGCGGGCCGGCGTCGACGCGGCGATGGTCAACCACTGGTTCGGCGGCAAGGAGTCGCTGTTCACGGCGTCGCTGGACATCCCGCTGGACCCGGCGATGATCCGCGACGAGGTGGTCCCCGGCGACCCCGGGCAGCTCGGTCACCGGATCGTGCACCGGTTCCTGACGATCTGGGACGGCGCCGACGGAACCGGTGCCGGCCCGCTGCTCGCGTTGCTGCGCAGCGTCACCGCGCATCCCGCGGCGGCCCGGATGCTGCGCGAGTTCGTCACCCGGGCGATCATCGGCCCGGTCGTGTCCCGGGCCGCGCCGGACCGCCACGCCGAGCGCGGGTCGCTGGTGGCCTCGCAGCTGGTCGGGCTGGCCATGGTCCGCTACGTGGTGCGCCTGGAGCCGCTGGCCTCGGCGAGCCACGACGAGGTCGCCACCGCGCTGGCCCCGACCCTGCAGCGCTACCTGACCGGCGACATCGGTCCCGACGGCGGCTCCGGCGACGCGACCGGGGCGGCGCTCAGTCCTCCGGCGGACGACGCGGGTCGATGAACCCGGACTCGTAGGCCCGCACCACCGCCTGCGTCCGGTCCCGCGCGCCGAGCTTGGCCAGCACGTTCCCCACGTGGGTCTTCACCGTCTCCACCCCGAGCACCAGCTCCGCGGCGATCTCGGCGTTGGACAGCCCGCGCGCGACGAGGCGCAGCACCCCGGCCTCCCGGTCGGTGAGCCCGGCCGAGGCCAGCCCGTCGCCGGTGTGCGCGCCGAACCCGGCGACGAGCTCGCGGACCGCGGCCGGGAACAGCAGCGACTCCCCCTGGGCGACGGTCCGCACGGCCCGCACGATCTCGGCCGGAGGGGTGCGCTTGAGGAGGAAGCCGTTCGCCCCGGCGCGCAGGGCGTCGTAGACGTGGCCGTCGTTGCCGAACGTCGTCAGCACCAGGACCCCTGGCGGGTCCGGTCGGCGCACCAGGTCCCGGGTGGCGGTGATGCCGTCGACGGCCGGCATCCGGACGTCCATCAGCACGACGTCCGGGCGCAGCCGCGCGACCAGGCCGGGGACCTCCGCGCCGTCCGCGGCCTCGCCGAGGACGTGCAGGTCGGGGGCGGCGTCGAGCACGGCGCGCAGCCCGGCGCGGACGAGCTCCTCGTCGTCGACGATCAGGAGGCCGGTACTCACGACACCGCCGCCCCCGGCAGGCGCGCGGCCAGGTGCCAGACGTCGCCGCGCGGGCCGGCGGTGAGCTCGCCGCCGAGCAGTGCCGCACGTTCGGTCATCCCGCGCAGGCCGGTCCCGCCGCCGTCGCGGGAGCGGGAGCGCCGCGCGGGCAGCGGGTTGTCGACGGCCAGGGCGACCCCCGCGCCGTCGACGCTCAGCCGCACCGACACCGGGACCGGCCCGGCGTGGCGCAGCGCGTTCGTCAGTGCCTCCTGCACGAGCCGGTAGGCCTCCCGCGACACCGCGGACGGCAGGGCCTCCGGGTCCCCGTCCACGTCGACCGCGACCTCGACGCCGGCCGAGCGCGCCCCCGTCACCAGCGTCTCCAGCGAGCGCAGGTCCCGGACGGGGGCCCGGGTGCCGGCGGCTCCGCCGTCCTCGCGCAGCAGGCCGAGGACGTGGTCGAGGTCGTCCAGGGCGGCGCGGCCGGTCTCCGCGATCGCGTCCAGCGCGCGGCGGGCGAACTCGCGGTCGGTGTCGAGCACCTGCGCGGCGGCGCCGGCCTGCAGCGTGGTGACGGTGAGCGCGTGACCCACCGAGTCGTGCAGCTCGCGGGCGAGACGAGCCCGTTCGGCCAGCGCGGCGGCGCGGCGTTCGGCGGCGGCGAGCTCGGCGGCCAGGCGTTCGGCGGGCGCCGGCCCGAGCAGCCGCGGCGCGAGCCGGGCCAGCCCCCCCCCCGCCGCCGCGAGCAGCAGCAGCGCGACGACCGGGAGCACCAGCCCGAGCGGCACCGTCCACCACGCCGCGCCCCGGCGGCGGGCGGGCCACGCCTGCCCGGCCCCCGGCGCCGGATCGGGCAGCACGACGTCGAGCAGCGCCCGCGCCGCGGTGATCTCCAGTGCCCGCACCCCCGGCATCAGGGCGATCGCCGTCCCCGCCGCGGCGGCCACGAGCGCGAGCGCGACGATCGCGAGGTCCGGCCCGCCGCCGGCCGCGGAGACGATCAGCGCCACCACCGCGAGGTAGGCCAGCAGCACCACCGCGCCGAGCAGAAGGTGCACGACACGGCGGTAGGTCCGACCGTCACGCAGGGCCCGGTACGACATCCGGGGCAGCTGCCGCAACACGGTCACGGAGCCGATCGTGGCAGATCGGACCGGCACTCCGGCTCCCTCGCGCGGGGGACACGCTCCACGCTGGCGCGGGAGGGTTCGCCGCCCACCCGGCGACAGGCTTCTCCCATGACGACGACGAGCCTCCCCCTCCCCTCTCCCACGACCTCCCGGCTGCCGGTGGTGCGCCGTCTGGTGGCCGGAGCCGCGATCGCCGGCACGCTGCCCTACCTGGGTCTCAAGGCCGTGTGGCTGTCCGGGCATCCGGTCGGGGTCATCGATCCGGCGGTCATGGAGTCGACGTCGATGACCGTCCTCAACGGCGTCACCGTCGCGATGGACCTCTGTGTGATCGCGCTGGCGGTGGCGCTGACCGCCGCGTGGGGACGGCGGCTGCCCGCGGCCGCGGTCCTGCTGCCCGGCTGGGTGGCCAGCGGGCTGCTGCTCCCGATCGCGGTGTCCGTGCTGCCGGCGACGCTGCTGACCGGCAGCGGCGGCGACGGGGACGGGCTCGCGGGCTGGGTGCGGCCGCTGGTCTACGGCGGGTTCGCCTGGCAGGGGGCGTTCCTGCTGGTCGCGTTCGCGTTCTACGCCCGGCAGCGCTGGTCGGAGACCCTGCGCGACGCCGGCCCGGCACCGGAGGCCGTGCGGCCACTGATGGCGGCCACCGTCGCCGGTGGCACCGTGATGGCCGCGCTGAGCGCGGTGCTGCAGGTCCTGTACGGCGCGACGTCCGGTGGCGGCGCGGCCGGGATGATCGTCGCCGTCGGAGGCGCGGCGTTCGCCGCCGCCGGGGCGGCCGGTGTCCTCGCCCTGTCCCGCGGCACCCGGACGACGGCGACGGTCGTCGCGGGCTGGTCGGGCAGCGCGGCGATGTTCGCCTGGGGGCTGTGGAGCGCGGCCACCACGATGGGCGCCTCGGACCTGAGCGCCGCCGGGCACCCGGCCTACGGCCTGGCCCAGCTCACCGGGCTGCTCGGCGGGTTCGCCCTGGCCGTCGCGGGACTCCTGGCCCTGTCCGGCCGGACGACCGCGGCCCACGAGCGGCCCCGGGGCGCCGGCCGGGTCTGATCGTCCGGGCCGTCGGCCATGATCGGGGTCCTGGCAGCGGAACGCATCGGATGTGGTGCGTTCCGCTGCCATCACGACGATCACCGCCCTCGACGCCCCGGGGTCGGGTGGCCGGGCCGGTCGGACCGACGCATGATGGAGATGTGGTGGGTGTGTCGGGATCGGGGCTGATGAACGGCGTGGCCGAGCTGCGCACACGGATCGGGTCGGCGGTGTTCACGAAGGTCGCCGGGCCGGAGGGCTCGGGACGGCGCGACCGCATCCACTCCACCCCGGGCCCGCGCTGGTTCGGCGAGGACCGCCCGATCCGCCGCGTGCACGGCGACGCGTCGATGTTCGTCGGCGGGCTGCGCGCCCTGCTGCTGCAGTCGCTGCACCCGCTGGCCATGGCCGGGGTGGCCGGGCACTCCGGGTTCCGCGGCGACCCGTGGGGCCGTCTGCAGCGCACCAGCTACTTCCTGGCCGTCACCACGTTCGGGCCCGCCGAGCTCGCCGACGAGACCATCGCGAAGATCAAGAAGGTGCACACCCACGTCAACGGCACCGCCCCCGACGGGCGTCCGTACTCGGCGTCGGACCCGCACCTGCTGCGCTGGGTGCACATCGCCGAGATCGACAGCTTCCTGCGCTCGCACCAGCGCTACGGGCGCGAGCCGCTCGACCAGGCCGGGCGCGACGGCTACGTCGCCGACACCGCCCGCGTCGCCCGCGAGCTCGACGTCGTCGACCCGCCGGAGACCGAGGCCGAGCTCGCCGCGCAGATCGAGGAGTACCGCCCGGAGCTGACCGGCAGCCCGGAGGCCCGCGCCACCGCCCGGTTCCTGCTGTTCAACCCGCCGCTGCCGATCCCGGCGAGGATCCCGTACGCGGTCCTCGGGGCGGCGTCGGTGGAGATGCTGCCGCGCTGGGCAAGGCTGCCGCTGCGGCTGCCCTACCTGCCGGTGGCGGAGTCGACGGTCGTGCGGGCCGGCGGGCAGCTGGTCACCACCGGCATCCGGTGGGCCATGTCCACCCCGTCCCCGCCGATGCCGAACGAGGCCTGAGGCCCCGGGCCCGCTCGACGCGGGTCAGAGGTCGATCCGCAGCCGCGGACAGCCCCGCTCGGCGCGCGAGACGCAGACCATCATCGTGCTCTGCTCCTGCTTCTCCTCCTCGGTCAGGACCGCGTCCCGGTGCTCGGCACGGCCGCTGAGCAACGAGACCTCGCAGCTGCCGCAGGTGCCCTCCCGGCACGACCAGTCGGCCATGATCCCCGCGCTCTCGGCGACGGACAGGATGGAGACCCCGGCGGGCACGGTCGCGGTGACGACGCTGGTCGCGAACTCCACCTCGAACGCCTCCTCGGCCCCGGCCGGGTCGGGCGCGAGCGGGGTGAAGCGCTCGACACGGAGCGAGCCCGCCGGCCATCCCCCGGTGCGGGCGGCGACGGCGTCGAGCATCGGCGCCGGTCCGCAGGCGTAGACGAGCGTGCCCGGACGCGGCGTGCCCAGCGGACCGTCGAGGTCGAGCAGGCCCACCTCGTCCTGGGGGGCGATCGTGACGCGGTCGCCGTACCGGGCGAGCTCGTCGAGGAACGCCATCGAGGACCGCGTGCGACCGCCGTAGAGCAGGGACCACGACGCGCCGGCCCGTGCCGCCGCGGCGACCATCGGCAGGATCGGGGTGATCCCGATGCCGCCGGCGACGAAGACGTAGGCCGGTGCGGGCTCGAGCACGAAGTGGTTGCGGGGCTCGCCGACCTCGACCGTGTCCCCGCCGTGCAGCTTGCCGAACACGTACTCCGACCCGCCGCGCCCGCCCGGCTCGCGCAGGACCCCGATCCGCCACGTCCGCAGGTCGTGCGGGTCCGAGCACAGCGAGTACTGGCGGGTGATCCCGTTGTCCAGCATGACGTCGACGTGGGCGCCCGGGTCCCAGGCGGGCAGCGTCGCGCCGTCGGCGCGCGCGAGGGTCAGGGTGACGACGCCGTCGGCGGCGTCGCGGCGCTCCTCGATGATCATGCGCATGACGGGTCCGGGAACATGCGCACCAGTGTGTCCTCATCCCCTGCGGGAACGCGCTCGATACCGACCATCTTGTCGGCGATCATGTTCTGGAACCGGTGCAGCGGCTCCTCGAACCGGAAGCACATCCGGCCGCCCTCGTACGCCGGGTTCTCGATGCCCTCCTGCACCCGCTCGACGATCTCGAGGTCCTGGCGGTTGACCAGGTCCCAGAACGCCGCCAGCTGCTCGAGGCCGGACTCCGCGCCCGGATCCTCGAGGGACTCCGGGTGGGCGAGCAGGACGGCGGTCTCGACCGTGCGGTTCGCCGCGACCGGGCGGTTGAGCAGGACGAACGCGTGGTTGGGCAGCACGACCAGCGCGGTGTTCGGGAACAGCCAGACGAACCGTCCGCTGTCGGCGTCGTCGGAGCCGAGCGTGCTCAGGGCCTTCAGCCCGTCCCAGCCGCCCGCGTCGGTGTTGCGCGACACCGGCGTCGTGCACATGCCCGTGTACATCCCGGGTCCCTGCCATCGGTAGTGGTCGGAGAACTTGGAGACCTGGTTGAGCTCGGGGTGCACCCAGGGCAGGTGGTAGTACTCCATGAAGTTCTCGCCGACGAGCTTGTAGTTCGCGGCGACGTCGTAGGTGCTGCGCCGCTGCGGGGCCCACTCCTCGAGCCGGTGCCCGGCGAAGCGCTGCGGCAGGTCACCGAGCTGCGCCGCCAGTGGAGCGGGGTCGCGGGCGAGGTTGACGAACAGGAGGAAGCCCCAGGTGTCGACCGACACCGGGAGAAGGCCGTGATCGGCGCGGTCGAAGCCCCGCGCACCGGAGGTGTCGAAGATCGCCTCCTGGCCGGCGGGCACGTCGGAGCCCTCGAACAGCGGGGTGCCCAGGCACGCGCCGTCGGTGTCGTAGGTCCAGTTGTGGTACGGGCAGCGGATGCGTCCGCGGTGCCCGACCTCGCGGGCGTCGGCGTCGAGCAGCTTCGTGGCGCGGTGACGGCAGACGTTGTGGAACCCGCGCAGCTCACCGAGCCGGTTGCGGGTGACGATGATCGACCGTCCGGCGACCTCGACCACCACGCACCGGCCCGGCCGGTCGACGTCGCCGGCGAACCCGACCGCGACCCAGCCGGTGGTGAACACCTTCTCCCGCTCCAGGGCGAAGAACTCCGGCGAGGTGTAGGCGTCCGGGATCAGGGTCGAGGCCAGGTCGACCGGCAGCCGGGTGCGCCGGTAGGTGCCGGGCTCGGTGAACCGGGCCGGATCCAGGGGACGCGCCGGCAGGGCGGGGTGGGGGTCGCCGGTGAGCGCGGCCGGGAGGGCTTCGGTGCGCACCGCGGGGACGTCGATCGTCATGGCTCGGTTCTCCTCTCGAAGAGTGGGGCGGGTGCTCAGGTGTGGAAGCTGCGCGGGAACGACGGGTCGGTCAGGGCCGGGCGGGTGATCGAGAAGGCGTCGATCGGGTGCGCCGGCGCGCGGTCCTGCGCCAGGTCGGCCAGCAGTCCCCCGATCAGCGCCGCGAACTTGTAGGCGTGCCCGGCGCCGATCGCGACGGAGATCTGCGGGTGCCCGGGCAGGGTGTCGAGCACGAAGTTCTGGTCCGGCGGCACGGTGTAGAGGCAGGTCTTCGAGTAGAGCTCCGGACCGCCGAAGCGCGGGAGGTGCTCGTCGACGAACGCGGCGTAGCGGTCGCGGCGCACCGGGTCCGGGTCGAACGTCCGCTCGTCGGCGGTGGTCTCCTCGCCGCCCATGTGCTGGCCGAGCTTCGTGGCGACCTCGCCGTAGACGGGGAAGCCGTAGAAGTTGTGCCGCCCGTGCCACATGAACACCGGGAACCGCGACGGCGCGAACTCCGCGAGGTGCGGGGTGGCGTAGTAGGTGACCTGCTCGCGCAGGACGGTCAGCGGCAGCGTCGTCCCCGTCCCGGCGAGGACCCGGTTGGTCCAGGCGTCGGCGGCCACCACGACGCGGTCGGCATGCAGGACGCCGTCGTCGGTGACCACCGCGACGCCGTCGCCGTCGGGGCGCACCGCCCGCACCGGGGTGGAGGTCCGGACCTCGGCGCCGTGGGCACGGGCCAGCGCGACGTGCACGGCGTTCGCTCGCGCGGCGTCGACGATGCCGGACTCGGCCTGGTAGAGGGCCTGCTCGCCGCCGTCGAGGCGGAACTGCGGCCAGCGGGCGGTGAGCTCGTCGGCGTCGAGCAGCTCGTAGGCGACGCCGTGGCGGTCGAACACGTCGGTGTAGCCCTCGATGTTGCGGGTGCCGGTCGCGGCGCCCCGGCGCGCGACCCGGTCCTCGATCACCAGTCCCCCGGTGCGGGTGACGATCTGCTGGCCGGACTCGGACTCGACCTCGTCCCACGCCTTGTAGGCCGGCGCGGCGAGGGCCGCGTACTCGGACTGGTGCTGGGCGAGGCGGATGATCCGGGAGTGGTCCTGGGACGCGCCGCGGTGGTGGCCGAGCTCGAACTGCTCGATCCCCAGCACGCCCGGGCCGAGGTCGGCGGCGAGCCGGTACAGGGCCGCCGAGCCCAGCCCGCCGAGGCCGACGACGATCGCGCGGTAGGACGTCATCTTCGCTGCTCCTGAGCATGGGTGGGAGACGCCGGGACCGGTGGTGGAACCGCCTTGCGGCGGTGTCACGGGGCGTCGGGGGAAGTGTCGACTCCCGGGACCGTTCGCGTCCATCGAAGAATCCGACCAGGGATCTTGTACGGTTCGTACATGATCGACCGGCGCCTGAAGGTGCTCGCCGCGCTCGCGCGGCACGGCACCGTGACCGCCGCCGCCGAGGTCTGCCGGATGACCCCGTCCGCGGCCTCGCACCAGATCCAGGCGCTGGCCCGCGAGCTCGACACAGCGCTGATCGAACCGGTCGGGCGCGGGGTGCGCCTCACCCCGGCCGCGCGGACGCTGCTCGCCCACGGCGAGATCCTCACCGCCCAGTGGGAGCAGGCCCGGGCCGACCTCGCCGCGCTACGGACCGGTGGCGTGGGCGGGACCCTGCGCTTCTGCGCGTTCTCCACCGCCGCCGCGGCCGTGGTGCCGCAGGCCCTGGCCGAGCTGCGCCGCGACCACCCCACGCTGCGCCTGCACCTGCGCGAGACCGAGCCGGCCCGCTCGTTCGACCTGCTTGCCGCGGACGACTCCGACATCGCCGTCGTCGTCGCGACGCCGAGCATCCCGCCGGCGACCGACGTCGCCTTCACCCAGCAGGCCCTCTACGACGAGCCGCTGGACATGCTCGTCGGGCCCGACCACCCGCTGGCCGGACGCGACGGCGTCGGGCTGGCCGAGTTCGCCTCCGACCCGTGGGTCGGCAGCAACCCCGGGCGCGCCTACTTCCAGCTCGTCGCGCTCGCCTGCGCCAGCGCCGGCTTCGCCCCCGACGTCGCCCACTACGCCGACGAGTGGGACACCGGCGCCGCGCTGGTCGCCCGCGGGTTCGGGGTCGCGCTCGTCCCGCGCCTGGCCGAGCTGCCCTACCGGCACGACACCCGCCGGATCCCGATCACGACGGCGCCGGTCCCGACCCGCCGGGTGATCACCGCCGTCCGCGCCGGATCGGGCACCCAGCCCACCGTCGCCGCCGGGCTCGCCGCCGTCCGGGCCCGGGCGGCCGCCCTGTCCCCCGCCGTCGTGCCCAGCGGTGTGGAGGACTAGGTGTTCTGCCCAGTGAGGTTGGGGACGCGGCTGGCGGGTGGGAGGCCCTGGAGGGCGGTGTGTCCGCGGTGGTGATTGTAGTGATGCAGCCAGCCGGCGAGGTCTGCTCGCCGGTCGGATTCGCGCTGGTAGGGGCGGGCGTAGGCCCATTCGTCGAGCAGGGTCCGGTTGAACCGCTCCACCTTCCCGTTCGTCTGAGGACGGTAGGGCCGGGTCCGTTTGTGGACGATGTCGTTGTCGCGCAATAGATCGCGCCACGGGTGGGACCGGTAGCAGGCGCCGTTGTCGGTCAGCACCCGGGACACGCTGATCCCTGAGGCGGTGAAGAACGCCTGGGCGCGGGCCCAGAACGCAACCGCGGTCTCGGCCCGTTCGTCGGGCAGGACCTCGGTGTAGGCCAGGCGGGAGTGGTCGTCAACGGCGTTGTGCAGGTAGCTGTAGCCGACCCCGCGGGTCCGGATCCGTTTGCCGCGGGCTCGGCCCAGAACCCGGTGCCCGCCGCCGTCGGGGATGTTGCCCAGCTTCTTGATGTCGACGTGCACCAGGTCCCCGGGCGCGTCGTGCTCGTAGCGGCGGGGCCGGCGGGTGCGGATCGGGCGCCCGGTGGCGCGATCGAGATCGGCCAGGCGCGGGACCCGGTAGCGGGCCAGGACCCGATGCACCGTCGACGGGGCGATCCCGAGCCGGTAGCCGATCCGGGCCGGGCCCCACCGCCTGCTCACCCGCATCGACACGATCCGCCGTTCCCGCCGCGTCGCGGTCCGCGACGGGCTGTAATGCGGGCGGCTCGACCGGTCCGCCATCGCCGCCGCACCGCCGATGCGGTAACGCTGTGACCAGCGGGCGGCGGTGTTCACAGCGACCTGGAACCGCTCCGCGGCCCGGCGCAGCGGCCAGCCCTCATCGACCACACAACGGGCCAGACGTAGCCGGCCGGTCGGGGACAGCGGGGCGTTACCGTGGACCACGAGGGCCTCCTGGGTCGAGGTGTAGATGTCGCAATCCACACCGGACCCGGAGGCCCTCCCTCACGTCAACATCAAACCGCCAGTCCGGATGTACTCAACCTCCGTGGGCAGTACAACTAGGAGTCGGCCAGCAGTACGTCGGCGTCGAAGCAGGTCCGGGTGCCCGTGTGGCACGCCGGGCCCTCCTGGTCGACGGTGAGGAGAATCGCGTCGCCGTCGCAGTCCAGGCGCACCTCGTGCACGTGCTGGACGTGCCCGGACGTGTCGCCCTTGACCCAGTACTCGCGGCGCGAGCGCGACCAGTAGGTCCCGCGGCCGGTGGTCAGGGTGCGGTGCAGCGCCTCGTCGTCCATCCAGCCGACCATCAGCACCTCGCCCGCCCGCGACTGGACGACGGCGCAGACCAGACCGTCGGCGTCGCGCTTGAGGCGGGCGGCGATCGTCGGGTCGAGCTCCGAGTTCTGCACGCGCGTGCTCATCGGACCTCCACCGCGGCCCCGCGCAGGGCGTCCTTCACCTCGGAGATCCGCAACGTGCCGAAGTGGAAGACGCTGGCCGCGAGCACCGCGTCCGCGCCCGCGGCCACCGCCGGCGGGAAGTGGTCCACCGAACCGGCGCCGCCGGAGGCGATCACCGGCACGTCGACGACGGCGCGCACCTGCTCGATCATCTCCAGGTCGAAACCGGCGCGGGTGCCGTCGGCGTCCATGGAGTTGAGCAGGATCTCCCCGACACCGAGCTCCTGGCCGCGACGGGCCCACTCGACCGCGTCGACGCCGGCGCTGCGGCGCCCGCCGTGCGTGGTCACCTCGTAGCCCGAGGGCTGCGGCTTCTCCCCCTCGGGCACCCGGCGGGCGTCGACCGAGAGCACGATGCACTGCGACCCGAAACGGCGCGACATCTCGTGCAGCAGCTCGGGGCGGGCGATCGCGGCGGTGTTCACGCTGACCTTGTCCGCGCCGGCGCGCAGCATCGCGTCCACGTCGTCGGGGGTGCGGATGCCGCCGCCGACGGTGAGCGGGATGAACACCTGCTCGGCGGTGCGGCGGACCACGTCCATCATGGTGCCGCGCTCCGACGACGACGCCGTGACGTCGAGGAACGTCAGCTCGTCGGCGCCCTCGGCGTCGTAGACCCGGGCCATCTCGACCGGGTCGCCGGCGTCGCGCAGCTCGCGGAAGTTGACGCCCTTGACCACGCGCCCGGCGTCGACGTCCAGGCACGGGATGACACGGACCGCCACACCCATCAGGAGACCTCACGGACGGCGGCGAGCGCCTCGGGCAGCGTGAAGCGCTGCGCGTAGAGCGCCTTGCCGACGATCGAGCCCTCGATGTTCGCGCCGTCCGCGGCCGCCCGGGCGAGCGAGACCAGGTCGGACACCTCGGCGATGCCGCCGGACGCGATCACCGGCGCGGGCGTCGCCTCGGACACCCGCCGCAGCAGCTCGACGTTCGGGCCCTGCAGCGTGCCGTCCTTGCTGACGTCGGTGACGACGTAGCGCGAGACGCCGTCGCGGTCCATCCGGGCGAGGGTCTCCCAGAGATCGCCGCCGTCGGTGGTCCAGCCGCGCGCGGCCAGCCGGTGCTGCCCGTCGATGATCTTGACGTCGAGCCCGACCGCGATCCGGTCGCCGTACCTCGCCACCGCCGCGGCGCACCACTGCGGGTTCTCCAGCGCGGCGGTGCCCAGGTTGACGCGGCGGCAGCCGGTGGCCAGGGCGCGCTCCAGCGACGCGTCGTCGCGGATGCCCCCCGACAGCTCGACGTCGACGTCGAGCTTGCCCACGACCTCCGCCAGCAGCTCGGCGTTCGAGCCCCGCCCGAACGCGGCGTCGAGGTCCACCAGATGGATCCACTCGGCGCCGTCACGCTGCCAGGTCAGGGCGGCCTCGAGGGGCTCGCCGTAGCCGGTCTCGGTGCCGGCCTCACCCTGGACCAGGCGGACGGCCTGGCCGTCGGCGACGTCAACGGCGGGTAGCAGCGTGAAACTCACCGGACGAGCCTACCGACGTAGCCTCGGCGTCCATGGCCGAGGGCGACAGCATCGCCCGGCTCGCCGCGCGTCTGCACGAGCGGAGCGCCGGGGCACCGATCGTGCGCAGTGACGTGCGGCATCCCCGGTTCGCCCTCGTCGACCTCGCCGGGCAGACGATCACCGGCTGGCACCCCCGGGGCAAGCATCTGCTGATGCGCACCGACGCCGGCGTGACGGTGCACTCGCACCTGCGGATGTCCGGGCGCTGGTCGGTGCTCGGGGCCGGGAAGCGCCTGCCCCGTACGGTCGCCGCGGACCTGCGGATCGCCCTGCACCTCGGCGACGGCCGCACGCTGGCCGGCATCGGTCTCCCGGTTCTGGCCGTGCTGGCCACCCGCGACGAGCACCGCGTCGTCGGGCACCTCGGCCCGGACCTGCTCGGGGAGACCTTCGACGCCTCCGCGGCCGCGGCGCGGCTGCAGGCGTCGGCGGAGCGGGCGGTGCTGCCCGCCCTGCTCGACCAGCGCTGCGTGGCCGGGCTGGGCAACATGTGGGCCCAGGAGCTGCTGTTCCTGGGCCACGTGAACCCGTGGCGTCCGGTCGGGGAGGTCGACCCGCTCCCGCTGCTCGACCGCGCCCGGACCCTGCTGCGCAACGCCGTGACCTCGAACCCGGGGCAGAACACGACCGGGCGGGCCCGCCCGCCGCATTGGGTCTACGGCCGCAAGGGACGGCCCTGCCTGCGCTGCACCACCTCCGTCGCCTTCGCCCCTCCCGAGCGGACCCCGCACGGCCGCGAGACCTGGTGGTGCCCCCGGTGCCAGCCGGCCGGTGCTCACCGCGCGGGACCGGAGCGTGCGACCTAGCGTCGGACACATGGACATCTCCGGAGCCCGCACACTGGTCGTCGGCGCGACGGGGGTGCTCGGCAGCGCGATCGCGACGGCCCTGCAGTCCGAGGGGGCGAAGCTGGCGCTGGCCGGGCGCTCCGGCGACTTCGGCGACCTCGCCGGGACCGACACCCCGACGTTCACCTTCGACGCCCTTGACCTGGAGCGCTGCGCGAACCTCGTGGGCGAGGCCGCGGACGCGCTCGGCGGGCTCGACCTGCTCGTCGTCGCCGTCGGGGTGGCCGGGTTCGGCGAGGAGTCGGAGAACGACGTCATCACCGAGCAGCTCTTCACGATCAACACGATGGCCCCGATGGCGTTCGCCCGCGCCGCCCTGCCCCGCCTGGAGGGCGAGGGCACGATCGCGGTGATCTCGGCGATCCTGGCCGACGTGCCGACGCCGGGGATGGCCACCTACTCGGCCAGCAAGGCGGGCCTCTCGGCGTGGCTGACGGCGGTGCGCGGCGAGCAGCGCAAGAAGGGCGTGACGGTGTTCGACATCCGCCCGCCGCACATCGACACCGGCCTCGCCGACCGTCCGGTCGCCGGGAAGGCCCTGGAGATGAAGGCCGCCGCGACCGTCGACGACCTGGTGCCGCTCGTGCTGCAGGGGATCACGGAGAACAAGCGCTCCCTGTCCTTCGACCTCAAGACCGCGGAGTTCGCGCTGCGCTGATCCCGCCGGGAACGACCGGCCGCGGCGCCGTGCCGGCGCTCAGCACGGCGGCGACGACCGCGATCCCGGCCAGCACCGCGAACACCGGCGGGTACCCGCCGAGCAGCCCGGCCAGGGCGCTGCCGGCCCACGGCCCGACCGCGATCGCGATCATCACCGGCGCCGAGAGCACCCCGCCGAGGCGGCCGTAGAACCCGGTGGGCCAGCGGTCGGACAGCACGGTGGCCTGCAGCAGCGTCATCACCCCGCGCGCGGCGCCGGTCGCCATCGCGACGACGACGAGCAGGAACGCGGGCCCGGGCAGCACCCCGAGCAGTCCGGTCGTCGCCGCCAGCAGGCCGAGGACGATCCCGGCGCGCCCGCGCGGTCCGGTGCGGGAGGCCAGACGGGCGTAGCCGAGCCGTCCCAGCACCTGCCCGATGCCGCTGAGCCCCAGCGCCCACGCCGCGGCGTCCGTCGACAGCCCGCGCTCGATCAGCAGCGGGACCTGGTTCACCGGCACCGCGAACGAGACGAACGCGCCCAGGCTGACCATGGCCACGACCAGCACGAACGCCCGGCTGCGCGCCACCTGGGCGGCCGTGCGGTCGTCGGCCGTGCCGTCGTCGGCCGGCGGCGCGGGCTCGGGCTCCGGCCACGCCCCGCGCAGGCCGACCAGGTGCAGCGGGATCGTCACCACCGCCAGCACCACGGCCAGCACCAGGTAGGTCCCGCGCCAGTCCGTCACCCCGAGCAGGGCCGCGGCGGTGGGTGCGAACACGGTGCTGGCCAGGCCGGCGACCATCGTCAGCACGGTCAGTGCCCGGACCCGGTCGGTGCCCCACCAGCGGGTCAGGGCGGCGAACGCAGGCGGGTAGAGCGTCGCCGACTGCGCCAGCCCGGCCAGCAGCCACCCGGCGACGAACACCGGCAGCGTGCGCGCCGTCGCGACCAGCACGACGGCGGGGACGGCGAGCACCGACCCGGCCGTCATCACCCAGCGCGGCCCGTGGCGGTCCAGTACCCGCCCGACGCCGATACCGGCCACCGCGGACACGATCAGACCGCCCGAGAACGCCGCGGTGACGGTGCTGACCGGCCAGCCGGTGTCGGCCGCGATCGACGGCGCGAGCACCGGGAACGCGTAGTACAGGACGCCCCAGCTGGTGATCTCGGTGATGCACAGGACCACCAGCACCCGCCAGAGTCCGTGCCCCGTCACGCCGAAGACGTTAGCCCACGGCAACTACCAGCTCTACGCGACGACGTCGCGCAACCAGTTCTGCAGCACCGCCGCACCGGCGTCGCCGGACTTCTCCGGATGGAACTGGGTCGCGGCCAGCGCACCGTTCTCCACCGCGGCGACGACGTCCTCGCCGTGGTGGGTCCAGGTGACCAGCGGTGGGCGGATCGCGTGCGAGTCCTCGAGCTCCCAGCGCCGCACGCCGAAGGAGTGCACGAAGTAGAAGCGGGTGTCGGCGTCCAGACCCGCGAACAGCGTGCTCCCGGGGGGCGTCGTGACGGTGTTCCAGCCCATGTGCGGGAGCACGTCGGCCTTGATCCGCTCGACGGTGCCCGGCCACTCGCCGCAGCCCCGGGTGTCCTCGTCGAACTCGACGCCCCGGTCGAAGAGCACCTGCATCCCCACGCAGATGCCGAGCACCGGGCGTCCCCCGGCGAGACGGCGCCCGATGATGCGCGGCCCGCGGACCTCGTTGAGCCCCTTCATGCAGGCGGCGAACGCGCCCACGCCGGGAACGACGAGCCCGTCGGCGTTCAGTGCGGTGTCGAAGTCGGAGGTGACGGTGACGTCCGCGCCCACCCGCTCCAGCGCCCGCTCCGCGGAGCGGAGGTTTCCCGATCCGTAGTCCAGTACGACGATCCGTGTCACCGGGACCAGAGTACGGGCCGCCCCGGACCGGGACCGGACCTCGCCCCGGCGCCTCGCCCGGAGCGTCACACTCCCTGCGGCACATCACCCGTGCGATGAACGGTCGAACCACGCCATGGAGCGGGACGAACACCGTCGGTATACCTTTACAGCGCTTCGCGCCGGTGGGCACGGGGTGTGACACGCCGCGGCACCGGAGGGGCGAACGATGCCACGCACGATCTCCGACCTCGATCTGGTCGGGCACACCTGTCTCATGCCGGACAGCGACGAGCACGCCTGGGAGGCCACCGCCGCGTGGATCGCGGGCGGTCTGGTCGCGGGCGAGCGGGTGGTCTACTTCGAGGACTGCACGGCCGACCGGCTCCTCGAACGTCTCGACGACGACCGCGTCCCGGTCGAGTCGGCGATCGCGGACGGGCAGTTCCAGATCGTGCCCACCGAGCAGACCCGCGCGATGGTGTCCGTGCCGATGGACCAGGTCGAGACGGTGACCGAACAGGTCATCGGCGAGACCACCGCGCAGGGATGGCCGGGGATGCGGCTCATCGGCGAGGCCGCGCGCGGCCGGATGGGCATGGGTCTCGACGAGCTCGTCGCCTACGAGACGGGGATCGACAACGTCCTGAGCAGGAACCCGACCGCGCGGCTGCTGTGCCTCTACGACCGTCAGCAGTTCGACGACGAGGCCGTCGCCGCGATGCGCTCGGTGCACGGCACGGAGTACGCGGCCCCGCCCTCCTACGACGACGGGCTGCTGCGCGTCACCCGGCCGGTCGCCTCGACCCTGCGCCTGGCCGGCGAGATCGACCACAGCAACCGCAGCGTCCTGCGCCGGATGATCGACGGCGCGCTCGAGCAGACGCTGCGCGAGGTCGACGTCCCGGTCGACGTGACGCTGGACCTGGCGTCGCTGCGGTTCCTCGACGTCGCGGGGGCCGTCGAGCTGCTCCGCGGCGCCCAGCAGTTCCCCGCCGAGCAGCGGGTCGTCCTGCGCGGGCCCCGCGCGAGGGTGATGCGGGCACTGAGACGGTGCGGCGCCGAGTCGATCGCGCAGCTGGTCGTCGAGCCGCGGACGCAGACCGACGCGGGTTCGCACCGATGAGCGCCCCGGACGCCACGGGCACCCCGCCGGCCGGCGATCTCCTGCAGCACGCCGTCGGTTTCCACGACTCGCCGGACGACCTGGTCGGACAGATCCTGGCGCTGGTGCGCGAGAGCCGCATGCGGGGCGACGCCGTGGTGCTCGCCCTCGCCCCGGCGACCACCGCCACGGTGCGGGAGCGGCTGGACGCGGCCGAGGACATCGCCATCTGTCTCGACCGGCCGGAGGGTCCCGCGGGACTGTGCGGCCAGTCGCTCGCCGTGCGGTGGTCGCGGCGGCTCGAGGTGCTCTCCGCGGACGGCCCGGTGACCGTGATCGGCCAGCACGACCCCGACTACGACGGCCCGGACGGGCGCTTCTGGACCGACCTCGACGCCGCGGTGCACGTGTCGATGGCGCACCTGCCGATCCGGCTGGTCTGCTTCTACCCGCGGATGCCGCTGCACCAGGTCGTCCTGGACGGCGCGTACTGGCTGCACCCGCTGGTGTGCGTGGACGGCCGGTTGGAGCCCAACCCCGAGCACCGCCCGGTGCGGGAGGTGCTCAGCGCCATCCCGGCCCCGGCGCCCGAGCTGCTCGGCGCACCGCACCACGAGATGGAGCTCGGGGTCGACGAGCTGCCGCGCATCCGGACCCTGGTCGAGACCGTGCTGCGCGAGCGGGACTGCCCCGACGACCGGCTCGACGACGCGATCCTGGCGATCAACGAGGTCGCCACGAACGCCGTCGAGCACGGGCGCGGGCCGGCGCGGCTCACGCTCTGGGCCGAGCCGGAGGGCTGCGTGGCCGAGGTGCACGACCGGGGCGAGCTCGACGACCCGCTGCTCGGGCTCGTCGCGCCGGGCCCCGGCCAGGACCGCGGCTGGGGCCTGTGGGTCGCCCGCCAGGCCAGCGACTACCTGCGGGTCTGGCTGGACGAGGCGGGCACCCACGTCCGGATCCACGTCACGGTCTGAGCGCGGGTCCGTTCTAGAGCGCGCCCTTGGTGGACGGGACGCCGGTGATCCGGGCGTCCGGCTCGGTCGCGGCGCGCAGGGCACGGGCGACGGCCTTGAACTCGGCCTCGGTGATGTGGTGCGGGTCGCGGCCGTCGAGCACCCGCACGTGCAGCGCCAGGTGCCCGTGGAAGGCCAGCGACTCGAACACGTGCTTGTTCAGCACCGTCGGGTAGTGCCCGCCGACGACGAAGCCGCGCATCATCTCCGGCTCGCCGGTGCACACCGTGTACGGCCGGCCGGAGACGTCGACGACGGCCTGGGCCAGCGCCTCGTCCATCGGGATCCAGGCGTCGCCGAAGCGGCGGATGCCCTTCTTGTCCCCCAGCGCCTCGCGGATCGCCTGGCCGAGCACGATCGCGACGTCCTCGACGGTGTGGTGCGAGTCGATCTCGATGTCGCCCTCGGCGTGCACGCTCAGGTCGAACGCGCCGTGCTTGCCGAACGCGTCGAGCATGTGGTCGAAGAACGGGACCTTGGTGTCGATGTCGGTCTTCCCGGTGCCGTCGAGGTCGATCTCGACGACGATCCGGGTCTCCTTGGTGACGCGCTCGATGCGCCCGATGCGGCTCATGAAAGCTCCTTGGTGGCGAGATCGCCTGCGACCTGCAGGAAGGTGTCGTTCTCCTCCGGCGTGCCGATCGTGACGCGCAGGCGCTCGGCGATACCCACGTCGCGGATCAGGACGCCCTGGTCGAGGAAGGAGCTCCAGGCCCGCGGGGCGTCGGCGAAGCGGCCGAACAGCACGAAGTTGGCGTCGCTGGGCACGACGTCGTAGCCGGCGGCGGCCAGTTCGGCCATCACGCGGTCGCGCTCGGCCGAGAGCAGCGCGACCGAGCCCAGCGTGGCCCCGGCGTGGCGCAGCGCGGCCCGCGCGGCGGCCTGCGAGAGCACCGACAGGTGGTACGGCAGCCGGACGAGCTGCAGCGCGTCGACGACGGCGGGCGCGGCGGCGAGGTAGCCCAGCCGCCCACCGGCGAACGCGAACGCCTTGCTCATCGTCCGGGACACCACCAGCTTGTGCCCGTGCGTGCCCAGCAGCGTGGTCGCGCTCGGGAACGCCGAGAACTCCGCGTAGGCCTCGTCGACCACGACGACGCCGGGTGCGGCGTCGACCAGCGCGGCCAGGTCGTCGGGGTCGATCGACTGCCCGGTCGGGTTGTTCGGGCTGGTCAGGAACGTGATGTCCGGGGCGCGCTCGGTCAGTACGCGACGTGCGGCGTCGACGTCGATGCCGAAGTCGTCGCGGCGCGGGGCCGGGATCCAGTCGGTCTGCGTACCCGAGGAGATGATCGGGTGCATCGAGTAGCTGGGCACGAACCCGAGCGCGGTGCGTCCCGGTCCGCCGAAGGCCTGCAGCAGCTGCTGCAGGATCTCGTTCGACCCGTTGGCCGCCCACAGGTTGGCCGCCGTCAGAGACGTGCCGGTCTGGGCGCTCAGGTAGGCGGCCAGGTCGGTGCGCAGCGCGACGGCGTCGCGGTCGGGGTAGCGGTGCAGCTCGCGGGCCGCCTCTCCCACGGCGGCGGTGACGTCGGCGACGAGCTCCGGCGGCGGCGGGTACGGGTTCTCGTTCGTGTTGAGCCGCACCGCGACGTCGAGCTGCGGGGCGCCGTAGGGCGACTTCCCGCGCAGGTCGTCGCGCAGCGGCAGGCTCTCGAGCTCGACCTCGGCTCCGACCGGCGCGCTCATCGGGCGGCACCGCCGAAGCGGGCGGTGACGGCCTGGCCGTGCGCGGGCAGGTCCTCGGCGTTCGCGAGCGTGACGACCTGGTCCGCGACGTCGCGCAGTGCCGCCTCGGTGTACTCCACGACGTGCACGCCGCGCAGGAACGTCGCCGTGGACAGGCCGCCGGAGTGCCGGGCGCAGCCGCCGGTGGGCAGCACGTGGTTCGACCCGGCGCAGTAGTCGCCGAGCGAGACCGGGGCGTACGGACCGATGAAGATCGCGCCGGCGTTGCGGACGCGGGCGGCGTCCGCGCGGGCGTCCGCGGTCTGGATCTCCAGGTGCTCGGCGGCGTAGGCGTCGACGACCGCGATCCCGTCGTCGGTCGAGGAGACCAGGATGGTCCCGGACTGCGGCCCGGACAGGGCGGTGCGGACCCGCTCGGTGTGCTTGGTCGCGCCGACCTGGTGCTCCAGCTCGGCGTCGACCGCGGCGGCCAGCTCCTCGGACGTGGTGACCAGCACCGACGCGGCGTTCGGGTCGTGCTCGGCCTGTGAGATCAGGTCCGCGGCGACGTGCACGGGGTCGGCGCCGGAGTCGGCCAGGATCGCGATCTCGGTGGTGCCGGCCTCGGCGTCGATGCCGACCAGGCCGCGCAGCATCCGCTTCGCGGCGGTGACGAAGATGTTGCCCGGCCCGGTGACCATGTCGACCGGCTCCAGCTCGCCGCCGTCGGTGTCGGTGCCGCCGTAGGCCAGCAGCGCGACGCACTGCGCGCCGCCCACGGCCCACACCTCGTCCACCCCGAGCAGGGCGGCCGCGGCCAGGATCGTCGGGTGCGGCAGGCCGCCGAACTCGGCCTGCGGCGGCGAGGCCACGACCAGGGAGTCCACGCCCGCGGCCTGCGCCGGGACCACGTTCATGATCACGCTGGAGGGGTAGACGGCCAGCCCGCCCGGCGCGTAGAGCCCGACCCGGCGCACCGGCACGAACCGCTCGGTCACGGTCCCGCCGGGCACCACCTGCGTGACGACGTCCGCGCGGCGCTGCTCCTCGTGGACCTTCCGGGCGCGCTCGATGGAGGTCTCCAGGGCGGCACGGATGTCCGGGTCGAGGTCGCGCAGCGCGTTCGTCACCGTCTCGCCGGGCACCCGGATCGACGCCGGGCGCACCTTGTCGAACCTCTCGGTGGCCTCGAGGACGGCCTCGGTCCCCCGGTCCCGCACGGCATGCACGATCGGCGTGACGGCCGCGAGCGCGGCGTCGACGTCGACCTCGGCCCGCGGCAGCATCCCGCGCAGGGTCGCCGGGCGGGGAAGGGGACTGGAACGCAGGTCGAGACGGCGGAGCATGCCCCCAGGGTACGGCCGGGGACCGACAAGATCGTCTCCGGCGGTGGGAGGTCACCCCGGCGATACCCGAGCCGGGAGAAACTGTCGGTGGGTGCGCCGATGCTGTCACCAGGGTGCTGGCACGCTGTCGGCCGTGGCGACACCTCACATCGACGGCGTGCAGCGGCGCCACCGGCTCGTCACCCGCCACCGGCTCGCCGCCGCGCACCGCACCGACGACGTCCTGCGGATCGCCGACGACCTGGTCGCCCTGCACTCCACCGACCCGGTGAGCGTCTACCTGTCCGCCGCGGCGCGGATGGCGACGCCGTCGCTGGACGCGCTCGACACGGCGCTCTACACCGACCGCTCGCTGCTGCGCCACCACGCGATGCGCCGGACGTTGTGGGTGTTCGGCCACGCACACACGCGCCTGGCCCACCACGCCGCGACCGTCGACGTCGCGGCGGTGCAGCACCGCAACCTGCTCGCCCAGCTCGCCGCAGGGGGCATCACCGACCCGGCGGGATGGCTGGCCGGTGCCCGCGCGCAGGTGCACGAGCTGCTCGTGGCGCAGGGCCCGATGCCGGCCCGCCAGGTGGGCCTGGCGCTGCCGGAGCTCGCCGCGACGTCGATCCCGATCGGGCCGGGCGTCTACCCCGGGCATGCGCGGACGCTGCTGGTGATGGGGTTCGAGGGCGAGGTCCTGCGCGCCCGCCCGACCGGGACCTGGATCAACGGCCAGTACCGCTGGGCCGCGGCACGGGACTGGGTGCCCGGCGGCGTCGGCGAACCCCTGGACCGGCGCGTCGCCGCGGCCGGGCTGGCCCGGGCCTACCTGCGGGCGTACGGCCCGGCGACCCGCGACGACCTGAAGTGGTGGGCCGGGTGGACGGTCGCCGTCACGAAGGCCGCGCTGGCCGACGTCGGCGCCGTCGAGGTCACGGTCGAGGACGGCACCGGGTACGTCCTGCCCGACGATGTCGGGGAGGTGGACGATCCCGGTCCGTCGGTGGCACTGCTCCCCGGTCTGGACCCGGCGACGATGGGATGGAAGGCCCGCGCCTTCCACCTCGACCCGGGGATCGTCGGCGAGATGTTCGACCGCAACGGCAACGGCGGGCCGGCCGTCTGGGTGGACGGCCGGATCGCCGGCGGCTGGGTGCAGCGCCGCGACGGCGAGATCGCGGTCCGGATGCTCGCCGACGTCGGGACCGAGGCCCGCGACGCCGTCGACGCCGCCGCGCACGCGCTCCGGGAGCTGCTCGGCGACGTCCGGTTCAGCGTCCGCTTCCCCGCGCCGATGCAGGCCGGTCTCCTGGCGTGAGCCGGTGAGGTCGCGGCCCACGGCCCGACGGATGAGAGTGGAGCCGTGACCGTCACCCACCCGGCAGAGCTGGCCGGGCACGACCTGCACGGGAGCTGGACCGCCGCACCCGGGCCCGGGCCCCGCTTCGACCCGTTCTCCTTCGCGCAGCGGATGGGGGCCTACCGGTCGCTGATCGAGGCGACGAACGACGGCGGGCGCTTCGGTGCCGACAACCGGGGCAACCCGCTCTGGGGCCTGATGTTCCAGCACCAGTGGCAGTTCCGGACCGGACGGCTCGGACCCACCTCACGCGACGACGGACGGATCGACCCGGCCGCGCCGTGGGGCTACGGCAACTACGTGCTGTGCGTGGTGCCCTGGCTGGGCGCGGTCGCGGCCGGGACGGTGCCGGACGCACGACTCGCCGGCCCGGACGGACCCACCCCGTTCGACCACGCCCGCGGCGGCCCGGGTGGATCCCGGTACGTCCCGGCGGCCCTGCACCCGGGGGTGGCGGACTGGCGCGCCTACTTCGAGCTGGTCGCCGCGACCCCGCCCGGCGGCGACGACGAGCCGCTGCGCTCGGCGCTGTGGAAGGCGCACAAGACGTGCCTCGACGTCGTGGCCGCGCAGCTCACCCGCGACGACGTCGCCGCCTTCCACACGCCGCAGGAGACGGAGTTCCTGCGCGGGTGGTGCCGGATGGTCGACTTCCTGTGGGCCGCGGCGTGGCGGACCGACTTCGACTCGATGACCGACCACGGCCTCGACGTGCTCCCCGAGCGGATGCTGGGTCCCGGCGACGTCCCGGGTGCGCAGTCCGACCTGCCGGGGAAGGTCCGCCGCAACGTGCGCAGCGTGCTCGGCCTGGCCCGGACCACGGACCGCCGCTACGCGGTGAACCTGTGGCTGTGGCGGCGGATCATGCGCACCCGCGAGGCCCGCGACGACGTCCTGCCGCTGCTCGACGCGGTGTTCGACCGCCGTCGCGACAACCGCGCACAGCAGCTCCGCCTGATCCGCCACCTGCTGCGACCGTGAGGGGTACCGGGCTCAGAGCTCGCCGGTCAGGAACTGGGCGCGGCCGTGGCCGAACGACCAGTCCTCGTCGGTGTTCTCGGTGATCGTGACCAGCAGGTCCTCGGGCCGCAGGCCGCACTCGCGCTGCAGGGACGCGGCGAGCCCGCTGTAGAACGTCTCCTTCGCCTCCCGGCCGCGGGGGCGCGACGTCACCTGCACGACGAGCACGTCGTCGGTCCGCTCGAACCCGAGACCGGTGTCCTGCACGACGAGGTGCTCACGCGGGTGCTCGTGCACCACCTGGTAGCGGTCGCGCTGCGGCGTACCGAACGCCGACACCATCTCGGCGTGCACGGTGTCGAGCAGCGTCGTGAGCTGCTCGGGGGTGCGACGACCGGCGACGGCGTCGATGCGGATGAGGGGCACGGGGACTCCCGGGGCTGGCTGGATACGGACCCCGCGGCACTACCCGCTCCGGTGCCGGCCCACCCGTCATCGCGGCGCACCTCACGCGCGGGGCACGGTCACACCCCGGACGCGGTGAGCTCCCCCAGCAGTCGCAGGGTTCGCTCCCGCTCGGCCGCGGTGCCCACGAGGCTGACGTTGACGTCGGTCGCGCCGATCTCCGCGTAGCGGGCCAGGCCGTCGGCGATCGCCTGCTCGTCGCCGGTCACGGCCATGCCGCCGGCGTCGTCGAAGCCGTCACGGTCGAGGGTGGCGCGGTACGACGGCAGTGCCGCCAGGGCCGCGTACTCGGCCGCGATGTCGCGGCGGACCCGGCCGGGGTCGTCGCTGACCGCGACCGGGATCCCGACGACGACCCGGGGCGCGGGGCGACCGGCGCCGGTCGCCGCCGCGGTCAGCGCCGGGACGACGTGGTCACCGATCGTCCGCGGGCCGGCCAGGAACGTGATCGTGCCCCCGGACCGCTCCCCGGCCAGGCGCAGCATCACCGGCCCGAGCGCGCCGAGGATCGTCGGTACCGGGAGCGTCGCGCCCGGAACGGTCGTCGACGCCGCGTCCGAGCCGACCCCGTGCGAGCCCGGCACGGACCGTCCCTCCAGGATCGGCAGCAGGACGTCGAGGTGCGCGCGCAGGGCGGCGACCGGCTTCGAGAACGGGATGTCGTAGACCTCGATCAGCCCGGGGTGGCTGACGCCCAGACCCAGCGTGAGACGCCCGTGCGTCGCGGCCTGCACGGTCTGGGCCTGCGCGGCGAGCACCCGCGGGTGCCGCGGCTGCACCACGACGACCGACGCGCCGAGCTCGATGCCGGGCACCTCGCGGCCGATCGTGGCGTAGGCGGTGAGGGTGTCGAGGCCGTAGTTCTGCGGCATCCAGACCGTCGGCAGGCCCGCCGCGGCGACGGCCTGCGCCCGCGTCACGAGCTCGTCGACCACGTTGTACCCGTGCCCCTGAGAACCGGGACCCGGGGAATCCGGCAGCCCCGCGGCGATGTTGACTCCGATACCGATCATGGAGCCAGACTGCGGGATCGCCCCGCACCGGACCAGGAGCGTGTTCATGGTGGTGTCAGAGGTGACAGGCTCGCTCGGGGCGGCCCGGCGGCGCGAGCTCGGGGCGTGCCTGCGCTCCTACCGTCGCCTCCTCGGGCCCGAGTCGGTCGGCCTGCCGTCGACGTCGCGGCGGCGCACGCCGGGCCTGCGGCGCGAGGAGGTCGCGGCGCTGTCCGGCGTCGGCCTGTCCTGGTACACGTGGCTCGAGCAGGGCCGGGTGAGCGCGTCCGACCACGTCCTGGACTCGGTGGGGCGGGTACTCGGCCTCGACGACGTCGGCCGCGGGCACCTGCGGGCGCTCTCACGGCCCCGGTTCGACGAGCCGGACCCGGACGCGCCCGCGTCGCTGCGTCCGTTGCTCGACAGCTGGCCCTCGAGCCCCGCGGTGCTGCTCGACCACCGTCTCGACATGGTCGACGCCAACGACGCGTGGGCCCGGATCTGGGGGCACCCCGGCGAGCGCGCACCGAGCCACCGCAACGTGGTCCGGCAGCTCGCCGTCGAACCGGGCCCCGCGGTCGGGGACCCGACACGGCTGGTCATGTCCGTGGCGCGGCAGCTCCGGATGGCGTCGGACCTGCACGCCGGGGACCGGCGGATCGCCGAGGTGCGCGACATGCTCCGCGAGGACGCGCCCGAGCTGGGCCCGGTCTGGGACTGCCGGGGCGTCGGTGCGTTCGACGCCCCGGCGCTGACGCTGCAGGGCCGCCCCGTCCGGGCGCACCTGCTGCGCCCGACGGGCGGGCCGGACGCGTCGATCCTCGTCCTGGTGCCCGTGGGGTGATCACCGCGACCGGCGGGAACGCGACAGATGTGTCGCGTTCCCGCCGGTCGTGACGATCACGGACGCAGGTCCAGCCCCAGGTCCAGCGCCGTCACCGAGTGCGTCAGCCCGCCGACCGAGATGAAGTCCACCCCGGTCGCGGCGTACTCGGCGGCGTTGCCGAGGACCAGCCCGCCGGAGGACTCCAGCAACGTCCGGGCACTGCCCCGGCGGCGCACCGCCTCCGCGGTGTCGGCCGGGCTGAAGTTGTCCAGCAGCACCAGCTCCGCGTCGAGCGCCAGCACCTCGTCGAGCTGGTCCAGCGAGTCGACCTCGACCTCGCACGGCAGGTCCGGGGCCAGCTCCCGGGCCGCGGCCAGCGCCGCGGACACCGACCCGGCGGCCGCGACGTGGTTGTCCTTGATCAGCACGGCGTCGCCGAGCCCGAGCCGGTGGTTGACCCCGCCGCCGCAGCGCACCGCGTACTTCTCCAGCAGCCGCAGCCCCGGCAGCGTCTTGCGGGTGTCACGGATGGCCGCGGGCGTCCCGGCGACGGCGTCCACCCAGGCCCGGGTCGCGGTGGCGACGCCGGAGAGGTGGCACAGCAGGTTCAGCGCGGTCCGCTCGGCGGTCAGCAGCCCGCGGACCGGGGCCCGCACCGCCAGCGCAGGCGCACCCGGGACCAGCGCGGACCCGTCGGAGAGTGCGGTCAGGACCTCGTAACCGCCGGCGCCGAGCACCTCGTCGAGCACCGCCGTCGCGACCGGGATGCCGGCCAGGACGCCCGCGGCGCGCGGGGTGAACTCGCCGACCGCGACCGCGTCGGCGGGCACGGTGGCCGCGGTCGTCGCGTCCGGCCCGTAACGCAGGTCCTCGTCCAGCGCGGTGCGCACGACGCGGGCCAGGTCGTCGGGGTCGGGGACGCCGATCTCGGAGACGCCGCCCACCCCGGCCGCAACCCGAGCGGTACTCATGTCTCCTCCGCGGGACCGAGTGCGTCGTCGGTACTCACGCCACACCCGCCATCGCGTCGCGGCCGACGACCGGCAGCCCGGCCTCGTCCAGGGTGATCACCAGGCTCTCCCGCTGCCACACGTCGTCGCGGCCGGGGAAGTCGGTGCGGACGTGGCAGCCCCGGCTCTCCCGGCGTGTCCCGGCGGCGGCGAGGACTCCTTGCGCGAGCAGCGTCAGCGCCGCGTCCTCGACGCCGGCCCGGTCGATCGGGACGGCCGTCGACGTGGCCTGCTCCACCGCGTCCGAGGCGGCGGCGAGCCCGGTGGCGTCGCGCCCGATCGCGGCGCAGGTGCTCATCGCACGCTGCACCACACCGCGGTCGGCGATCGCGACGGCCGGGGCAGGCGAGATCAACTGCGGCGACGCCGGACGCGGCAGCGCGCGGTCCTCCAGCACCGCGCGGACCACCCGCTCCCCCACGACGAGCCCTTCGAGCAAGCTGTTCGACGCGAGGCGGTTGGCCCCGTGCAGGCCGGTGCGGGCCACCTCACCGGCGGCGTAGAGCCCCGGCACCCGGGTCCGGCCGTCGGTGCCGGCGACGACGCCGCCGCACGCGTAGTGCGCGGCCGGGGTCACCGGGATCGGGTCGGTGCGCGGGTCGATCCCCACCTCGGCGCACGAGGCGGACACCGTCGGGAAGCGCGCGGCGAAACCCTCCAGGCCGGTCGCGTCGAGGTACATGCAGTCCGCACCGGTCTCGGCCATCCGCCGCGTGATCGCGGCCGCGACGACGTCGCGCGGGGCCAGGTCGGCGAGCGGGTGCACGCCGGTCATGAACGCGTGCCCGGTCCGGTCGCGCAGGATCGCGCCCTCGCCGCGCACCGCCTCGGTGACGAGCGGACGGCGGCCCACCGCGGGTCCGGTGTAGAGGACCGTCGGGTGGAACTGGACGAACTCCAGGTCCGACGCCGACGCCCCGGCCCGCAGCGCGAGCGCGACCCCGTCGCCGGTGGAGGTCTCCGGGTTCGTGGTGCTGGAGTAGAGCTGCCCGTACCCGCCGCTGGCCAGCAGCACCGCCGGCGCGCGCAGCAGGCCGGGACGACCGGCGTCGTCGAGCACCGACAGTCCCCCGACCCGCCCGCTCGCGTCCCGCAGGGCGTCGACGGCGACGCACCCGGTCAGGACGGTGATCTCCGAGTTCACCGCGGCGGCGACCAGGGCGCGCTCGATCTCCGCGCCGGTCGCGTCACCGCCGGCGTGCACGACCCGGAACGCCGAGTGCCCGCCCTCGCGGGTCCTCTCCAGCCTCGTGCCGCGCGCGTCGAAGAGGGTGCCGCGCTCGCGCAGCCGCCGGACCGCACCCGGCCCGGCACCGATGATCTCGGCGACGGCGGTCTCGTCGTTCAGCCCGCCGCCGGCGGCCATCGTGTCCGCGACGTGCGCGCCCACCGAGTCGCCGGCGATGTCACCGAGGACGACGGCGACGCCACCCTGCGCCCACCGGGTGCTGCCGGCGTCGATCGCGTCCTTGGTGACCACGACGACCCGCAGCCCCGCCCGCACTCCGTCGAGCGCCGCGGTCAGCCCGGCCACACCGGACCCGACGACCACGAGGTCCGCGCTCGCCTCCCAGACGGTCGTACTCATTCCCCACCACCTCCGGGCTGACCGATCTCGATCATGCGCTGCACGGCGGCCCGTCCGCGCTCGGCCAGCTCGGGCGCCACGTGCACCTCGTCGGTGCCGTCACGCACCGACCGCAGCAGCGCCTCCGGGGTGATCATCTTCATGTAAGTGCAGGACGCGCGCTCGTTCACCGCGCGGAAGTCGACGTCCGGTGCGGCCTTGCGGAGCTGGTGCAGCATCCCGATCTCGGTGGCCACCAGGACCGACTTGGCGCCGGTCGCGCGGGCGGCGTCCAGCATGCCGCCGGTGGAGAGGATCTTGACCCGGTCCGCGGGCACCGCGCCGGTCCCGGCCAGGTAGAGCGCCGAGGTGGCGCAGCCGCACTCCGGGTGCACGAACAGCTCGGCGTCCGGGTCGGCCTCGGCCTGCGCGGTGAGCTGCGTGCCGCTGATGCCGGCGTGCACGTGGCACTCACCGGCCCAGACCTGCATGTTCTCGCGGCCGAGCTCCCGGCGGACGTGCGCGCCGAGGAACTGGTCGGGCAGGAACAGGACCTCCTTCTCGCGCGGGATCGAGTCGACGACCTCCACCGCGTTCGAGGAGGTGCAGCAGATGTCGGTCTCGGCCTTCACCGCGGCGGTGGTGTTCACGTAGGACACGACGACGGCGCCGGGGTGCTCGGCCTTCCACTCACGCAGCTGGTCGGCGGTGATCGAGTCGGCCAGCGAACAGCCGGCGCGCTCGTCCGGGATCAGCACCGTCTTCTCCGGGGCGAGGATCTTCGCGGTCTCGGCCATGAAGTGCACGCCGCAGAACACGATCGTCGACGCGTCCGACGAGGCCGCGATCCGGGACAGGGCCAGCGAGTCCCCGACGTGGTCGGCGACGTCCTGCACCTCGGGCACCTGGTAGTTGTGCGCCAGGATCACGGCGTCGCGCTTCCGGGCCAGGGCGCGCACCTCCTCCGCCCACTCCGAATCCGGTCCGTGGAGCCCCGTGTCCGGAATGTCCACCGTGGCCTGCGTCGTCAGCGTGCTCGCGCTCATCGTCGTCCTCCCGGGACGTCGTCGGGTTTTCGCCTACTGAGCGGAAACTAGTCGGATCGTAGCACCGGCGAACGGCTGCCGACACCGTTCGCGTGTTCCGCGCCTCACTTCGGCGTAACCCGGACGACACCCGCCCGGCGGCGGCGGGCCCCGGCCGCGGCGCCTCTACGCTCGCGCCATGCCCACCCGCCCGACCGAGCACGAGGTGCTCGCGGCCGTCCTGCAGATCCGCTCCGAGCGGCTGCGCGTGCTGGCCTGGCAGCGGGCGATGGAGCCGGACGCGGGACGGTGGGCGCTGCCGGGCGGGCGGCTGGGCGACGACGAGGACGTCGAGTCCTCGGTGCGCCGCCAGCTCGCGGAGAAGGTCGACGTCCGCGAGGTCGCCCACGTCGAGCAGCTCTCGGTGTTCTCCGACCCGCTGCGCACCGGCACCGGGGCACGCCTGATCGCGACCGCGTTCCTGGGGCTGGTGCCCTCCGACGCCGACCCGGCCGTGCCGCCCGACACCGCCTGGCACGACGTCGACGACCTGCCGCGGACCGCGTTCGACCACGCCGGGATCGTCGACGTCGCCCGGGACCGTCTGCGCGCGAAGCTCTCCTACACCAACCTGGGGTTCGCCCTGGCCCCGGCGGAGTTCAGCATCTCGGCGCTGCGCGAGCTCTACGCGACGGCGCTGGGACACCCGGTGTCGGCGACCAACCTGCAACGGGTGCTGACCCGGCGCGACCTGCTGTCCCCGACCGGGGCGGTGGCTCCCCCGGGACGGGCCGGGGGCCGCCCGGCGGCGCTGTTCCGGTTCACCGACCGCACGCTGCGGGTCACCGACGCGTTCGCCGTGCTCAGACCGCCGGGCGTCGCGGCCCGCCCCGTACTACCGTGACCGGCGTGGCCGCGACGATTCCGCTGTTCCCGCTGGGAACGGTGCTGATGCCGGGGGCGGCTCTGCCCCTGCACATCTTCGAACCGCGGTACCGGCAGCTCACCGTCGACCTGATCACCGGCGAGGTGCTGGACAAGGAGTTCGGCGTGATCGCGGTCCGCGAGGGCCACTCCCCCGACGCCGACGGCATCGACGGCCTCTACCCCGTCGGCTGCACCGCCGCGCTGCTCGACGCCCGCCGGCTCCCGGACGGGCGCTACGACGTCGTCACCCGCGGCGCCCGGCGTTTCCGGCTGATCGACCTCGACACCGACTCCAAGCCGTACCTGACCGGGTCGGTGGAGTTCCTGCCCGACGTCACCGTGGACGAGCCGGACGACCGTCTGGTCGCGATGCTCGACGCCGCGGCCCGCGCCGCGCACCGCCGCTACTGCGGCACGGCCTGGCGCAACGACGACTGGACCGAGCCGAAGGACGACACCCCGTTCGACCAGCTCGCCCACCTGCTGGCCGCGGACTGCCTGCTGCCGATGGACGACCGGCAGGCGCTGCTGGAGCAGACCAGCCCGGTGCAGCGCGTGCGCGCGATCCGCATGCTGCTCGCCCGCGAGACCGGCCTGCTGCAGCGGCTGCACGCCGTCCCGGCCCCGCTGGGCACGTTCTCCGACGAGCACAGCTCCAACTAGGACGCCCGGCGCCGGCCGTCCGGTGGGCTCAGCGCCAGCCGTACCGTCCGCGCAGCTCACCCGCGACGACGTCGAACTTGTCCCGCGCCAGGATCGCGCCCTCGCGGCGGATGCCGTTCTCCTCGACCTCGAGCACCCGGTCCAGGCGGATGTAGGACGGCCGTCCCTCGCGGTCCCACGACCCGGAGCCGATGCCGACCCAGTTCGCGTCGTCGGCGCGGTGGCCCTGGCTCGACAGCATCAGGCCGAGCAGGTCCTGCCCGGCCCGTCCGACCACCAGCAGCGGACGGTCCTTGCCCTGGGAGGCGTCCTCCTCGAACGGCACCCAGGTCCAGACGATCTCGCCGGGGTCGGCGTTGCCGTCCATGTCGGGTGCGTAGACGATCTCGCGGGCCCGGTCACCGGACGGTGCGGTCCGCACCCCGGAGTGCCCGGCGGGTGCCGGAGCACCACCCGAGGGCCTCCCCTGGCCCTGTCCCTGCCCCTGGGGAGCACGGTCGTTCTTCTTCGAGTCGTCCAGCAGCGTCATCACGACGTCCGCGGCCCTGCGCAGGATCGCGCCCCAGTTCGCCATGGGGGACAGCATGCCGGTCGTGCCCCGCGCCGGTTGGGACGGCCCCGCGCGGGGAACCCCGAACCCATAGACGCGGCCCGTGACCCCGGCGGGCGATCGCTCTCACACCACCGTGTGCGCATACGACGACGTGGCGCCGGGTAATCGGTCCGTGAGTATTCAACGACTACGGAGGACCGCTCATCATGCGCGCCACCCTGATCCACGGACCCGGCGACATCCGCGTCTCCGAGGTGCCCGACCCCAAGCTCCGCGACGCGACCGACGCCATCGTGCGCGTCGTGCGCTCCTGCATCTGCGGCAGCGACCTGTGGCCCTACCAGAGCGCCGAGAAGTCCGACGTTGGCAGCCGGATCGGCCACGAGTTCCTCGGCGTCGTCGAGGAGGTCGGCTCGGGCGTCGAGACGACGAAGAAGGGCGACCTCGTCGTCGCCCCGTTCGTCTGGGCTGACAACACCTGCGACTTCTGCCGGCAGGGCCTGCAGACCTCCTGCCGTCACGGCGGCGGCTGGGGCTCCGACGAGACCGACGGCGGCCAGGGCGAGTACGTCCGGGTGCCGTTCGCCGACGGCACGCTCGTCGGCCTGCCCGGTGAGCCGGACGACAAGCTGCTCGCCTCGCTGCTGACGCTGTCCGACGTGTTCCCGACCGGGCACCACGCCGCGGTCAGCGCGGGCGTGAGCAAGGGCGACACGGTCGCCGTCGTCGGTGACGGCGCGGTCGGCCTGTCCGCCGTGCTCGCCGCGACCCGCCTGGGCGCCGAGCGGGTCATCCTGCTCGGCCGCCACACCGACCGCACCGACCTCGGCCGCGAGTTCGGGGCCACCGACGTCGTTGCCGAGCGCGGCGACGAGGCGATCGAGAAGGTCCGCGAGCTGACCGGCGGCGACGGCGTGCACGCGGCGCTGGAGTGCGTCGGCTACGAGCAGGCCGTGCACACTGCGATCGGCGTCACCCGCGACGGCGGAACCGTCGGCCGGGTCGGCGTCTCGCAGTACGAGAGCGTCCCGCTCGACGCCGGCACGTTCATGCGCAACATCAAGATGGCCGGTGGCGTCGCCCCGGCCCGGAACTACATCGAGGACCTCCTCCCCGACGTGCTCGAGGGGAAGATCCAGCCGGGCAAGGTCTTCGACCGCACCATCGGCATGGACGAGATCCCCGACGGCTACCGCGCGATGATGGACCGCGAGGCCCTCAAGGTGCTCATCGCGCCCTGATCGGTGCTTCCGCGGGCGAGACCCCGCCGAACGGGCGCGGCTTCCGTTGCGTACGACGCGACGGAAGCCGCGCTCGTCCTGTCTGTGGCGGGCCTCAGCTCGTGCGTTCTCCGTGGCGGCTGCACCGTGCGGTCCAGCCGACCGGGTCGACCTGCACGACCATCCTGCGTGCGCAGTCGGGGCAGAACCTCGGGGGTTCGAGCTCCCGGCGGGCGGTGCAGCGGGGGTGATCCGGATCGGCGTCGGGTCTCCCGCACTGGTCGCAGTACGGGCCGCCGGACTCGCGGGAGGAGTCCGTCGGCACGTCGACCGCGCCCACCGTCTCGCTCACAGGGTCTCGTTCAGGGCCTTGATCGGCATCTGCAGCTCGCCGAGCAGGTCGATGTCGGACTCGGCGGGGCGGCCCAGCGTCGTCAGGTAGTTGCCGACGATCACCGCGTTGATGCCGCCGAGCAGGCCGCGGCGCGCACCCAGGTCGCCCAGGGTGATCTCGCGGCCGCCGGCGAAGCGCAGGATCGTGCGCGGCAGGGCCAGCCGGAACGCGGCCACCGTGCGCAGCGCGTCCGGGCCGGACAGCGGCTCCAGGTCGCCGAACGGGGTGCCGGGGCGCGGGTTGAGGAAGTTCAGCGGGACCTCGTCGGGCTCCAGCGAGGCCAGCTCGGAGGCGAACTCGGCGCGCTGGTCGAGCGACTCCCCCATCCCGACGATGCCGCCGCAGCAGACCTCCATGCCGGCCTTGCGCACCATCGACAGCGTCTCCCAGCGCTCCTCCCAGGTGTGGGTGGTGACCACGTTCGGGAAATGCGAGCGGGCGGTCTCGAGGTTGTGGTTGTAGCGGTGCACGCCCATCTCGGACAGCTCGTCGACCTGCTCCTGGGTCAGCATGCCGAGCGAGCAGGCAATGTTGATGTCGACGGCGTCGCGGATCGCGGTGATGCCGGCCTTGACCTGGCTCATCAGCCGCGCGTCCGGCCCGCGGACGGCCGCGACGATGCAGAACTCGGTCGCCCCGGTCTTCGCGGTCTGCTTCGCGGCCTCGACCAGCATCGGGATGTCGAGCCACGCCGAGCGCACCGGCGAGGCGAACAGGCCGGACTGGGAGCAGAAGTGGCAGTCCTCGGGGCAGCCGCCGGTCTTGAGCGAGATGATCCCCTCGACCTCGACGTCCGGGCCGCACCAGCGCATCCGCACCTCGTGCGCGAGCTCGAGCAGGTCGTCCAGGGCGTCGTCGGGCAGGTCGAGGATCTCGCGCGTCTGCTCCCGGTCGAGGCCGATCCCCTTCTCGAGAACCTGGTCGCGGGCGTGGGCGAGGACGTCGGTCCGGGCGGTCGTCATGATCAGGGAGTGTGCCATCGCCCGCCGAGAGCGGGGCCCAGACCGTGACGTGCGACATCGTCGAACGCCTCCGGACCCAGCCCTCCGGCGCCCTCCGGCAGCGCGCCGACCAGCCGGGCACCCGTCGCCGCGGGCAGGTCCTCGAGATTGCAGCGGGCGGCCAGGTCGGGCGTGTCCGGCCAGGACCCGATGACGACGCCGGGCGAGCGCAGGCCGCGGGCGCGCAGCGCCTCGACGGTGAGCGCCGTGTGGTTCAGGGTGCCCAGCCCGGCCGCGGCCACCACCAGGACCGGCGCCGGGAGCTGCGCGGCGACGTCGGCGAGACCGCCGCCGCCCTCGTCGAAGTGCACCAGCAGACCGCCCGCGCCCTCGATCAGCACCAGCTCGTGCGTCGCCGACAGCTCGCGGACCGCGTCGACGACGGCCGCCGGGGAGACGGTCGCCGTCCCGGCACGGCGCGCGGCGGTGGCCGGCGCGAGCGGGTCCGGGTAACGGGCCAGCTCCTGGACGGTCACGCCGGGCGCGAGGCGAGCGATCTCGTCGACGTCACCGGGCTCGCCGGGCGCGACGCCGGTCTGGGCCGGCTTGAGCACCGCGACCCGCTCCCCCGAGGCCAGAGCCAGCGCGGCGAGCGCCGCGGTGACGACGGTCTTGCCGACCCCGGTTCCGGTGCCGGTCACGACCAGGAGGCGGCTCATCGGACGGTCCCTCTCGGCCGTGTAGCGGAAGCGGCGGGAGGCACGGCGGGTCCTCCCACCTCGGACAGCACCCGGCGCAGGGCGTCGCAGGCCCGTTCCAGCTCGTCGTCGCGCAGGTCGGCGCGGGCGGTCAGGCGCAGTCGCGACGTGCCCGCCGGCACCGACGGCGGCCGGAAGCAGCCGACCCGCAGCCCCGCCTCCAGGCAGCGTGCCGCGGCCGCGACGGCGACGCCCGCGTCGCCGAGCACGACCGGCACCACAGCCGACTCCGGCGTCGGGACCCCGGTCGCGGCGGCGAGCACGCCGGCCACCCGCAGCACCTCGGCGGCCCGCCACGGCTCGGCGGCCAGCACCCGCAGCGCGGCCAGCGCGGAGCCGGTGGCGGCCGGGTTCAGGCCGGTGTCGAAGATGAACGAGCGCGCCGCGTCGACCAGGTGCGCGGTGACGCCGGGCGGGGCCAGCACGGCACCACCCTGGCTGCCCAGCGCCTTGGACAGCGTGACCGTGGCCAGCACGTCGTCCGCCCCGGCCAGGCCGTGCTCGGCGAGCAGGCCGCGCCCGCCCGGCCCGCGGACGCCGAGACCGTGCGCCTCGTCGACGAGCAGGACCGCGCCGTGCGCCCGGCAGACCCGGTGCAGCTCAGCCAGCGGGGCGAGGTCGCCGTCGGCGCTGCCGACGGAGTCGGTGACGACCAGCGCGCGCTCCTCGGACCGGGCCGCGAGCGCCGCGCCGACGGCGGCGGGGTCGTTGTGCGCCACCACCTGCACCCGCGCCCGGGACAGCCGGCAGGCGTCGACCAGGGAGGCGTGCGCCGCCGCGTCGGAGACGACGAGAGCCCCCGGCCCGGACAGCGCCGTCACCGCACCGAGGTTCGCGGTGTAGCCGGAGGAGAAGACCAGCGCGTCGCCGAACCCGCAGAACGCGGCGAGCTCACGCTCGAGGTCGGCGTGCAGCGTGGTGCTGCCGGTGACCAGCCGGGAACCGGTGGACCCGGCGCCCCAGACGTGCAGCGCGTCGACGCCGCCCGCGACCACCCGCGGGTCGGTGGACAGGCCCAGGTAGTCGTTGCCGGCCAGGTCGATCGGTCCGGCGCCGGGTGCGCGCGGCCGCAGCTCCCGGCGGAGTCCGGCCTCGCGGCGTGCGTCAGCCCGGTCGTCGAGCCAGGCGAGGGGGTGGGTCATCGCAGCGGAGCCTATCCGTCGCGGACCGTCACCCCCGCCGGCCGTCTCCGCCGGGCCCGGCGGGGAGCCTCAGAGCATGTCCGCCCGCTGCCGCTCGGTGAGCTCCATGTCCACGACGGGGATGCCCCCGGGCACCGTGTCCGGGCCGAGCACCCCCGGTCCGTAGAGCGCCTCCACCCAGTTCGTCTGGTAGACGGTGTCGAGGTAGCGCTCACCGAGGTCGGGGGCGATCGCGACGGCGGTCAGGCTCCCGTCGTCGTGGTGGTCGAGCCATGCCTGCGCCCCGCTGACGACGGTCCCGGTGGACCCGCCGAACAGGAAACCGCGCCGCGCCAGCCGGTGGCACGACCGCACCGTGTCCGCCTCGTCGACCATGACGACCTCGTCGAGGTAGGACTCGTCGAGCATCGCCGGGCGGAACCCGCTGCCCAGACCCGGGATCATCCGCCGCGACGGCTCACCGCCGAAGCTCACCGAACCCACGCTGTCGACGGCCACGATCCGCGCCGGGTGGCCCTGGTCGCGGAACCATCGCGCGCAGCCCATCAACGTGCCGGTCGTCCCGGCCCCGACGAACAGCACGTCGAGGTCGGGGAACTGCGCGGCGACGACCGGCGCCGTCCGGCGGTAGTGGGCGCGCTGGTTCCCGTGGTTGGCGTACTGGTCGAGCCAGACGTAACGGTCGTCGGAGGCGCACAGCGCACGCACGTAGCTGATCCGCGCACCGAGCAGACCGCCGTCGGGGGTCGGCTCGGACACCACGTGCACCCGGCTGCCCAGCGCCTCCATCATCCGGCGGGTGGAGAGGTTGCAGCGGTGGTCGGTGACGCAGAGGAACCCGTAGCCCTTGTTCGCCGCGAGCATGCTCAGCGCGACACCGAGGTTGCCCGAGGAGGACTCGACCAGGATCGAGCCCGGGCGCAGCACCCCCTCCCGCTCGGCGGCCTCCACCATCTCGGTGGCGGCTTTGAGCTTGATCGAACCGGCGAAGTTGAACCCCTCGCACTTCAGGGCGAGGCGGTGGCCGAGGACCGGCTGCAGGTCGACGAACAGGGAGTCCTCGTTGAAGTCCTGGGGATCGGTGATGACAGGCACTTGCGCCTCCTCGGTGTCGCGTGGTGCGCGGTTCCCGGGGGTCGCCGTGGTCATGGCTCCCCCTCGACGTCGGCGAGCCAGAAGCAGTCGCCGCCGCAGGGCTCGGTGGTGGTGGGTGTGGGCGTCTCCGGGTGCCGGCGACCGGCCCGGGGGTAGGGCACCGGTGGCCAGGGACGGTCCGGCCGGTCGGGACCGTGATGCGTGGGCTCGGGACGGGTGGGCTCGGGACGGGTGGGCTCGGGACGGGTGGGCTCGGGACGGGGCGGGCCCGGGCGGAGCGTCCCGGGCCGGGTGACGACCGGCAGTCGCGCCGTCGCCGGGTCGCCCCTCGGCACCGAGACGACGGGCATCCGCGTCGTCCGGGGGTCCGGCCACGCCGCGCCGACGCGCCGGACCGGCGCCGTCGGCGGGTCGGTGACCGTCGCGGTCCGCGGGAACGGGCTCGGCCGGGGCACCCGCACGGGAGCCGGCCGGAGGGCGGGCGCCGCGGGCCCCGGCCGGAGCGGGCGGACGGGCACGGGCCGCGGGACGAGCGGGGACGGCGGGACCGGAACGGGCACCGGCGGCGGTCGCAGGGTCGTGGCGGGGGCCGCGGTGGCGGTGAGGGCGGCGGCGGTGAGCGTGGCGGCGGCGGTGGTCGTCGCCGCGACCGGCTCCGCGGTGTGCTCCTGGGCCGGGTTCCCCGCCCAGTGCGCGCCGGCCGGGATCTCCTCGCCCTTCATCAGGAACGAGTCGGCCTCGAGGAGCACGCCGTCGCCGATCGTGACGCCGTAGTGCACGAACGCCCCGACCCCCAGCGTGACGTCGTCGCCGAGGACGGTGCGGTCGGACTTGAAGGCTCCGTCCTCCTGGGAGTGGCACTGGATGACCGTGCCCGCGTTCAGGGTGGCGCCGTCACCGATCGAGACCAGCGTGCGCTCGGGCACCGCGCAGCCGTCGTCGAACACCCGGGCACCGACCCGGGTGCCGAGCGCACGGGAGAGCACGTTCTTGAACGGCGTCCCGACCAGCGTCCGGTCCAGTCCCTGCAGCACCAGCTTCCAGAAGCGTTCGTGCCGCCAGAACCGCTCGTCGTAGATCGAGCAGAACAGCGGCTGCAGCGGCCGGAAGCCGGTCGAGGCGCGCTCCACCAGCACGAAGAACACGAGGCTGAACAGCACCAGGGCGAGCATCTGCGCCGCGACGGCCAGGACGCCGAAGGAGCGGAAGAGGTCGGCCGCGGCCATCGCCAGCATCACCACCCCGAACAGGTGCAGCCACCGGACGCCCAGGGCCAGGGCGATCGTGCGCCGGTTGTGCCGGTTCTTCGCGGCCAGGCGGCGGGCGAGGCCGTCCCCGGACGGGGTGTCCACGTCGGCGTCGCGGGCGACCGTGCGGGGGATCTCGAACGGGGGCGATCCGAGCAGCCCGACACCGGACCGCACGGGCCCGTCCACCGGGATCATGACTTTCGTCGCCAGCAGGCAGTCGTCCCCCGTCCGGCCGCCCGCCGGATAGGTGATGCGGTTGCCCAGGAAGTTCGCCCCGCCGATGGACGTACGGCGCAGGCGAAAGGACGAACTCGAGTACTCCGCATTCATCAACGACAGACCGTCGGCGACCATCGTGCCGCTTCCGACCGACGCCAGGAACGGTGTCTCGTGGACGACGGCGGTGCCGAAATTCGACCCTGTCTGCTCGACCCGGCCGAGATCGTAACCGATGTACTTCAGGTAGCCGACGATGTATGAACTGTCACCGAAGAGAAAGGTGAAGAACTTGACGTTCGTCAGCCGGACGACCCACCGGTGGACCGAGAAATGGAATCCGTAGAGCGGATAGATCTTTTCCGGTGTGATCAGCCGATTCAGCATCGCCGGGACGACCTTGACGACGACGAGCCCGACCAGCAGGCCGCCGAACAGCAGGCCGGACGTGGTCGCCGCCGCCTCGGCCCAGAACACCCAGCCGGTCGGGTCCGGGGCGGCGTTGAACAGCGGGATGCCGGTCCGCGGCAGGTCCGCCAGCAGCAGGTCCAGGCCGCCGGTCAGCAGCGGGACGAAGAACAGCAGCGCCCACAGCATCTGCCCGGCGGCGTAGAGGCCGCGCCGCAGCGATCCGCACCGCACCGGAGCCACCGTCCGGTAGTCGACGTCGGCACGGCGGGCCGGGGAGCCGTGCCACGTCTGCCCGGCCGGCACGTCCTGACCGGTGTGCAGCGACGAGGAGTGCCCGAGCGCGGCGCCGTCGCCCATCGACGTCCCGATGTCGACGACGGTGGTCTCGCCGATGAACACGTCCCGCCCGAGCGTGACCGGGCCGATCTCGATCCGGCCGACGTGCGCCCGGTAGCCGCTGAGCAGGACGCTCTTACGGATGACGGTGCCGGCGCCGATCGTCAGCAGGTCGGTGGCCACCGGGACGCTGCGGGTGAGCAGGGTGACCCCGGGACCGATCCGCGCACCGAGAGCACGCAGGTAGAGCACCTGCAGCGCCGAACCACCGGCCACCAGCACCAGCGGGTTGGCCCGTACGAGCGTCTTGACCAGCCAGAACCGCAGGTATGTCAGGCCCCACACCGGGAAGCTGCGGGCTTTCCACCGTCCGATCAGCACCCACTTCGCCACGATCGGCAGCAGGCACAGCGCGAGCAGCCCTACCCCTCCGGCGGCGACGGCACGCAGGTAGAGGTCGAGCATGCCGGCGCCGGCGGCGACCCACCCGTACACCCGGGTCGTGACCACGGCGACGCCGCAGAGGTACCCGAGAAAGATCAGCAACTGGGCGGCCCCGCAGAGCACGTAGCGGGCGCGCCCGGCGGTGGGCACCGTCGCCGCGGGCTCCGGCCCGCCGGCATCCGGGACCGGCGACGCGTCCGGGGCGGCCCCCTCCGGGGCAGGGCCGTCCGGGGCGGGCCCATCGATCTCCGAAGGAGGGGCGTCCGGGGCGGGTAAAGCCGGGGCGACGGCTCCGGCCAGCCCGCGCACCGTGGGATGGGCGTAGACGTCGCGCATCGACGGCGACGGCAGGTCCTCGCGCTTGCGCAGGCGAGCACAGAACCGGGCCAGCACCATCGAGTCGGCGCCCAGGTCGTCGAAGAAGTGCGCGTCGGCGGGGACGTGGTCGAGATCGAGGATCTCGGCGAGCACCGCGCCGAGCGCGCGTTCCGTTTCCGACCCGGTGTCGGCACCGACGTCCCGATCGATCTCCGGACGCGGAACGGGAGGCGCACTCATCCGCCCGATCCGTTCGGCCACAGCGCGGTACGGGTGTGGTGATACCGATCACGGACGGCACGGGACCAGGCGGCGATCAGCGAATAAGATCGTCGCGAATCACGATATGACACCGCGTCCATGTGCACCCCACCCCGATCGGCAGCATTGCCGTGCAAGCTTTCTCGTCCTTCGGAAGCCCTCCGTTTCGAAGGATGACGGACACCACTCGAAAGGACTAGCGAATTTCGCGCGGCATTGTGCTGTGAAAGCAGGGGGAGATCAACGGCGAACGATGTACCCGGACACGACGACGGCCCCGCCACCCCCGATGCGGGGGAGGCGGGGCCGTGGGTCGTGCTGCGATCAGGCGGTCGGGTTCTCCCCGGCCTCCTGCTGGCGCTCCTGCTCGGCGACGGCGGCCTTGACCTCGTCCATGTCGACGGCCTTCACCTGGCCGATCAGGTCCTCCAGGGCCTCGGCCGGGAGTGCGCCGGGCTGCGAGTAGACGACGACGCCGTCCCGGACCGCCATCACGGTCGGGATCGAGGAGATCCCGAACGCTCCGGCCAGCTCCTGCTGCGCCTCGGTGTCGACCTTCGCGAAGGTCACGTCGGAGTGCTTCTCCGACGCCGCGTCGTACACCGGTGCGAACTGCTTGCAGGGGCCGCACCAGGACGCCCAGAAGTCCACGAGGACGGTCGCGCCGGGAGCGCCGACGACGTCGTTGAAGTTGTCGGTGGTCAGTTCCACGGTGGCCATGGGTCCCTCAACGCACCGTGGGCGCGACATGTTCCCGGGCCGCCGCGGGCTGCTCCCCGGCGGCGCCGTGCCCGTGCCCGGCCGCGAGCCGGCCCAGGGTCGCGACCTCCGACGACGTCGCGTCCTCGACGCGCGGCGGCACGAAACGCAGGGTCTCGCCGTCGAGGACGAGCACCCGTGCCGTCGCGATGTCGTAGAACAGGCCCATCAGCTCGGCCCCGGTGTCCTTGGCGCGCAGCATCTCCAGCTGCATCGCCACGTTCACCATCGCCAGCTGGTCGACCGGGGAGAACCCGTCCGCGGCCGCGGCGGCACCCACCGGGTGACCCTGCTCCCAGGCGCGCAGCACCGGCCGCGCGTCCAGCAGCCACGTGCCCAGTTCCCCCTCCTGGCCTGCCACGCCCTGGCTCAGGCCGTTCATGGCCCCGCAGCCGGAGTGCCCGCAGACCGCGATCAGCGGCACGCCGAGGACTCCGGTGGCGTACTCGACGGCGGCCATCGTCCCCTGGCCGCCGGCCAGGTTCCCGACGTTCTGCACCGTGAACACGTCGCCGGGCCCGCTGTGGGTGATCATGTGCGGCATCACCCGGGAGTCGGCGCAGGTGACCATCATCGCCGAGGGCGACTGGCCCGAGGCCAGCTCCGACATCGTCGGACGGATCTCCTCGGCGGTCCGCTCGTGGTAGGCGGCGAGACCGGCCAGCATCGGCGACTCGGCCGTGCGGCCCTCGGCGCCGGTGGCCTGCCAGTGCGACCACGACGCGAACCGCGGCGTGCCGTCGAGGCTGTTGCTCGTGGTGCGGGTGGTGGTCTCGGGCTCGAGGACCTCCACGGTCGCGCCGGTCGAGCGGTGACGCTCGGTCCAGGCCTGCAGGTGGTCGTAGGCGGCGTGGTCGAGGTAGTCGGTGACCAGGTCGATCCGCACGTCGCGACCGGCCGGGATCTCCCCGAGCTGGCGCGACAGGCGCGGCACCGCGAGGAAGCTCAGCGAGCCCTCGACGCGCAGCACCATCGGGCCGTCGGCGTTCTCGCCGTCGGCGCCGTCGAAGTGCGGGCGCGAGCGGACGGCCTTGACCAGCAGCAGCACCCCGGCCAGGACCAGGCCCAGGGCGACGCCCTCGAGCAGGTTCAGCATCAGGACACCGAGGACGGTGACGACGTAGATCGCCAGCTCGCCGTGGTTGCGCGCGGTGCGGATGTCGGCCGGCTTCACCAGCTGCAGGCCGACCACGACCAGCAGACCGGCCAGGCCCGCCATCGGGATCATCTCGACGACCCCGACGAGCAGGATCGCGAACACCGCGATCCACACCCCGTGCAGGACGGCCGAGGCCCGCGTCCGGGCACCGGCCCGGACGTTGGCCGAGCTGCGCACGATCACACCGGTGATCGGCAGCCCGCCGACCAGGCCGGACACGGTGTTGGCCGCGCCCTGGCCGAGGAGCTCGCGGTCGGCGTCGGTACGGGTACCCGGCTTCATCCGCTCCACGGCCACGGCCGAGAGCAGGCTCTCCACGCTGGCGATCAGCGCGATGGTCAGCATGCCGCCGATCACGCCGGCCCAGTTGCCCTCCGGCAGGACCGGGAGCGCGATGGCGTCGAGCAGCGAGCCGCCGAGCTCGACCCGGGGGACCTCGGGGAACGCGAGCGCGACGACGGTGGCGAGCACCACGGCGACCAGCGCACCGGGGACGACCCGGGCGCGGGCGGGCAGCTTCGGCCACGTGAGCATCACGGCGATCACCAGCGCGCCGACCAGCAGGGTGGGCCAGGCCAGACCGGCGATGCTGCCGGGCAGGGCGGTGAGGCTGTCCAGGGCGGCGGTCTGCGACTGGCCACCGAAGACGACGTTGAGCTGGGCGAGGGCGATCGTGAGACCGATGCCGCCGAGCATCCCGTGTACGACCGAGGGCGGGATCGCCTGGGCGAAGCGGGCCAGCCGGGTCAGGCCGAAGACGATCTGGATGAGACCCGCACCGGCGGTGATCAGGCAGGTGACCTGCCAGCCGAACCGGTTGATCATCTCGGCGACCACGACCGTGAGACCGGCGGCCGGGCCGCTGACCTGCAGCGGGGATCCGCCGAGGAGGCCGGCGACGATCGCGCCGACGACGGCGGCGACGAGCCCGGCGAGGATGGGGGCGCCCGAGGCGACGGCGATGCCGAGCGAGAGCGGGACGGCGACGAGGAAGACGACGAGCGAGGCGGACAGGTCCGCCCGGGCGTGCGGGAACCAGGAGCGCAGGCCGGTCGGGGGCGGCGAGTGCTCACCCCGGCCCGACTCGGTCGGAGAGTGCTCGTCCTGGTGGGTCCGGGTCGACGCGGGGGTCTGCGCCGAGGTCCCGGTAATCGATTTTCTCGAGGGATGCACTGGGGGTGTCCTCCGTGACGGACGGTCGTGGGGGGTCGAACGCGACAGTGCGGTCGTTGATCTTCACGGAACCCGATAAGGATGAGAGCGCTTCTCATCGTTCGGCCCGCCTGCGCGGTAACCGCCGGTCAGCGTCGTTCACCCACCGGAAACGTGATCGACGTCACGTTGCCGATCACACGTCCGAGTGCAGAGGGTCACGCGGGACCGCCCCGGATCACCCGGCGAGGGCAGCCGCCCGCATACCCGCGGTGATCATCGCGACGTCCTCGCGCGTGCACACGAACGGCGGCATCGCGTAGACGAGGTTGCGGAACGGGCGCAGCCACACCCCCGCCACGACGGCCGCCGACGTCGCCGCGGCGATGTCCACCTCGTGGTCGAGCTCGATCACGCCGATCGCCCCGAGGATCCGGACCTCGCGCACGCCGGGCAGCGCACGGGCCGGGGTCAGCCCCGCCCGCAGGGCGGCCGCGATCTGCTTCACCTCGCGCTGCCAGTCCCGTTCGAGCAGCAGCGACACCGACGAGTGCGCCACGGCCGCGGCCATCGGGTTGCCCATGAACGTGGGCCCGTGCATGAGGACGCCCGCCTGCCCGTCGGTGATGCCCGCGGCCACCCGGGAGCTGCACAGCGTCGCGGCCATCGTCAGGTAGCCGCCGGTCAGCGCCTTGCCCACGCACATCACGTCCGGGCTGATCCCGGCGTGGTCGGCGCCGAACAGCTCGCCGGTGCGGCCGAAGCCGGTGGCGATCTCGTCGAAGACCAGCAGCACGTCGTGGGCGTGGCAGAGCTCGCGGAGCACGTGCAGGTAGCGCGGGTCGTGGAAGCGCATGCCCCCGGCGCCCTGCACGACCGGTTCGACGATCACCGCGGCCAGCTCGTCGGCGTGGGTCTCCACGAGCTCGGCCAGGTGCGCGACGTAGTCGTGCTCGAAGCAGTTCGGCGGCGGGTCGGCGAAGACCTGCTGCGGCAGCACGTCGCTCCACAGCGAGTGCATGCCGCCGTCGGGGTCGCAGACGCTCATCGCACCGAACGTGTCCCCGTGGTAGCCGCCGCGCCAGGTCATCAGCCGGTGCTTGCCCGGCCGCCCGCGCGAGCGCCAGTACTGCAGGCACATCTTGATCGCGACCTCGACCGACACCGACCCGGAGTCGGCCAGGAAGACGTGCTGCAGCTCCTCGGGGGTGACCTCGACCAGCAGCTGCGCGAGGTCCACCGCCGGCCCGTGGGTCAGCCCGCCGAACATCACGTGGCTCATCCGGCCGAGCTGGCCGCGCACGGCCGCGTCGAGGACCGGGTGCTGGTAGCCGTGGATTGCCGACCACCACGACGACATGCCGTCGACGAGCTCGCGGCCGTCCGCGGTGCGCAGCCGGACCCCGGACGCGGACTCGACGACGATCGGGCGCGAGGTCCCGGGCATCGGCGCGTACGGGTGCCAGACGTGGTCGCGGTCGACGGCCAGCACCTCGCGGGTGCGGTCCGACGCCGATCCGGCCGGCGATTCCGCCTGCACCGCAGGAACCCGGGCCGGACCGGACCGCTCGGAGGGATCCCGGGTGTCCACGGGTACTCACAGTAGTGGTCACCGCGGAGGTGGTGCACCGAGAGGGACCGATCGGAGGGACGCGCACGTCCCCGCCCCGGGCGCGCCGGGGCGCGCACGGGCCGCAAGCCTCTACGCTGATCCGGCCATGCCCCCGCACACCACCCCGGCGACCCGCGCGGACCCGGACACCCCCGCGCTGCGGCGCCGCGAGCTCGGGCAGACCAGTGCCCGCTCGCTGCTGCTGACCGTGCTCGGCGAGTTCGTCCTGCCCGAGCGCGAGCCCGTCTGGACCCAGGTGCTGCTCGACGTGCTCGGCGACCTCGGGGTCGAGCCGAAGTCGGCCCGCCAGGCGCTGGCCCGGACCGCCGCCGAGGGGCTGCTCGACTCCGACCGGTCGGGACGCCGCGTGCGCTGGTCGCTGACCGCCCGCGGACGGCGGCTGCTCTCCGAGGGCGCGGCGCGGATCTACGGTTTCGGCACCCCGGCCCCGGAGTGGGACGGCCGCTGGCTGGTGCTGCTGGCCAGCGTGCCGGAGTCGCGCCGCCAGCTGCGGCACCGGCTGCGCACTCGCCTGGCCTGGGCCGGGCTCGGCTCGCCCGCCCCCGGGGTATGGGTCTCCCCCGACCCGGCGAAGGAGACCGAGGTGACCCGGGTCCTCGACGACCTCGACCTCGGCGGGGTGACCAGCTCGTTCGTCGGGCACTTCGGCGCGATCGGGCGGCCCTCCGACGTCGTCGCGCAGGCCTGGGACCTCGACCGCGTCGAGCACGCCTACGAGGAGTTCCTCGCCGGGTTCACCCCCTACGCCGACGCCCCGCCGCCGGCGGACGTGCTGACCCGGCAGGTGCTGCTGGTGCACGCCTGGCGCCGGTTCCCGTTCCTGGACCCGGAGCTGCCCTCGGCCCTGCTGCCCGACCACTGGGCCGGCACCCGGGCCGCGACACTGTTCGCCGCGCTGCACGCACGCTGGGACGAACCCGCCCGGACGTGCTGGCACGACCTCGTCGGCCGGGCCGGCTGACGCACGCGTAACCCGGTTGCACCCCGTGGTCGGCTGAGGTCGTGTTCGACATCGCGCAGGTCCCCGCCGTCGTCCGGGAGAAGCTCGCCCTTCTCGGCGCCCGGGACTGGCTCCGGGACCTCCCCGACCTTGTCGCCGGGCTGGAGGCCGACTGGGCGGTCACCGTCGGCACCGTCTACCCCGACGGCACCGACGCGGTCGTCTGCGAGGCCCTCGACGACCACGGTCGCCCGTCCGTGCTCAAGCTGCTGGTCCCGCGCTCCGACGGCATCCCGGTCGCCGACGAGATCGCCGTGCTCCGGCGGACCTCCGGCGGGACGTGCGTCACGCTGCTGCGCTCCGACGACGCGCGGGGCGCGCTGCTGATGGAGCGTCTCGGCCCGTCGCTGGCCGCGCTCGGGGTCGGCTTCGGGCGGAGGCTGGAGATCCTCACCGCGCTGGCCGCCGGGTTCTGGACCCCGGCCCCGGACGCCGGGCTGATGACCGGCGCGGAGAAGGGGCGGTGGCTCGCCGGCTCGGTCACGCGGATCTGGGACGAGCTCGACCGTCCCTGCCCGGAGGCGGCCGTGGAACACGCCCTGACCTGCGCCGGACGCCGGGCCGCGGCGCACGACGACGAACGCGCCGTCCTGGTGCACGGCGACGTGCACGCCTGGAACGCCCTGCGCCGCCTCGCCCCTGGTGAGACCTCCGCCGACGGGACCGCTGTGTCCGCCGACGGGACCGGCCCCGGCCGGACCGGCGGGTTCGTCCTCGTCGACCCGGACGGGCTGTTCGCCGAACCCGAGTACGACCTCGGGGTGCTGATGCGCGAGGACCCCGTGGAACTGATGGCGCAGGGCCCGCACCGGCGGGCCCACGACCTCGCCCGCGCCACCGGGTGCGACCCGGTGGCGGTCTGGGAGTGGGGTGTGGCCGAGCGGGTCGCGACCGGCCTGGTCGCCACCGCGATCGGCCTGCAACCGGTCGGGGCGCAGATGCTCGACGCGGCCGCGACGATCGCCGCCGGGCCCGACCGGGACCTCTGACGCCGGTCCCCCGGCGCCGCCCGCTCCCCCGGCGCCGGCAGCGGACGGGCAGGCCGGCGGACCCGCGGGCTCAGCCCAGGCAGCCCGGGCCGAGCAGGGCCTTCAGGTCGCCCATCAGCGCCGAGGTGTTGGTGACCTTGAGCCGGTCGTCGAGCTTGAGCATCGTGGTCTTGGTGCCGTAGACCAGCGCCAGGTGCACCTCGGAGGTGCCCGGGTGGTGGGTCAGCACCTCCTTGAGCGCGGCGACCCGCTCCGGGGTGCACAGCTCGGTGCGCAGGCTGACCCGGAACGGCAGGCCCGCCTCCCCCGCACCCTGCAGCTCCGGCACGGCGAGGTCGTTCGCGATCAGCGACACCCGGTCGTCGCGCTTGTTGACCCGGCCCTTGACCAGCACGATCGCGTCCTCGGCCACGTCCACGCCGACCACCTGGTAGGCGCGCGGGAAGAACAGCACCTCGACGCCGCCGACCAGGTCCTCGATCTGCGCCGACGCCCACGGCTCGCCGTTCTTGTTCACCCGGCGGTTGACGTTGGCCAGGATGCCGCCGACGGTGACCTGCGCACCCTCGGGGACCGTCCCGTCGATGATGGCGGAGATCGGGGTGTCGGCCTTCGCCGCGAGGGACTGCTCGAACCCCTGCAGCGGGTGCCCGGAGACGTAGAGCCCGAGCATCTCCCGCTCGACCGCGAGACGGTGCTTGGAGTCCCACTCCTCGGTCGGGACCTTGACGTCGAAGATCCCGCCGAGCTCGTCGCCGCCGTCCGAGGTGCCGTCCATGGAGCCGAACAGGTCGAACTGCCCCATCGAGGCGGCCTTCTTCGTGCTCATGACGGCGTCGATCGCGTCGGCGTGCACGAGCAGCAGGCCCTTGCGGGTGTGCCCGAGCGAGTCGAACGCGCCGGCCTTGATCAGCGACTCGATGACCTTCTTGTTGCAGACCACCGCGTCGACCTTGCGCAGGAAGTCGGAGAAGTCGGCGAACTCCCCCTTCTCCCGGCGCGCGGCCACGATCGCGTCGACGACGTTGAACCCGACGTTGCGGATCGCGCCGAGGCCGAACCGGATGTCCGTGCCGACCGGGGCGAAGTTGCGCACCGACTCGTTGACGTCGGGCGGCATGACGGTGATCCCCATCCGCCGGCACTCGGCGAGGTAGATCGCGGCCTTGTCCTTGTCGTCGCGCACCGAGGTGAGCACCGCGGCCATGTACTCGGCCGGGTAGTTGGCCTTGAGGTAGGCCGTCCAGTAGGACACGACACCGTAGGCCGCCGAGTGCGCGCGGTTGAACGCGTAGTCGGAGAACGGGAGCAGGATGTCCCAGAGCGTCTTGACCGCGGCCGCGGAGTAGCCGTTGTCCTTCATGCCCTGGGCGAAGCCGTCGTACTCCTTGTCCAGGATCTCCTTCTTCTTCTTGCCCATCGCCCGGCGCAGCAGGTCCGCCTTGCCGAGGGAGTACCCGGCGAGCACCTGGGCGATCGACATGACCTGTTCCTGGTAGACGATCAGGCCGAACGTCTCGCCGAGGACCTCCTTGAGCGGCTCGGCCAGCTCCGGGTGGATCGGCGTGATCTCCTGACGGCCGTTCTTGCGGTCGGCGTAGTCGTTGTGTGCGTTCGCGCCCATCGGGCCCGGCCGGTAGAGCGCGCCGACCGCGGAGATGTGCTCGAACTCGGTCGGGGCCATCCGGCGCAGCAGGTCGCGCATCGGGCCGCCGTCGAGCTGGAACACCCCGAGCGTGTCCCCGCGGGAGAGCAGCTCGTAGGTGGTGGTGTCGTCGAGCTCGAGGTGGTCGAGGTCGAGCGTCGGCTTGCCGTTGAGCTCGATGTTCTCCAGCGCGTCGTCGATGATCGTCAGGTTGCGCAGGCCCAGGAAGTCCATCTTGAGCAGCCCGAGCGTCTCGCAGGCGCCCATGTCGAACTGCGTGATGATCGCGCCGTCGGCCTCGCGGCGCTGGATCGGGATGACGTCGAGCAGCGGCTTCGCCGACATGATCACACCGGCCGCGTGCACGCCCCACTGGCGCTTGAGGCCCTCCAGGCCGCGCGCGGTGTCGATGATCTCCTTGACCTGCGGGTCCGCCTCGTAGAGCGCGCGCACCTCGGTCGCCTCGGAGTACCGCTTGTGCGACGGGTCGAACACCCCCGACAGCGGGATGTCCTTGCCCATCACCGCGGGCGGCATCGCCTTGGTGATCCGGTCGGCCACCGAGTAGCCGGGCTGGCCGAACAGCACCCGCGCCGAGTCCTTGATCGCGGCCTTCGCCTTGATCGTGGAGTAGGTGATGATCTGGGCGATCCGGTCCTCGCCGTACTTCTCGGTGGTGTAGCGGATCATCTCGCCGCGCCGGCGCTCGTCGAAGTCCATGTCGATGTCGGGCATGGAGATGCGGTCCGGGTTCAGGAACCGCTCGAAGATCAGCTTGTGCCGGATCGGGTCGAGGTCGGTGATGCCCAGCGCGTAGGCGACCAGCGAGCCGGCCGCCGACCCGCGGCCGGGGCCGCACCGGATGCCGACCGACTTGGCGTGCTGGATGAGGTCCGCGGTGACCAGGAAGTAGCCGGGGTAGCCCATCTTCATGATGACGCCGAGCTCGTAGGTCGCCTGCTGGCGGTACTGCTCGGTGATGCCGTTCGGGAAACGCTGGTGCATCCCCCGCTCGACCTCCTTGACCAGCCAGGACTCCTCGGTCTCGCCCTCGGGCACCGGGGCCTGGGGCTGCAGGTCCTGGCCCTCGGTGAAGTCGACCTGGACGCGCTCGGCGACGAGCAGCGTGTTGTCGCAGGCCTCCGGGTGGATCGGGTCCCACAGACCGCGCATCTCGGCGGCGGACTTGAGGTAGAAGTCCTGCGCGTCGAACTTGAAGCGGTTCGGGTCGTTCATGGTCTTGCCGGTCTGCACGCAGAGGAGCACCTCGTGCGCCTTGGTGTCGTCCGGGTAGGTGTAGTGCAGGTCGTTCGTGGCCAGGCCCGGCAGGTCGAGCTTCTTCTTCAGCGCGAAGAGGTCCTCCTGGACCCGCTTCTCGATCTCGATGCCGTGGTCCATCAGCTCGCAGAAGAAGTTGTCCTTGCCGAAGATGTCGCGGTAGTCGCTCGCGGCCTGGCAGGCACCGTCGAAGTCGTTCTGCTGGAGCAGGCGCGCGACCTCGCCGGACGGGCAGCCGGTGGTCGCGATGATCCCCTTGCCGTAGCGCTCGAGCAGCTCACGGTCCATACGGGGCTTGTAGTAGTACCCCTCGAGGCTGGCCAGCGAGGAGAGCCGGAAGAGGTTGTGCATCCCCTCGGTGTTCTCGGCCAGCAGCGTCATGTGGGTGTACATGAGGTCGGGGTTGTCGCTGTTGCGCCCGAGGCTGCCGTCGAGCGAGACGCGCTTGCGCTCGTGCCGCGACCCGGGCGCGAGGTAGCCCTCCATGCCGATGATCGGCTTGACCCCGGCCGCCTTCGCCTTGCGCCAGAACTCGTAGGCGCCGTAGACGTTGCCGTGGTCGGTCATCGCGATCGCGGACTGGCCCATCTTCTGGGCCTCGGAGAACAGGTCGTCCAGTCGCGCGGCCCCGTCGAGCATCGAGAACTCGGTGTGGGTGTGCAGGTGGACGAACCCGTCGTTCGAGGTACCGCTGACCGCTGCCATGTGTGTTCCAGGCTCCCTTCACGCGCCCTGGGAAGACGCGGTACGACAACTCCCGCGACCCCGTGACCTGGGAGGGAACGTGTCCGGCGTCGGCGCGGTGGGGTCCGCGCCGGACCGGTCACGGTGGGATTCCCTCCGCAGCGTCCACGGGGTCGACGTGAGGACCAGACTAGCTCCGGGCACCGACAGTTCCGCCTACCCGGGCACCGGGGAGGTGAACCCCCAGCTCACCGCGCCGGGGCGTGTCGGACCCGCCTCCGGGCGGGTCCCCCGACCCGCCTCGGGCCCCGTCCCGGGACCCGTCGCGGGCCCGCCTCCGGGCACCGTCGGGGCAGCCCGTCATGCGGCCGCCGTCCGTTCCCGCGCGCGGCGGGTCACCCGGGTGCCGCACACCCGGGCGTAGAGGTCGGTGAACGCGTCCAGGGTGGCGTCCAGGGCGTGCGTGCCGGCCGTCTCGCGGGCGGCGGCGCCCATCCGGGCCCGGGCCGCCGGGTCGGCCAGCAGGGCGCTCAGCGCCGCGGCGAGCGCGTCCACGTCACCGGGCGGGTACAGCCACCCGGTCCGGCCCGGGCGGACGAGGTGCGGCAGCGCGACCGCGTCCGCGGCGACCACCGGCCGTCCGGCGGCCATCGCCTCGAGCGTGACCAGGCTCTGCAGCTCGGCGACGCCGGGGATGGCGAACACGGCCGCGCGCCGGTAGGCGGCCACGAGCTCGTCGTCGTCGACGAAGCCGCGGAATCGGACCCGGCTCTCGACGCCGAGGCGTCGGGCCAGCGCCGTCCACTCCGCCCGGCGGCTCCCGTCCCCGACGATCTCCAGCCGCACGTCCCCGGGGACCCGGGCGAACGCGGCGACCAGCTCCCCGACCCGCTTCTCCTGCTCCAGCCGGCCGACGAACAGCACGGTGGGCACCGGGTCCTCGGCCCCGCCGGCGAAGCGCGCGACGTCGATCCCGCAGGACACGGCCCGTCCGCCGGGCAGCCCGGCGCGCTCGTCGAGCATCCGCACCGCGCACGGGGTGGGCGCGGTCAGCGCGTCCGCCCGGCCGTAGACCCGGGCCAGGTCCCGCCACGCCCACCGGCTCACCCACCCGGCCGCCGAGGCCGGCACCGGGGCGTGGTCGAGCAGGTTCTCCGGCATGAAGTGGTTCGTCGCGACCAGGGGGACGCCCCGGGCGTGCGCGGCCACGGCCAGCCCGCGCCCCACCGAGAAGTGCGACTGCACGTGCACGACGTCCGGGCGCAGCTCGCCCAGAAGCTCGGCCGTCGCCGCGGCGGCCCGCCAGGGCAGGCTCACCCGGAACCGCTCCTGCGACGGGTAGGCGTGCGAGCGCACCCGGTGCACGACCGGATGCCCGGGCGCTCCCCCGCCGCGGCCCGGCGGGCCGGTCGGCGACGGCGCGACGACGTGCACCTCGTGGCCGCGGCCGGCCAGGCCGCCGGCGAGCCGCTCGGTGAAGCGGGCGGCGCCGTTGACGTCGGGCGGGTAGGTGTCGGCGCCGATCAGGACGCGCAGCGGTGAGCTCACGGGACACTCCTTCAGGGACGGGTCGGACGGACGGGATCGGTGAGGCGGGCGGGATCGGTAAGGCGGGCGGGCCCGGGGGCGCGAGCGGTGTCCCGCGCGCGGGCGTCGGGGTGGTGGCGGGCGAGCGCGACGACCCCGGCGACGGCGAGGAGCGCTCCCCCGCCGGCGAGCACGGCGTCGAGGGTCGAGGTGCCGATCCGCTCACCCAGCGCCGTGACGCCGAACCCGACCGCGACCATCGGATCCAGCACGGTCAGGCAGGCGAGCACCAGCGACGGCGGGCCGCTGCGGTAGGCGAGCTGCACCGCGACGCCGCCGACGAGCAGCGCCGCGACCAGCAGCACCCCGATCGCGGCGAGCACCGCCGCGGACGCACCGGGCCCGGTCAGGTGGGCGAGCCCGGCCCGCAGCAGGGCCGAGACCAGTCCGAACGCGACCGCGGCGGCGACCGAGCGGGCCAGGCAGCGGGCAGTGCCGTGCACCCGTCGCGACAGCAGGAGGGTGAGCGCGCCCGCGGCGGCGAGCACCGCGGCGGTCGTCAGCACGGTGCCCGGGTCGAACCGGACGCCGGACGGGCTCCCGGCGGAGACGAGGACGAACACCGCCACCCCGGCCACCGCGAGCGCCACCCCGGCCGTCGTCCCGGCCCCGGCACCGGGCGGGAGCCCCTCGCGGGCGGCGAGGCGGTGCTCGGCCAGTACCCCCAGCGGCACCGCGAGGACGCCGACGGGCTGCACCAGCGCCACCGGCGCGAGCCCGAGCGCGACCGCGTGCAGGCCGGCTCCGGCCACCGCGGCCCCGGTGCCGAGCAGCCACAGCGGGCGCCGGACGAGGGCCCGCAGCGGGGCCGTGCCCGTGTCCCCGGGACCACGGGCGGCGCGGTGCTGGGCCACCGCGGCGACGGCGAACGACGCCGCGGCGAGGACGGCCAGGACGACCGCGACCGTGGTCATCGCGACACCGCCGCGACCCGGGGCGTCGCCGGCGAGCCGGCACGACGCCCGAGCGCCAGGACCTGGCCGCACAGCAGGAGATGGGCCACCCGTTCGACGACACCGAGCAGCGGGAACGGCGGGGCGCCGGAGAGGACGGCCGGCGCGTGGCAGAGCAGGAACACCAGCGCCCCGGCGCCGGCGGCGACCGTCGGGGCCCACGCCGTCACCGGCGCCCCGGTCCGCCGCAGGACCAGCAGCCCGGCGACCGGCGGGAGGGCGAAGACACCGGCCCCGGCCCAGCGGTGCACCGCGGCGGCCAGGTCCGGCGCCGAGCCGGGCGCGTTCGTCGGGAACACCGCGACGAGCACCAGGGCGACGCACCAGGCCGACAACAGGACGGCCACCGCCCGCGGCCACCCGCGGCCCGGGACGGCCCGGACGAGGGCGGCGCCCGCGGTCGCGAGCCCGGCCGCGGCGAGCCCGAGGAGGACTCCTCCCCCGGGGACCGCGACGTAGTCGCTGACGGTCAGGGCGACCGGGTCGAGCGACCCCGCTCCGAGCACGTGCGCGAGGAGCACCGCCGCGACGGCGACCGCGACCCCGGCGGCCACGACGGCCGGTGCCGCGCCGGCGGCCGTGTCCGGTACCGCGCCGGTACGCTCGCCGACCCCCCGACCGCTCATGGGAATCATCGTGCTGACCAGCACGGGGGCGCATCATCGGGAACGACCCCGACCGCGGATCGGGGATGTCCTCCGGGTCCGGGGGCAGGCCCCCTCAGGGTCGGTCGGGTCCGCCCCTCGCCGGAGGGGACAGCGCTCCGCCGGAGGCCGTGAACGACGACCTGCCGGCACGCAGGAGCGATGCCGGCAGGTCGTTCAGCTCGGTCGGGCGGTCACCGGGGGCGCGGGCCTCACGGGACCGCCCGACCGGTTCTCAGGAGCTCGCGGGCGCCGGGCGTCCGGCGGGTCCCTGCTTGTTGTAGTCGGCCACGTACGCGGCCCGGGCGGTGTCGTCCATCTCGTTGAGCAGGACGTTCGGGCTCTGCAGCGGAGGGCACCGCTTCATGTGGTCGAGCGTCCACATGTTCTTCGGGTTCAGGTCCAGGTGCGGCTGGGCCGTCATCGTCTTGTCGTCGTCACGCACGAAGCCCATGTCGGAGACGATGTCGGCCCAGTTCCATCCGTGGTAGAGCGTCTCCCACTCGCGCTTGCCCACCAGGCGGCCCATGTTCGGGGTCTCCCGGCCGTCGTAGGTCGGGCGGAACGCCTCGACGTCGGTCCAGCGGCACACCTCGTGGCAGTAGGTGCGGTGCCGGCCCTCGACCTCGGCGGTGACCATGTCCTCGCGCACCAGGCACGGAACCATGCAGGTCCAGCACCGTGCGGGATAGACGTAGTCGACGTCTTCGAACACGATCGGGTTGTGCCCGTTCGGCTTCGACAGGCGGGCGTAGTTCTCCCACCATGCGCCGTACTTGTCGTACCAGCCCGGGTACTTGTGCTCGAACCACTCGAAGTCGGTGTCGTCCATCGGGTCGATGCGCCAGTAGTTGGCGAGCCAGCCGGTGGCGAAGAACTGCGCGACCTCGTGGACGTAGCCCTTGTTCCAGATCTGGTTCCACGACTCCTCGATGAGGTCGTGCGGGATGACGAGGCCGTACTTCTCGAGCGGGATCAGATAGGCACGGTAGTAGTCGTCGTAGACCCAGCGTCGCCACATCTCGGCGTAGGACTCGCGGTCCTGACGACGGTCCTTCGTGCCGTACTCGATGAACGTGCCGATCGCGGCGTCCACGACACGGTGGTTGTTCCACCACGCGTAGCGCAGGTCGCGCTCGAGCAACGCCCGGTTGTCCTCGTCCGACAGCGCCATCAGGAGCGTCGCGTAGCCGTTGGAGATGTGGCGGGACTCGTCGGACTGGACCGAGTGGAACACCGTCGGCAGCAGGTAGTCACCGTTCGCGGCGGCCTCGGCCGGCATGGCCACGAACAGCGTGTTCGTGAACGCCGTCTCGGCGACGATCGTCAGATAGACGCTGGCCGCGGTGATCGCGTCACCGGTGATGAAGCCCTCGGCGAACTGGCGGCCGATCGTGCCGCAGTAGTCGCTCTGGAACCCGCGCAGGCTGTTGTTGAACCCGGCCGGGTCGATGTAGTTCTGCATGTAGATGCGCTTGAGGTTCTGCTGGATCGTCGAGTGGCGGACCTCGTCGATCATCTGGATCGCCTGGCCGTTGTGCAGCTCCGGGTTCGGGACCACGGAGAACAGCATCGGCATCGAGCGCGCCGCGGAGATCTCGGGCAGCGGGATGATGGACAGGAACAGCTTCTGCCATTCCATCCAGCGTTCCTGGACCTGCCGGAACATGTTTCCGCGGATGGCTCCGTCGGACGCTCCGAAGACGCGGTGGTCCTTCTCCTCCTGCATGGGGAAGTACGACCGCAGCACCTGCTTGAGCGGGTCCTTCTTCGCCGCCTTGCGGAAGGTGTAGTCGGTTCCGTACTTCATGTACGGCTCGTGGTAGGCCGGCTCCCAGGACAGTTCCTGGATCTTCTGATGAGCCTTCGATAAACTCTGCCGACTCACGGCAGCTCCTCATGTCGATGGACAGGTGCCATCACCGGCGGCGTCGCCCTCACGGAACGTCGACGCGCGCGGGTGCGGATGGTGAGGTCCTGCGCCCGCGGCCCCCTGCGGGGACCGGCGCGAGCACCCTCGGCGGCGGCCAGGGCCGCGAGGACCGTTCATCCGTGGCGTACCGGGGTCCTCGCCGAGCGAGGCGTTCGTCCCGGGCCACGGTCCTGTCGGAGGCCGTGCACGTCACCCGCTCTCCTCGCGGAGGGGTCGAGGTGGATGTGACGACCGGCACGGTGGACGCTACCGCCGATCGGCCGGGAAAGATGCGCGCGTACGGGTGCGTCCGGACATGCGGGGTTACCGTGGCGGCGATGACCCCCACCACGGGCCCGACCGTCGTGTTCGACCTCGGCGAGGTCCTCGTCCCGTCCTCCGGGCTGGAACGCGTGCTCGCCGCCGAGCTCGGAGTCGCCGAGCCCGCCCTGCGCGACGCCTACTGGTCGCACCGGCCGCGCCACGACCTCGGCGACCCGCCGGAGCAGTACTGGCGGTCGGTCTTCACGGCGCTGGGCCTGGCGCCCGAGCCGGACCGGCTGGCGCGCGCCGAGGCGCTCGACGTCGCCCGCTGGGCCGCCCTGCCGTCGGCCTCCGCGCTGATGGTCGGTGAGCTGGCCCGGATGCGGGTCCGCCTGGCGGTGCTGTCCAACGCACCGCGCGGGCTGGCCGCCGCGGTCCGGGCCGCGTCCTGGAGCACGCCGTTCGACCGGCTCCTGTTCTCCGCCGACGTCGGGGTGGCGAAGCCGTCGCCGGACATCTACCGCCGCGCCGACCACGAGTTCCGGACCTCGCCGGACCAGGTCGTGTTCTTCGACGACCGGGCCGAGAACGTCCGCTCCGCCCGCGCGCACGGCTGGGACGCCCACGTCTGGACCGGCGCCGCCGGGGCCATGACGACCCTGCGCTCCCGGGGGATCCCGCCCCGGGCCTGACGCCCGCGACGGGTGCGGGGTTCAGGCCTGCGGGACCGGGCCGTCGTCGGGCAGGGGGTCCGCGGCGGTGGTCTGCTCGGGCAGGAGAGGGGCCAGGGCCAGGTCGGTGACCTGCGTCCCGACCGGTGCGGCGTCGACCGCGCGGACCCCCGGGGCGACCGCCAGGGCCTCGAGCCGGGCCCGGTCGGCGCGCACGACGAACGCCGGCAGGCAGGCACACGTCGGCGTGTCGAGCGCCCGCTGCTCGGCCGTCGCGACGGCGGCGGGGCGCCCGGTCAGGCGGGACACGTCCGCGCCGGCGGCGAACGCCGCCCGCTGCCGGGCGACGTCGAGGGCACCGGCGGCGTCCCCGGTGCCGGTGACCGGCTCGAACCGCAGCGCCGTCTGCACCCGCGGCAGCGGGACCCGGAACACGCCCGTGACCACTTCCGACGGTCCGGCCAGCGCGGCCGCGTCCGTCGTGTCGAGCGGGCGGGCGAGCTGCACCAGGGCCAGCGTCTCCTCCCCCGGCGCGGGGAGCCGCCGCGCCAGGTCCGCCCGGTACTCGGCGACGGCCTGGCCGGGGTCCGGGCCCAGGCGCACCGACCCTGCGGTGCGCGCCGGGGTGGGCGCGCCGCCCTCGTTGCCCGCGACGAACGCGGCCAGTACCACCACCAGCGCGAGCCCGGCCAGGACCGCGATCCTCGTCCGAGCGCGCATCAGTCGCGGAGGGTGTCCAGGGCGGCGGCGAGATCGGCCGGGTACGGGCTGGTGAACTCCACCTGCCGTCCGTCACCGGGGTGCTCGAAGCCCAGCATGCGGGCGTGCAGCCACTGCCGGGTCAGGCCGGTGCGGGCGGCGAGCGTCGGGTCGGCGCCGTAGGTGAGGTCCCCGACGCAGGGGTGGCGCAGGGCGGAGAAGTGCACCCGGATCTGGTGCGTGCGCCCGGTCTCCAGCCGCACGTCGAGCAGGCTGGCCGCGCGGAACGCCTCGACCGTGTCGTAGTGGGTGACGCTCGGACGTCCACTGGCGACGACGGCGTAGCGGTAGTCGTGGCGGGGGTGGCGGTCGATCGGGGCGTCGATCGTCCCCGACGACGGGTCGGGGTGCCCCTGGACGACAGCGTGGTAGCGCTTGAGAACGGTGCGTTCCTTGAACGCCCGCTTGAGCGCGGTGTAGGCGTGCTCGGACTTGGCCACGACCATCACCCCGGTGGTGCCGGCGTCGAGGCGGTGCACGATCCCCTGCCGCTCGGCCGCGCCCGAGGTCGACAGCCGCACGCCCAGCGCGGCGAGACCACCGGTGACGGTCGGGCCCTCCCAGCCGGGGCTGGGGTGTGCGGCCACACCGACCGGCTTGTCGATCACGACGATGTCGTCGTCCTCGTGCAGGATCGCCAGCCCGGCGACCTGCTCGGCCGGGGCCGAGATGTCGGCCGGCGGCGCGGCGTCGGGCAGCTCGATCTCCAGCCAGCTCCCGCCGGGCAGCCGGTCGGACTTGCCGGCGACCTGGCCGTCGACGGCGACCCGGCCCTCCTCGGCGAGCCCGGCGACGACGGTGCGCGACAGCCCCAGCATCCGGGACAGCCCGGCGTCGACGCGCATGCCGTCGAGCCCGTCGGGCACCGGCATCTGGCGGAGCTCACCCATCGGAGCGCTCCTCCTTGCCGGGCGCGCGCGAGCCGTCGATCTCGATGCCGCGCACGGCCATCACCACGAGCAGGATCCCGCCGCAGACGATCGAGGAGTCGGCGACGTTGAACACCGGCCAGACGCTCCCGTCCGGCGCGAACAGCGACACCATGTCCACCACGTGCCCGCGCAGCGGGCCGGGTGAGCGGAAGAACCGGTCGATCAGGTTGCCCAGCGCTCCGCCGAGGACCAGCCCGAGGCCGATCGCCCAGCCGGTCGAGGCGAGCCGCCGCGCGATCCGGATGATCACCCCGACGACGACGATCGCGACGATCGTCAGCACCCACGTGTAGCCGGTGGCCATCGACCACGCCGCGCCCGGGTTGCGCAGGAGCACCAGATAGACCGCGCCGCCGAGCAGCTCCAGCGGCGGGCGCTGCTCCAGCGTCGCCACGGCGGCGATCTTGGTCAGCACGTCGAACACGAGCACGGCGGCGGCGATCCCGGCCAGCAGCGGGACGCCGCGCCGGGCGACGGTGCTGCTCACGGTGCCCGGTCCGGCGCGGGGTCCTGCGGGGTCGTCGCGCTCCTCGGTCACCCCACGATTATGCGCGGTCGGCGCGGACGGCCCACACACGCGGGTCAGTCGGGCCGGTCGCCCTCGCGCCAGCGGACCAGGGCACCACCCCGGTCGACCGCGCGGATCCGGCGCTCGGCGGACTCCCGCACGTCGCGGGTGGCGACGACGAGCAGCTGGTCGCCCTCCCGCAGGCGGGTGCCGCCGTCCGGGGTGAACGCGGCCTTGTCCCGCACCACCAGGCTGATCGTCGCGCCGGTCGGCAGCCGCAGCTGACGCAGGTACACCCCGTGCAGCTTCGACCCGCCGGGCACCTTCACCTGCAGCAGCTCGGCGTTGACCTCGTCCAGGGGTGCGGCGTCGACCTCGACCTCGCGGGTGTCGGTCCGCGAGGACACCCCCAGGAGACTCGCCACCCACGGCAGCGTCGTGCCCTGCAGCAGCGTGAGCACCACGACCAGCACGAACACGACGTCGACCAGGGGCTGGTACGTCGGCCCGCCCTCGACCAGGGCGATCAGCGCGAGCACGATCGGCACCGCCCCGCGCAGGCCCGCCCAGGACAGGAACGCCTGCTCGCGCCACGGCATCCGGAACGGCACCGCCGCGACCATCACCGACAACGGCCGCGCGGCCAGCAGCAGCACCGCGGCGGCGATCAGGGCCGGGACGACGGCGTCGAGCAGCCGCGGCGGGCTGACGTAGAGCCCGAGCAGCACGAACAGACCGATCTGGGCGAGCCAGCCGGTGCCCTCGGCGAAGGAGACGACGCCGCCGCGGTGCGGCAGGCTGACGTTGCCCAGCACCAGGGCGCAGACGTAGGTGGCGAGCAGCCCGGACGCGTGCGCCCACTGCCCGCCCGCGTAGGCGAGGACGCAGACCGCCATCGCGGCCAGCGGGTAGAGGCCGGTCGAGGGCAGGGCGGCCCGGCGCAGGGCCCAGCCCCCACCGAACCCGAGCGCCGCCCCGATCACCGCCCCGGCGACGAGCTCGTAGCCGACCAGCAGCGGCGTCGTCCAGCCGATCGCCTCGGTCGAGGCGAGCACCGACACGGCGATGACGACCGGTGCGTCGTTCATGCCGGACTCCAGCTCCAGCGTCCCGGCCAGGCGCCGCGGCACGGCGACGCCGCGCAGCACGCTGAACACCGCGGCGGCGTCGGTGGACGACAGGACCGCGCCCCAGAGCAGCGCGACCCGCCAGTCCAGGCCGAGCAGGTAGTGCAGGGCCGTCCCGGCGACGCCGATGCTGACCACGACCGACACCGTCGAGAGCAGGATCCCGATGCCCAGCGCCGGGCGGACCGCCGACCAGCGGGTCGTCAGGCCGCCCTCGATCAGGATCAGCACCAGGGCGGCGAGGCCGAGGGTCTCGGTGAGGCGGGCGTCGGAGAACTGGAAGCCGAGGGCGGACTCGCCCAGGAGCATGCCGATGCCCAGGTAGAGCAGCAGCGACGGCAGGCCGAGCCCGACCGAGACGCGCACGGCGAGCACGCCGAGCAGGACCACCCCGGCGGCGACGCCCAACACGAGCTCCAGGCTCACCGTCCCCACCTCCGCGCCGTACCGGGACAACCTTATCGGCGCAGGTCGTGGGGTCCTCCGGTCGGGGTTGGCCCGGGGATCGGCGGGTCAGGTGCGCCAGAGCAGCGTGACGGCGTCGCGCCGCCGCAGCGGGACCTCCGCCAGCGCCGCGTCGACCTCACCGGAGCGCTCCGGGGGCAGGCACAGCCGTCGCGTCACCCAGTCCGGGTCGTGCGGGTGGCGCCGGGCGCGCTGCCAGTGCCGGACCTCGGGCTCCACCCCCAGCTCGACCAGCACGGCGATCGCGTCGTCGGCGGTCGCGGACGGCGGTCGGTGCAGATCGTGGAAGCGCACCCAGAGCGGGTCCAGCCAGGCCATCGGGTGCTCGGGCAGCATCTCGACGACGACGCCGCGGGTCGCGGCGGTGGTGAGCGCGGTCAGGAACGGCGCGAGGTCGACGACGTTGTGCAGTACGTGGTGACTCACCACGACGTCGGCGGTCCCGGCGTCGGACGCGACGTCCGGCCACCGCCCGGGCACCGTCGCGCACGGCACCCCGCGCTCCCGGGCGACCTCGGCGAACACCTCCAGCATGTCCGCCTGCTGGTCGGTGCCGACGGCACGTGTCATGGGTCCGAGCAGGGCGAACGCGGCGTCGCCTCCCCCGCACCCGACGTCGAGGACGGTGCCGCCACCGCCCAGCAGCTCCAGTCCGGCGTCGCGGGACGGGGTGTCGGCGGGGACCTCCGGGGCGCGGAAGTCGCGCGGGTCGTGCGTCCACGGGTCGGCCGGGGCGTGCGCCAGGATCTCCGGCGGGATCCCCCGCCCGGACTGCAGCTCCGCCCACCGCCGCGACGCCTCACCCATACCGCGACCCTAGGCCCGTCCGGCGACGACCCTAGGCCCGTCCGGCGACGACACGGCCACCGAGCGGCACACCCCTGCTGTTCGATCATGATTCGGCAGCACTCACGTGCCGCTCGCCGTACTCCGCGGTCAGGCTCGCCGCGGCGGCGGCCAGCGCGGAGAGTCCGAGAGCGATCGGGGGCCGGCCGGCACTGCCGCGGCGGACGCAGGTGAGCAGCCGTCGTCGCGGGGTCGGGCCGTCGCGCAGCGGGATGCGGACGACCGGGAGCTCGCCGGGGATCCGCACGAACCGCGGCACCAGGGCCACCCCGAAACCGTACGAGACCAGCGACGCCACGGCCGCCCACTCCCGCACCTCGTGCGCCACCGTCGGGCGGAAACCGGCGGCCGCACACGCGACCAGGGCCAGCTCGTACTGGTCGCAGCTGCCCGGCGCGGCCAGCACCCAGGGGTCGTCGGCCGCGGCGTCAAGCGTCGTCTCCGGCTCCCGCGCCAGCCGGTGCCCGGCCGGGACGAGCAGGTCCTGCGGCTCGTCGAGCAGCGCCGCCTGCTCGAAGCGCGGATCCTCGGTCGGCGGGCCGTCGATGTTCGGGACGATCACGGCGACGTCGACGTCCCCGGCCAGCACCCGGTCGAACGCCTCGGCCGTCTCGAGCTCGGTGATCGTGACGTCCAGGCGCGGCTCGCGGACGCGCAGGTCGGCCACGGCCGGGGCGACCACCATGTCCAGGCTGGACGGGAACCCACTGACCCGCAGCACACCGCCGGTCCACCCGGCCTCGTCGGCGACCTCCGCCCGCGCGGTCTCCCAGCGGGCGGCGAGCTCGTCGGCGTGCCGGATCAGGGTGTGCGCGGCCGGGGTGAGCCGGACCCCGCGCCCCTCCGGGACCAGCAGCTCCACCCCCACCTCGCGGGCCAGCACACGCAGCTGCTGCGACACCGCGGACGGCGTGAGGTGCAGCGATCCCGCGGCCGCGGTCACGGTGCCGAGGTGATGCACGACGCGCAGCACCTGCACCCGTCGCAGATCAATCATGAAGCCAGTGTGCACGGAACCGTCGAGAAACGTGAGATGGACCTTGACGGTTCCCACGCGGAGCCTGGTGCCATGACCACACCGGCACTGCTCTCACTCGTCGCGCTCGGACTGTTCGTGGCCGCCGTCGCCCGCGCCGGACTCTGGCTCGTCGGGGAACACGGCACCCGCGACGCGGACGTCGCGGCCCTGCGCGCCGGCGCCGTCACGTTCCTCGCCGGGCTCGGGCTCGTCGTCCTGGTGGTGCTGTTCGGCCCGGCGACGCCCGCGGTCCTCGCCACGATCATCGGCGCGGCCACGCTGTACCTCGCCGCCACCCGCGGCCCCGGCCTGCTGCGTCGCTGAGCGCTGCCTCACCGTTCCGCGACTCGCAGTTTCCTCCGGAGAGGAGCCGGCGTCACCGAGCGGGGCGTGAGGGCTGTCCGATCATGGTCGGACAGCCCTGGCGCCCCTCTCGGCACGCCGGGCCACGGGCCGGCGCGGCGGGTCAGGCCCTGGTCACCTCGGCCTGCACGGTGACCGACGTGCCGTCCGGCGCCACGACCTGCCCGGACGAGGCGGAGGTGCCCTCGCCGTAGCCGACCGAGGTCGCCAGCACCTCACCGGCGACGAACGCCTCGTGCGTGCGGACCGCGTCGAGGACCGCGTCCGGCCCGGACAGGGTCAGCCCGATCCGGTCGCTCACCTCGAGGCCCGCCTCGCGACGGGCCTGCTGCACGACCCGGACGACGTCGCGGGCGGTGCCCTCGGCGGCCAGCTCGGGGGTGATCGTGGTGTCCAGCACGACCAGGCCGCTGTTGCCCGGCAGCGACGCGGTGTGTTCCGGGTCCTGGGCCACCAGCTTCTCGGTGAACTCGCCCTCGACCAGGTCGATGCCGCCCGCGGTGACGGTGCCGTCCGGGTTCGCCGTCCAGTCACCGGCCTTCACGGCCCTGATGCACTTCTGCACGTCACCGCCCAGGCGTGGGCCGGCGGCGCGGGCGTTGACGGCCAGCTCGAACCGGCCGTGCCCGGCCACGTCGTCGGTCAGCGCCACGTCGCGGACGTTGACCTCGTCGCGCAGCAGGTCGACGAACGGCTCCAGCGTCGCCGCGTCGGCCGCGGCCACCGTCAGCGTCGGGAGCGGCTGGCGCACCCGGACCTTCGACGACTTGCGCAGCGACAACGCACCGGAGGCGACCTGACGGACCCGGTCCATGGCCGTGACCAGCGCGGAGTCGTGCGGCAGCGCGGCACGCTCCACCGTCGACGTCGACTGGGGGTCCGGTCCGCCCGGCCAGTCGGTGAGGTGCACCGAACGGCCGCCGGTCAGGCCCTGCCAGATCTTCTCCGCGGTGAGCGGCAGCAATGGCGCGGCCACCCGGCACGTCGTCTCCAGCACGGTGTGCAGGGTGTCGATCGCGTCCGCGTCGCCGGCCCAGAACCGGTCCCGGGAACGGCGCACGTACCAGTTGGTCAGCACCTCGGCGTGGTCGCGGATCGTGTCGCAGGCCCCGGCGATGTCGTAGACGTCCATCGCCTCGGTGACCCGGTCGACCAGGTCGGCGGTCTTGGCCAGGACGTACCGGTCGAGGACGTGCGTGGAGTCGAACCGCGTCGTCCCGGTCCGCCCGGCCGCTCCGGCGTAGAGCGACAGGAAGTACCAGGTGTTCCACAGCGGCAGGATCGCCTGGCGCACCCCCTCGCGGATGCCCTGCTCGGTGACGATCAGGTTCCCGCCACGCAGGATGGGGCTCGCCATCAGGAACCAGCGCATCGCGTCGGAGCCGTCGCGGTCGAACACCTCGTTGACGTCCGGGTAGTTGCGGCGCGACTTCGACATCTTCGCGCCGTCGTCGCCGAGCACGATGCCGTGCGCGACGCAGCTGCGGAACGAGGGCCGGTCGAACAACGCCGTGGCCAGCACGTGCAGCGTGTAGAACCAGCCGCGGGTCTGGCCGTTGTACTCGACGATGAAGTCGCCCGGGTAGTGGAACTCGAACCAGTCCGCGTTCTCGAACGGGTAGTGCACCTGCGCGAACGGCATCGAGCCCGACTCGAACCAGCAGTCGAGCACCTCCGGCACCCGGCGCATGGTGCTCGCGCCGGTGGGGTCGTCCGGGTTCGGGCGGGTCAGCTCGTCGACGTAGGGCCGGTGCAGGTCGGTCGGGCGCACGCCGAAGTCGCGCTCGAGCTCGTCGAGCGAGCCGTAGACGTCGGTGCGTGGGTAGCGCGGGTCGTCGGAGACCCACACCGGGATCGGGCTGCCCCAGTAGCGGTTGCGCGAGATCGCCCAGTCCCGGGCACCTTCGAGCCACTTGCCGAACTGGCCGTCGCGGACGTTCGCCGGCGTCCAGTCGATCTGCTGGTTGAGCTCGACCATCCGGTCCCGGAACGCCGTCACCTGCACGAACCAGGAGTCGACGGCGCGCTGGATCAGCGGGTTGCCGCAACGCCAGCAGTGCGGGTACGGGTGGTCGTAGGTCTCGTGGCGGAGCAGGACGCCCTGGACGTGCGGCGACGTGCCGTCGCGCAGGTCGCGGATGATCTGCGGGTTCGCGTCGAAGACCTGCATGCCGGTGTAGGGCGGGACCTCGGTGGTGAACTCGCCGCGGGTGTCGACCGGTACGACCGTCTCGATCCCGGCCGCGTCGGTGACCTCCTTGTCCTCCTCACCGAACGCGGGGGCGATGTGCACCAGGCCGGTGCCGTCCTCGGTGGTGACGTAGTCCGCGGCGAGCACCTGGTGGGCGTTCTCGCGACCGACGAAGAAGTCGAACGGCGGGGTGTACTCGGACCCCACGATGTCCGACCCCTTCATCCGGGCCAGCATCCGCGGCTCCTCGCCCAGCTCACGGGCGTACGCGGCGACCCGGGCCTCGGCGAGCACCCAGCGCTCGCCGTTCGCCTCGACGACGACGTAGTCCACGTCGGGGTTGACGGCCACCGCCAGGTTCGACGGCAGCGTCCACGGCGTCGTCGTCCAGATCAGGGCGAGCGCGCCGTCGAGGTCCTCGCAGTGCGGCGCGTTCAGTCGCAGCCCCACGGTGACGGCCGGGTCCTGGCGGTCGAGGTAGACGTCGTCCATCTTGGTCTCGGTGGCGCTCAGCGGCGTCTCGCAGCGCCAGCAGTACCAGAGCACCCGGAAACCGGAGTAGACCCAGCCCTTGTCCCACAGGGACTTGAAGGCCCAGATCACGCTCTCCATGTAGTCCAGGTCGAGCGTCTTGTAGTCGTTGTCGAAGTCGACCCAGCGCGCCTGGCGGGTGACGTAGTCGCGCCACTCGCCGGTGTAGCGCAGGACCGAGGTGCGGCAGGCCTCGTTGAACGCGGCCACACCCATCTGGTCGATCTCGGACTTGTGCTTGATGCCGAGCTGGTGCTCGGTCTCGACCTCGGCGGGCATGCCGTGGGTGTCCCAGCCGAAGCGCCGCTCGACCCGGCGCCCGCGCATCGTGCGGTAGCGCGGGACGACGTCCTTCACGTAGCCGGTCAGCAGGTGCCCGTAGTGCGGGAGGCCGTTGGCGAACGGGGGGCCGTCGTAGAAGACGTACTCGTTGTCGCCGTTCGTGCCGGCGGGGCGCTGATCGATCGAGGCGCGGAACGTGTCGTCGGCGTCCCAGGCGCGCAGGGTCTCGCGCTCGGCGTCGGGGAAGGACGGGTGCGCGTCGACGGCCGGATAGCCGGACGGGTTCGGGTCGTTCACGGCGGATGCTCCTCGTGCGGGTGCGGTCAGCTCCTCACACGGGGACGACGACGCCTGGCCGGCGATGCCGCGGTACCACCCCGCTTGCACGGTCCCCGCTCACGCAGGGAGCCGTGCCACTTCCTTCGCGCGGCGGTGACGGGCCGCATCCGTCCGGTTCTAGTCCGGACGTCCCGCCCGTGCGGAGGGGACGTCCGTTTCTTCCGGAGGCTCCCCGGTGATGGCCGGATCGACGCCTGTGACACCAGGGTAGCGCGGTCGCGCCACCCGGTTCTCCGGTCCCCCGCGGGGACCGGCGCGGGCCTAGCTGTTCTGCCCAGTGAGGTTGGGGACGCGGCTGGCGGGTGGGAGGCCCTGGAGGGCGGTGTGTCCGCGGTGGTGATTGTAGTGATGCAGCCAGCCGGCGAGGTCTGCTCGCCGGTCGGATTCGCGCTGGTAGGGGCGGGCGTAGGCCCATTCGTCGAGCAGGGTCCGGTTGAACCGCTCCACCTTCCCGTTCGTCTGAGGACGGTAGGGCCGGGTCCGTTTGTGGACGATGTCGTTGTCGCGCAATAGATCGCGCCACGGGTGGGACCGGTAGCAGGCGCCGTTGTCGGTCAGCACCCGGGACACGCTGATCCCTGAGGCGGTGAAGAACGCCTGGGCGCGGGCCCAGAACGCAACCGCGGTCTCGGCCCGTTCGTCGGGCAGGACCTCGGTGTAGGCCAGGCGGGAGTGATCGTCAACGGCGTTGTGCAGGTAGCTGTAGCCGACCCCGCGGGTCCGGATCCGTTTGCCGCGGGCTCGGCCCAGAACCCGGTGCCCGCCGCCGTCGGGGATGTTGCCCAGCTTCTTGATATCGACGTGCACCAGGTCCCCGGGCGCGTCGTGCTCGTAGCGGCGGGGCCGGCGGGTGCGGATCGGGCGCCCGGTGGCGCGATCGAGATCGGCCAGGCGCGGGACCCGGTAGCGGACCAGGACCCGATGCACCGTCGACGGGGCGATCCCGAGCCGGTAGCCGATCCGGGCCGGGCCCCACCGCCTGCTCACCCGCATCGACACGATCCGCCGTTCCCGCCGCGTCGCGGTCCGCGACGGGCTGTAATGCGGGCGGCTCGACCGGTCCGCAACCGCCGCACCGCCGATGCGGTAACGCTGTGACCAGCGGGCGGCGGTGTTCACAGCGACCTGGAACCGCTCCGCGGCCCGGCGCAGCGGCCAGCCCTCATCGACCACACAACGGGCCAGACGTAGCCGGCCGGTCGGGGACAGCGGGGCGTTACCGTGGACCACGAGGGCCTCCTGGGTCGAGGTGTAGATGTCGCAATCCACACCGGACCCGGAGGCCCTCCCTCACGTCAACATCAAACCGCCAGTCCGGATGTACTCAACCTCCGTGGGCAGTACACCTAGCGAACCTGGGCCGGGTGGCGTTCGCCCAGGGTCCGGTTCGGCGAGCACCAGCCGCACGGGGTGAACCCGAGCTCGACGGCCTCGCTGACCGGGAGCGGGATCACGGCCTGTCCGGGCAGGGAACGGCAACCCTGCACGTGGTAGCGCGGGTGCTCGTCGATGACGACGACCTCGTCCGGCAGACGCGCGACCAGGGACGCGGTGGTCGGGTCACGGGGCTCCTCGGGAGCCTCGCCGACCGCCACCGGGACACCGCCGGCCGCCGCGCTCTGCGGATCGAGCATCGCGGTGCGTTCCGCGGAGCCGGTGGATCCGTCCGCGGCGCCGGTCGGGCCGGCACCGGCGTCCCGGGTCTCACCGGTGGCGCCGTCCGCGGCGGCCGATCCGGCCGCCCGGTCTCCGGAGCCGACCGCCCGGTCCCCGGGGACGGAGTCGGCCGCCGATCCCGACGCCGTCCGATCCGGGGCCCGGTCGCCGGTGCCGCCGAGAGGCACCGCCGTGGTCGCTCCGTCGTCCTGCGGGACGACGCTTCCCTGCACCGCGCTTCCCTGTACTGCTCCGGCATCCGGTGATCCGACGGCGGTCGCACCGGCCGGACCCCCGACGACGGAGGTGCTGTCGGCCGTGCCCGTTCCCGGGCCGCCCGTCCCTGTGCCGCCCGTCCCTGCGCCGACCGGCACAGAGCCACCCGGCACCGAGCCGGCGACCGACGACGCCGCGGCCGGACCGCGGTCCGCGGCGGACGCGGGGTCGGACTGTCGAGCCGTCCCGGCCTCGACCGGATCGGCGCCACGAGCCGAGGGCGTGCTGCCGACCGATGACGTGCCGGCGGCCGACGACGTGCTGCCGGCCACGGCGGCCGCTCCGGCCACACCCGCGGCGGCGGCACCGAGACCCGCCGCCGTTCCGGCACCGGGCCGGGAGTCGGAGGCCGGTGAGCCGGTCTGCGGGGCACCCCGATCCTGGGCGCTCGCGCCCTGAGGGCTCGAACCCGCACCGGCACGCGGTACGGATCCGTCCGCGGATCCGTCCGCCGGAGCGAAGGACGTGGCTCCACCGTCCGGACGCGACGTTCCGTGATCAACTTCTGCTGCACCCGAGGCGCCCGTGGACGCCCCGGAGGCCTCCGCCGGGGCGGACGACCTCGACCCTTCCGGGTCGGCCTCGTCCGCCGCAGACGGCGATTCGGTCACGCTCTGTGACGAATTTCCACCCGATCGAGAAACGCCGGAAGGTACGTCAGCAGAGCCGGACGGTCTGACGACCGGCATCACGATCGTCTGGTCGGATGCGTTCTCGGGATCACCGGGGCGCTCGTCCCCGGCCGACGCCGACCCCGCGGACGGCGGGGCCGTCTCCCGGGGGACGACGGGAAGCACCTGGGTGGCCGGTTCCATGTCCGCGGAGTACCGGTCGTCGTACCCGGTACCCGCGGCCCCGGCCGCCCCTGCGGCTCCCACCGTTCCGGCGGCGCCGACTCCCACCGCACCGGCGCCCACGGCGCCGGTGCGGTCCTCATCGGACCCGCGCCCCCTCCCCTGTGCGGAGGAGGAGCCCAGCCGGCCCGCGCGCTCCGCCGACCTGGTCTGCAACCAGTCGTAGAGCAACACGGCACCGGCGACCAGGCTGATCCCCACCGACGTCCAGGCCAGCACCACCATGTGCAGGAACAGGCCGCCGAGCAGGAGGGCGAGCGCGATCACTACGAGAATCAGAACGAGCACCAGCATCGGTGAACTCCGTCGTTCGGCAGCGGCACCCGGCCGCTCCCCCGGTCGTCGTCAGTCGTCCGGCAGAACCGGGGGATCAGCTCCCGGTGTCCGCCCTCTGGCCGTACCCCGACGCGGCGTATCCGCCGTTCGAGGTGGACCGTGCGGCGTCCGAGGCCGGTGCCGCGGACCCACGACCCTCGAGGTCCCGGAGCTGGGACTCCAGGTAGGTCTTGAGCCGGGTGCGGTACTCGCGCTCGAACGTACGGAGCTCATCGATCTTCTTCTCCAGCACGGACTTGTCCCGCTGGATGGCGCCGATGATCTCGTTCTGCTTGCGTTCCGCGTCGCTGACCAGCGTCGCGGACTTCTCCCGGGACTGGCGCTCGAGAGTCTCGGCGCGCGTCCGGGCGTCGTTGAGCATGGTCTCGGCACGCGCACGTGCGTCGTTGACCAGGCCGTCGGACTTGGTCCGGGCGTCGGAGAGGAGCTGCTCGGACTTGGTCCGGGCATCCGACAGCATCGTGTCGGCCTCGTTCTTCGCCTCGGCGGTCAGCCGGTCGGCCATCTCCTGCGCCAGGCCGAGCACCTTCGCGGCCTGGACGTGGTGGTCGCCACCGTCCATGCCGCCGTCGGCCAGCTGCGGGGCCGGAGCACCGGCACCCATGCGCGGGGCCTCGGCAGCACGCTGCATCGGAGGCTCCTGGCGCTGGAGCGCCTGGGTCTGCTGGGCGGGGGCCGGCTGGGACCGGGCCTCCTCCAGGTCGGCCTCGGCGTCGCCGAGTCGCTGCTCGAGCGACGCGACCTGGTCTCGGAGGTCGTCGTTCTCCCCGATCAGCCGGGCCAGTTCGGCCTCGACCAGATCGAGGAAGGCGTCGACCTCGTCCTCGTTGTACCCCCGTTTCCCGATCGGGGGTTTGCTGAACGCGACGTTATGAACGTCGGCGGGCGTCAGCGGCATCGGATCACCTCATGCGGTCCTCGGCGGCAACCCGGGTGACTGGGGCTCACACCGGGAAGGGTGGCTTGGTGACGTTCATCAGGATGAACACCACAAGCAACAACACCATAATCGACAGGTCCAGTCCTACGCCGCCTATGCGGACGACGGGGATCACTCTCCGCAGCAACTTGACGGGAGGGTCGGTCGCCGTGAAGACGACCTCCATCGCCACCGCGCTGCCACCGGCCGGACGCCACTGGCGCGCGAAGGTCCGGACCATCTCCACGACGATCCGGGCCGCGAGCAGCAGCCAGAAGAAGAACAGGACGTAATAGATCAAGAGCCTGATGAGGTCACCCACGGCTCAATCCTGCCGGAAAGACCCGCGCTCGGCGATCCTGCGGGCGTCGTCGGCCGACACCTCGATGTCGGCCGGGGTGAGGAGGAACACCCGGCTGGTGACCTTGTCGATCGATCCGCGGAGCGCGAACGCGAGCCCGGCAGCGAAGTCCACCAGGCGTTTTGCGGCCGCGTCGTCCAGTTCGGTCAGGTTCATGATGACCGGCACACCGTCGCGGTAGCGCTCGCCGATCGTCCGCGCCTCGTTGTAGCTGCGGGGCTGCAGGGTGGTGATCGTCGCCGGCGCCGAGGGCGTCCGGTCGCGCTGCTCGGGCACCGCCGACGGGGCCGGCACAGGGGCCACCGGACGCTCCGCACGGACCGGCTCACGGGTCGCGTGGATGCTCTCCGGATCCATCGCCAGAGCGCCCCGGACGGGCGGCGTGGAGCCGCCCGAGAAGCCTCCGGAACCGTGCCCGGACAGGCCCGTGGGCTCCCTGTCCAGGCGCGATTCGGCCCGGACGGCCCGCGCCGGGCGGGAAGCCTCGCGCGCCGGGCGGCCGGACCAGCCGTCGTCGAACGACGACGCGGAGTCCGACGCGTACTCGTTGTAGTCGTCGGGATCGGTGAACCGCCCTCCGGCGGGCGCCCAGCGGTCGCTGCGGTGCCCACTGTGGCCGGTCCGGGACGAGGCGTAGTGCTCCGGCTCGTCCACGAAGTCCATCTCGTCGGCAGGAACCATGCCGAAGTAGGCCTTGAGCCGGTACATCGCGCTCATCCGCTGCTCCCTCACACCCTCATGTCCCCGCCACGCATCCCCGGTAAATGTGATCTTGACGACTCTTCTACCAGCGATTACTGCGAGGCTATCCGCCGGTCCCCCACAAGGGCCGTTCCGACACGCACCACTGTCGATCCGTGACCGACGGCCGTCTCGAGGTCTCCGCTCATTCCGGCCGACATCTCGGTCGCTCCGGGGTGGCCGGCGCGGAGCCGTTGTGCCGCACCGGCGATCGCACCGAACGCGCCGTCCGGCTCGGAACCGAGCGGCGCGACGGCCATCAGGCCCTGCAGTTCGAGGCCCGGCAGGCCTCCCACCAGGTCCGCGAGCTCCATCAGCCCGTCGTCGGCCACGCCGCCGCGCTCGGGGTCGCCGTCGACGCTGTACTGCAGCAGCACCGGCAGCGGGCCGGTCCGGGAGCCGTCCTCGACGGCCGCGGTGGCCGCCCGGTCCAGGGCGCGGGCCAGACGGGGCGAGTCGACCGACTCCACGCGTGTCACCCACGGGAGCACCATCTTGACCTTGTTCCGCTGCAGTCCGCCGACGAAATGCCAGCGCGGCGACGCCTCCGGACGCAGTTCGGCGACCTCTCCGGCCTTCGTCGCGGCCTCCTGGGCCCGGTTCTCGCCGAGCGCGGTGACGCCGAGGTCGAGCAGCGCCGCGACGTCGGAGGCGGGGACGGTCTTCGTCACCGCCAGCAGGGACACCGACGCGGCGTCCCGCCCGGCGGCGGCACACGCGGCGTCGATCCGCTCGCGCACGGCGGCCAGGTTCCGTGCCAGCTCGGCCGATCGGTCGGTGTGATCGTTCATGGCCTCATCGTGCCCCGACCGGGAGGCGGGCGGCACTCTCGCACGAGGGCTCAGGGACGGCGCGGGTCCAGCCAGGTGACCGCGGCCTGGCGTCCGCAGCGGCCGTCGCGGCGGTGGCTGAACAGGTCCGGGTCCTCCATGGTGCAGCGCGGGTCGGTGCCCACGCGGGTCACGCCGAGGTCGGCGAGCCGGCGGGTCAGCCCGGCGCGGAGGTCGAGCCCGGCGGTGCCGGTCCGGGTCCTCGACGCGCTGCCGGGCAGCGCGGCCTCGACCTCGTCGCGCATGACGGCCGGGACCTCGTAGCACCGCCCGCACACCGCGGGCCCGAGCAGGACCTCGAGCCGGTCGGCCCGGGCCCCGAGCTCGGTCATCGCGGCGACCGTCGCGTCCAGCACCCCGGCCGCGGCGCCCTTGCGCCCGGCGTGCGCGGCCCCGACGACCCCGGCCTGCGGGTCGCCGAGCAGGACCGGGACGCAGTCGGCCGCGAGCACCGCCACCCCGAGTCCGGGTGTGGTGGTGACGACGGCGTCGGCGTCCGGACGGTCCGGCGCGGTCGGGCGCGGGGCGTCGGTGACGACGGCGACGGTGGTCCCGTGTACCTGCTGCAGGAACACCGCCCCGGTCAGACCCAGCTCGCGCACCAGCCGATATCGATTGCCCGACACGGCGTCCGGGTCGTCACCGACTCCGCGGCTGAGGTTGAACCGGGCGAACGGGCCGGTGGACCGGCCGCCCGCCCGGGTGGTCGTCACCCGGCGGACGCGCACTAGCGACGCATGAACGGCGGGACGTCCACCTCGTCGTCCGGGCCGTTGTCGACGGCCGGACGCGACGAGGAACCGACGGCCGGCTCGGAGGCGTACTCGCCGACGTGGCGGGTCGGCTCCGGGGCGCGGGCGACGTCGGGCTGGCGCGGGGCCGGCGGGGCGTAGGGCGCGGCGGGCGGGAGCGTGCCGGTCTGGGCGGCGGACGCCGGGGCCGGGACGCTGGCCGGCAGCTCCGGTGCCGGCGGACGCGCGGCCGGGGCCTGCGAGGTCAGCGGGTACTGCCCGTTCGTGGCCGAGGCGTAGGACCCGTTGCCGTTGCCGGTCACCGGCGCGGCCGGGGCCGTCGGGGCGGGCGCCGCCGCCGGAGCGGCCGGGGCCTGCGGTGCGGCACTCGACCCGGTGTTCTGCTGGGCCGTGTTCTGCTGCGCCGTGTTCTGCTGGGCCGTGTTCTGCTGCGCCGTGTTCTGGGACGTCTGGGCCGACGCCGAACGGAACGCGGCCGGCTCGAGCTTCTTGTGCGTGGGCGTGCCGCCCTCGAACCCGGCTGCTATCACGGTGACGCGCACCTCGTCGCCGAGCGAGTCGTCGATCACCGTCCCGAAGATGATGTTCGCCTCGGGGTGTGCCGCCTCCTGGACGAGCGACGCGGCCTCGTGGATCTCGAACAGGCCCAGGTCGGAGCCGCCGGCGACGGACAGGAGCACGCCCTGGGCGCCGTCCATCGACGCCTCGAGCAGGGGCGAGTTGATGGCCTTCTCGGCGGCCTGCACCGCCCGGCCCTCGCCGCGGGCGGACCCGATGCCCATCAGGGCGCTGCCCGCCCCGGACATGACGGACTTGACGTCGGCGAAGTCCAGGTTGATCAGGCCGGGGGTGGTGATCAGGTTCGTGATGCCCTGCACGCCGGAGAGCAGCACCTCGTCCGCGGAGCGGAAGGCGTCCATCAGGGAGACCCCGACGTCGCCGAGCTGCAGCAGCCGGTCGTTCGGGATGACGATCAGGGTGTCGCACTCGTTGCGCAGCGCCTGGATGCCGTCCTCGGCCTGGCCCGCGCGGCGGCGGCCCTCGAACGTGAACGGGCGGGTGACCACACCGATGGTCAGCGCACCGAGCTTGCGGGCGATCGAGGCGATGACGGGCGCGCCACCGGTACCGGTGCCGCCGCCCTCCCCCGCGGTGACGAAGACCATGTCGGCCCCCTTGAGGACCTCCTCGATCTCCTCGGCGTGGTCCTGCGCCGCGCGTCCGCCGACGTCCGGGTTGGCCCCGGCGCCGAGGCCCCGGGTCAGCTCACGGCCGATGTCGAGCTTGACGTCGGCGTCCGACATCAGGAGGGCCTGCGCGTCGGTGTTCACCGCGATGAACTCGACGCCCTTCAGGCCGACCTCGATCATGCGGTTGACGGCGTTCACGCCGCCGCCACCGATGCCGACGACCTTGATCACGGCCAGGTAGTTGTGCGGGGGCGTCATGCGCGGCACCTTCCTCATCGCTCGGGGTCCGGTCCAGCTCCGGGCACCCCGGGCCTTCAGGGGCGAACGCTAGGTCCCGTCCGGTCGGCGGTCCAGCAGGCGCGCCGCGCGGGGACAACAGCCCGTGTGGGTGTTTCTGCAGCGTCCGGCACCTGTCCGTGCACGTCCGGGCACGCGCAGCGACATCGCGCAAGCCCCGTGTCCGGGTGATCACAGTTCACCCGGACGGCATCCGGCGGCCGTCGATCATCGACGGACGGTCGGCAGCGAGGGGCTGGAGACGTCGTAGACGCTGCCCTCCCGGGACAGCAGCGGACCGAGGATCGCGGCCTTCCGCGCCGTCTCGGAGGCCTGCGTGTCGGTCGGGCTCCAGCGGCCCCAGAGGACCCGGCGGCCCTCGGTGAGGGTCAGCTCCAGCGTCGTCCCGCCGGGGCCGGTGACCACCGTCTCCACCTGGTCGCGGACCGGGACCGGCAGCGCGGTGAGCAGGCCCACGGCGGCGAGCGTCGCGGAGTCGTCCGGCGTGACCCGGGGCAGGGTGAGCAGTGGGAGCCGCGGCACCTCCGGCGGGGCACTCCGGTAGGCCAGCCCCGTCGCGTCGACGAGGCGGCGCACGCCGGGTGCGTCGACGACCGCGACCGGCGTGCGCTCGGTCACCGCCACGGTCAGCGCGTCCGGCCAGCTCCGCCCGACCTCGACGGTCGCGACGCCGGGGATGCCGGACACCCGGGCCTGCACGCCCGCGGTGTCGACCGAGGCCAGCGGGGTACCGGGTTCGACGTCGGCGGCGGCCCGCACGTCGGCGGTGGTCACGGCACGGTTGCCGGTGACCCGGACCTCGGACACCGACGGCCCGAACCGTCCGAGCGCCCACCACCCTGCGGCCGCCAGGACGACCAGCAGCACCGCGGCCGCCACCAGGCCGGCGACGATCCGCCGTCGCCGGTAGCGGGCGGTCTCCGCCGACGGTCGCGCGGGACGGGCGGCCGGGCGGTTCCCGCCGGCACCGGCGGTGCCCGTGTCGGAGTCGGCACCGTCCTCGCGGGCGGCCCGCTCGGCCGCGCGTCGTTCACGGACCTTGCGCGCCCGCTCGGCCGCGCTGCGCTGCTGTTCGGGGGTGCGGGGGCTCTTCTCCCCCACACGGTCGGCCGCCCCGGCCCTCCCGGCGCTCTTCCGCTCCCCGGTGCCCTTCCGGCCTGCCGGGCTCGTGGTCTCCGCCAAGCTTCCCGGCTCGGCGGCGTCCGTCCGCTCCGGCGCGACCTTCCCGTCCGCCGGCGCGCCCGCGGTCGCCCGGCCCCGCGCGGGGACGTCCCGGCCGGACCGGCGCCCGCCGCGTCCGCCCGGGCCCGTCATCGCTCCCGGCCGTCCGGGTCGCCCGTCAGCTCGCGCAGGATCTCCGGGCCGAGGACGGTCACGTCGCCGGCGCCCATGGTGATCACCATGTCGCCGTCGACGGCGAGCGCGGCGATGGCGGCCGGGACCTTCTCCCACGACGGTGCCCGGTGCACCCGCTCGGCCGGGAGCCGGACGGCGTCGGTCACCAGCGCGGAGCTGACGCCTGGCTCGGGGTCCTCCCGGGCGCCGTAGATGTCGAGCACCATCACCTCGTCGGCCAGCGACAGCGCCTCGCCGAACTCGGCGGCGAACGTGCGGGTCCGGGAGTAGAGGTGCGGCTGGAACGCGACCAGCACCCGGCCCCTGCGGCCGTGCCCGGTACCCGCGGCCTCGCGGGCGGCGCGCAGGGTCGCGGCCACCTCGGTCGGGTGGTGGGCGTAGTCGTCGTAGACGGTGACGCCCCCGGCGCGGCCCTTGAACTCGAACCGGCGCTGCACGCCGTCGAACCCGCTCAGTCCCTCGGCCAGGCAGTCCGGCGTCACGCCCAGCTCGATCCCGGCCAGGTAGGCGCCCAGCGCGTTGAGCGCCATGTGCTCTCCCGGGACGCCGAGACGCAGCTCGAGCTCCTCGCCGCGGTGGCGGAACCGGACCCGGGAGCCGAAGCCGTCCGGGACGAACTCCAGCAGCCGCGCGTCGGCGCCGCCGGCGACGCTGCGCCCGTAGCGGCGCACCGTGGTCCCGGCCCGCTCGGCGGTGGCGGCCAGCCGGTCCGCGCCCGGGTCGTCGCCGCAGGTCACGAGTACGCCACCGGGGGTCAGCCGCTCCAGGAACCGGTCGAACACGGCCCGGTAGGCCCGCTCGTCGCCGTGGTGGTCGAGGTGGTCGGGCTCGATGTTGGTGACCACCGCGACCGACGGCGCGAACGCGGTGAACGACCCGTCGCTCTCGTCGGCCTCGACGACGAACACGCCACCGGTGCCGTGGTGCGCCCCGGTGCCGGACGCGGTGAGGTCGCCGCCGATCGCGAACGACGGGTCCACGCCGCAGTGCTGCAGCGCGACCGTGGCCATCGAGGTGGTCGACGTCTTGCCGTGCGTCCCGGCGATCGCGACCAGCCGGCGGCCCTGCGTCAGGGCGGCCAGGGCCGTCGCCCGGTGCACGACGGTCAGGCCGCGCTCGCGGGCCGCGGCCAGCTCCGGGTTGGTCTCGCGGATCGCGGTGGAGACCACGACCGTCACGGGCCCGTCGAGCTGGTCCAGGTTCGCCGCATCGTGCCCGACCGCCACATGTGCCCCGAGCGTGCGCAGGGCGAGGACGGGACGCGAGTCGCGGGCGTCGGACCCGGACACCGCGACCCCGCGGGCCAGCAGGATCCGGGCGATGCCGCTCATCCCGGCGCCGCCGATACCGATCAGGTGGACGTGCGCGCCCAGGCCGGGGACCGACGGCTCCGGCGTGGCGGGAACGGACGGCCCGCGCTGTGCCGATGGTTCGTTCGCAGGCTCTCTCACCGCCCGATCACGTCCAGCACGATCCGCGCCATCCGCTCGTCGGCGTCGCCGTGCCCGGCGGCCCGGGCGCGACGGCCCATGTCCAGTGCCCGCGACGGGTCGGTGAGCAGCGGCATCAGCTCGGACAGGGCGCGGTCGCCGGTCAGCTCGTCGTCGGGCACCAGGCGCCCGCCGCCCGCCTCGACGACCGGCCCGCAGTTCAGGGCCTGCTCACCGTTGCCGTGCGGCAGCGGCACGTACACCGCGGGCAGCCCGACGGCGGTCAGCTCGGCCACCGTCGTCATCCCGCTGCGGCCGAGGACGACGTCGGCGGCGGCGTAGGCCAGGTCCATCCGGTCGATGTAGGGCAGTGGCCGGTAGCCCGGCATCGGCGGCGCGGGCGTCCCGCTCCGGCCGTGCGCGTGCAGCACTGCGACCCCGGCGTGCACCAGCGCGGGCAGGGCGTCGGCGACGGCGGTGTTCAGCGTGCGGGCGCCCTGCGAGCCGCCGAAGACCAGCAGAACCGGCCCGCCCGGGGGCAGCCCGAAGTGCCGGCGGGCCTCGCCGCGCAGCGCGGCCCGGTCCAGGCCGGTGATCGAGCGGCGCAGCGGCATGCCGACGACCTGCTCGTGCGCCAGCCCGGTGCCCTCCACGGCCACGCCGACGGCGGCGGCGAACCGGGCGCCGACCTTGTTCGCCAGCCCGGCGCGGGCGTTGGCCTCGTGCACCACGACCGGCACCCGTCCGCGGGCGCCGAGGTAGGCCGGCAGCGAGACGAATCCGCCGAACCCGACGACGACGTCGGCGTGGACCTGGTCGAGCACCTCGCGGACCCGCGAGACGGCGCCGCGGACGCGGCCCGGGAGCTTGAGCAGGTCACCGCTGGGCTTGCGCGGCAGCGGGACCGGCGGGATCAGCTCGAGCTTGTAGCCGCGCGCCGGGATGAGCTGGGTGTCCAGGCCCTTCTCGGTGCCCAGCGCGGTGACCGTGGCCGAGGGGACCAGGCGCCGGATCGCGTCGGCGACGGCCAGCGCGGGCTCGATGTGCCCGGCCGACCCGCCTCCCGCGACGACGATCGACGGGCCGTCGGCGCCGTTCCCGAGGCCGCGGATCTCCATCGTGCGGTCCTCGGGACCGGGATACCGGGGGCCGCTCATCGCGCCACCGACCGCGGTGCGGGCGGGCCCGGGGCCCGGTAGGGCTGCGGCATCGGCAGGCCGAGGATCCTGGCGACGCGGCCCTGCCCGTGCTTGCGCAGGGCGGCCACCGCCTCCGGCTCGTGCCGAGCGGCGTTGGTCATCAGACCGAACACGAACATGGTCACCACCAGTGAGGTGCCTCCGGACGAGATCAGGGGCAGCTGCAGGCCGGTGACCGGCAGCAGGCCCACCACGTACCCGATGTTGATCGACGCCTGGACCACGAGCCAGGTCGTCGACGTGGCCACGACGATCCGCAGCCACGGGTCGGCGCTGCGCGCGGAGATCCGCATGCCGGTGTAGGCCAGCGTCGCGAACAGCCCCAGCACGGCGAACGCGCCGACCAGGCCGAGCTCCTCGCCGATGATGGCGAAGATGAAGTCGTTGTGGGCGTTGGGCAGGTAGTCCCACTTCGCCCGCCCCTGGCCGAGGCCGACGCCGAACAGGCCGCCGTCGGCGAGGGAGTACAGCGCCTGGGTGGCCTGGTAGGCCGGGCCCAGCGGGTCGGCGGTGTTCGGGGCCAGGAACGCCGAGATCCGGCTGGCGCGGTAGCCGGCCGTCAGGCCGAGGATCACCGCGCCGAGCAGACCGCCGCCGGCCAGCGCCGCGAGCAGCTTCATCGGGGCGCCGCCGAAGTACAGCAGCGCGATCATCACGATCCCGGTCGAGATCGTCATGCCGAGGTCGGGCTGCAGCACGAGCAGCGTGAAGATCAGCAGGGTGACCGGGACGACCGGGTTCAGCGCGTGCTTCCAGCGGTGCATCACCGCGCGCCGGGCGACGAGCACGTGCGCGCCCCACAGCGTCAGCGCGACCTTGACCGCCTCCGAGGGCTGCAGCGACACCGGGCCGAACGCGAACCACGCCCGGGACCCGCCGCGCACCGCCCCGATCCCCGGGATCAGCACCGCGACCAGCGCGACGATGCCGGCCAGCAGCAGGAACGGGGCCATCGCCCGCAGCACCCGCGGTGGGATCCGCAGCCCGACGTAGAACAGCACGAACCCGACCGCGCAGAACAGGAGCTGCTTGGTGAACACCGAGTAGGACGAACCACCGTCGGCGAGTGCCTCGACCGACGACGCCGAGAGCACCATGACCAGGCCGAACAGCGTCAGCAGGCCGAACACGCCGAGCACCAGGTGCAGCGAGGTCAACGGGCGGCGCAGCCACTTGCGCAGCCGGCGCACGGCACCCTGGGTACCGGAGCCGACCGACGCGGCGACACCTTGCAGGGTGGGCCCGTCCTTCTCCCCCGCCGCCCGGCTCATGGCCGGGCCCCGGACGCCGCGGGAGCCGACAGGTCGTGCACGGCCGCGGCGAACGCGTCCCCGCGGTGGGCGTAGTCGCGGAACTGGTCCATCGACGCCGCGGCCGGCGCGAGCAGCACCACGTCGCCGGGGCCGGCCAGCTCGGCGGCGCGGCGCACGGCCTCGGGCATCGGGTCCTGCGGCGTCTGCTGCATCCCCTCATGGTCACCCGTGGTGACCTCGCCGACGGGGAGGTCGGGGGCGTGTCGCGCCAGGGCGTCGACGATCGGAGCGCGGTCGGTGCCGATGACGACCACCCCGGCCAGGTGCGCGTGGTGGCGTCGCGCCAGCTCGCCGAGGGTGTCCGCGGAGACCCCCTTGAGCAGGCCGCCCACGATCCAGACGGCGCGGGCGCCGGGCACCCGGGCCGGGACCGCGGCGAGCGCGGCGTCGGCGGCGTGCGGGTTGGTGGCCTTGGAGTCGTCGACGAACGTGACGCCGGCGACCCGGCCGACCGGGGCGCTGCGGTGCGGTCCCGGGGTGAACCCGGCGAGGGCGTCGCGGATCGCGGGAGCCGGGACGCCGTGCGCGCGGGCCAGCGCGGCCGCGGCGAGGGCGTCGGTGACCCCGGGCGGCCCCGCCGGGACGACGGCCGCGGCTCCGAGCAGCTCCCCGCCGCCGAACGCGCGGTCGACGAGCATCCCGTCCCGCACGCCGAGCTGGTCCGGGCCGGGCTCGGCCAGGGTCACCCCGATCCGGCGCGGAGCCGGTGCAGCCTCCAGCAGCCGCGCGGCGACCGGGTCGTCGACGCCGGCGACCGCGACGTCCCCGAGCAGCGCGCGGGCCTTGGCCGCGGCGTAGCCGTCCATCCCGCCGTGCCAGTCGAGGTGGTCCTCGGCGACGTTGAGCACCACCCCGGCGGCCGGGCGGACCGACGGCGACCAGTGCAGCTGGAAGCTGGAGAGCTCGACGGCCAGCACCGCGTGCCCGGCCGCGACCGCGGAGACGACCGGGTAGCCGATGTTGCCGCAGGCCACCGCGTCCTCACCGGCGGAGCGCAGGATCGCGGCGAGCATCTCGGTGGTGGTGGTCTTGCCGTTGGTGCCGGTGACCACGAGCCACACCGGCGGCCGGTCACCCTCCGCGCCCAGGCGCCAGGCCAGCTCCGGCTCGCCGATCACCTCGATCCCGCGCGCGGCGGCCGCGGCGACCAGGGCGTGGTCGGGGCGACGGCCCGGGCTGGTGACGATCACCTCGGTACCGGCGGGGATCTCGTCGGAGGCGCAGCCGCCGACCCCGTCCGGGAGGGCGGCGAGCTTCGTGGGGTCGTCGTCGGACACGGTCACGAGCGCACCGCCCGCGACGAGCGCGTCGACGGCGGCGAGCCCGGAGATCCCGGCCCCCGCCACCAGCACCGCCCGGCCGCCGAAGGGGCCGGTGCCGCCGGGGCCCGTCACTGCCCCGCCGAGGCGCTCAGCCACTCGCTGTAGAAGATGCCCAGCCCCATCGCCGCGCACATCGCCGCGAGCAGCCAGAACCGGATGATGACGGTGGTCTCGGCCCATCCGGCCAGCTCGAAGTGGTGGTGGAACGGTGCCATCCGGAACAGACGTCTCCGCGCCGTCCGGAACACGATGATCTGCAGCGACACCGACAGCGCCTCCACCACGAACACGCCGCCGATGACGACCAGCAGCAGCTCGGTGTGGGTCACCATCGACAGCCCGGCCAGCAGCCCGCCCAGGGCCAGCGAGCCGGTGTCGCCCATGAAGATCCTCGCCGGGGAGGCGTTCCACCAGAGGAACCCGATGCACCCGCCCATCGCGGCCGCGGCGACCAGCGCCACGTCGAGCGGGTCGCGCACCTCGTAGCAGCCCGCGCTGGCGACGACGGCGCAGCTGTTGCGGAACTGCCAGAAGCAGATGATCACGTAGGTGGCCAGCACCATCGCCGACGTGCCGGCGGCCAGGCCGTCCAGGCCGTCGGTCAGGTTCACCGCGTTCGACCAGGCCGCGACGATCAGGTTGCACAGCAGCACGAACCCGACCACGCCGAACGAGAGCACCGTGATGTCGCGGACGAACGAGAGGCTGTCCGAGGCCGGCGTCAGGTTCCGCGAGTTCGCGAACCGCAGCGCGAGCACACCGAAGATGGTCGCGGTCAGCACCTGGCCGACGATCTTCGACGTCTTGTTCAGGCCGAGGTTGCGCTGGCGGCGGATCTTGAGGAAGTCGTCGATGAACCCGACGACGCCCAGGGCCGTGGTCAGGAACAGGACCAGCAGCGCCGAGGCGGTGATGTCCTCGCCGGTGAACAGGTGCGAGCCCAGGTAGCCGACCCAGATCGCCAGCAGGATCGCGACGCCGCCCATGGTCGGGGTGCCGCGCTTGGACTGGTGGCTCTGCGGCCCGTCGGCCCGGATCTCCTGCCCGAACCCCTGCCGGGCGAAGAACTTGATCAGGTACGGCGTGAGCAGGATGGACAGGGCCAGGGCGATGCCCGCGGCCAGGAAGACGCCTCTCACCGGGACACCAGCCCGTCGTTCTCCAGGAGCCCGGCCGCGACCCGCTCCAGCCCGGCGCTGCGCGAGGCCTTGACCAGCACGACGTCGCCGGGCTCGATCTCGGCGCGCAGCAGCGTCAGGGCCTCGGCGACGTCGGCGACGTGCTCGGCGCGCTCGCCGTAGTCCGGACAGCCCAGGGCGACCAGGCGGTCCGCGCCCAGCTGCCCGGCCAGGGCGGCGATCTCGGCGTGCACGCCGGCGCTGCCCTCCCCGATCTCGGCCATCGGTCCCAGCACGGCCCAGCTGCGGCGGTGCCCGGCCCCCTCACCCGTCATCGACTGCAGGGCTCCGAGCGCGGCACGCATGGCCTCCGGGTTCGCGTTGTAGGCGTCGTTGACGACGGTCACCCCGTCGGCCCGGTCGGTGACCTCCATCCGCCAGCGCGACGCGGGCTCCGCGGCCGACAGCGACGCGGCCACCCCGTCGACGTCCGCCCCCAGCTCGAGGGCGACCGCGGCGGCGGCCAGGGCGTTCGACACCTGGTGCCCGCCGACCAGCCTCAGCGCGACGCGGGCCTCACCGTGGGCGGTGACCAGGCGGAACCGGGCGCGGCCCGCGTCCAGCACCACGTCCTCGGCCCGGACGTCCGCCCCGGCCGCGCGGCCGAACGTGACGACGCGGGCGACGGTCCGCGAGGCCATCGCGGCGACGGCCGGGTCGTCGGCGTTGAGCACCGCCACTCCCCCGGCGCCGCTCGTGACACCGGGCAGCGTGGCGCCGGGCGGGAGGGCCTCGACCAGCTCGCCCTTGGCCTGCGCGATCGCGGCCGGCGAGCCGAACTCGCCCAGGTGCGCGCTGCCCACGTTGAGCACCACCCCGATCCGGGGCGGGGCGATCGCGCACAGCGACGCGATGTGGCCGGGCCCGCGGGCGGAGAGCTCCAGGACCAGGTGCCGGGTCGACGGGGTCGCGCGCAGCGCCGTGTACGGCGTGCCCAGCTCGTTGTTGAACGACTCCGGCGGCGCGACCGTCGAGCCCAGCGGGGCCAGGACGGCGGCCAGCAGGTCCTTGGTGGAGGTCTTGCCGGCGCTGCCGGTCACCCCGACCACGGCCAGGCCGGGCAGCGCGTCGACCACGTGGCGCGCGAGCCTCCCGAGAGCGGACAGGACGGCGGCGCCGTGCCCGTCCGGGTCGGTCGCGCCCAGGTAGGTGCCGGTGTTGCGGCCGGGCACCGGCGGTACGACGACGGCGGGCGCGTCGACCTCGCGCCCGGCCAGAACGCCGGCCGCTCCGCGGGCCACCGCCGCGGCGGCGAAGTCGTGCCCGTCCGCGCGCTCGCCGGGCAGGGCCAGGAACAGCCCGCCGTCGGTGATCGCGCGGGAGTCGAACTCCACCGCGGTCACCGTCTCCTCGCCGGAGGCCCGGCTGACCCGACCGCCGGTCACCGCGGCGATCTCGGACAACGTCATCGCGATCATCGCCGCACCTGCCGTCCACCCGTCCCGGCCGCGGTGATCGCCGCGGCCAGCTCGTCGGCGTCGTCGAAGGGGTACTTCACCCCGTGGATCTCCTGACCCGTCTCGTGTCCCTTGCCCGCGACGACGATCGCGTCGCCGGGGCGGGCGGAGGCCACCGCGGCCTCGATCGCCGCGCGCCGGTCGCCGATCTCGACGACCTCGCCGCCGGCCGGTTCGTTCGCGGTCCCGGCCAGCATCTCGGCCCGGATCGCGGCCGGGTCCTCGGAGCGCGGGTTGTCGTCGGTGACGATCAGCAGCTCGGACCGGATGGTCGCGGCCGCCCCCATCATCGGGCGCTTGGCCGTGTCCCGGTCGCCGCCGCAGCCGAGCACCGTGATCACCCGCGCGGTCGGCCGGACCTGCGCGCGCAGGGCATCGAGCAGCGCGGCCACCGCGCCGGGCTTGTGTGCGTAGTCGACGACGGCCAGGAAGTCCTGCCCGGCGTCCACCCGCTGCATCCGGCCCGGGACGTCGAGCGTCGCGAAGCCCTCCGCGGCGACGGCGGGAGGCACCCCGTCGGCGTCCAGGCAGGCCAGCGCGACGAGGGCGTTGGCCACGTTGAACGGGCCGGGCAGGGCCAGGGTGACCGGCTGGGCCAGGCCGTCCGGGCCGTGCGCGACGAACGTCTGGGTGCCGTCGGCGTGCGCGGCCACCCCGCGGGCGGTCCAGGTGGCGTGCACGCCGGGGGTGGTCGCGACCGTGACCGCGTCGCCCTGGCGATCGGCCAGCTGACGGCCCCACTCGTCGTCGATGCACACGACCCCGCGACGGGCCGGCTCGACACCCGCGGCGCCGCCGCCGAACAGGGTGGCTTTGGCCTCGAAGTAGTCGGTCATCGTCGGGTGGAAGTCCAGGTGGTCCTGGGACAGGTTGGTGAACGCGCCGACGGCGAACCGGGTGCCCCCGACGCGCCCGAGCGCGAGCGCGTGGCTGGAGACCTCCATCGCCACGTCGGTGACGCCGGCCTCGACCATCACCGCGAACAGCGCCTGCAGGTCCGGGGCCTCCGGCGTGGTGAACGCGCTGGAGAGGGCGCGCGGCTCGGAGCCGGGGACCGCGACCCGGGTCCGTACCGTCCCGAGCAGGCCGGTGGCCCGCCCGGCCGCGGCCAGACCCGCCTCCAGCAGGTGCCCGACGGTGGTCTTGCCGCTGGTGCCGGTGACGCCGAGGACGCGCATCCGGGCCGTCGGCTCGCCGTAGACGGCGGCCGAGACCGGGCCCAGCACGTCCCGCGGACACGCCGCGACCAGGACCGGGACGCTCGCGCCGCGCACGTCGGGGCGCTCCAGCCCGGCCGGGTCGGTCAGGATCGCGGCCGCGCCGGCGGCCAGGGCCTGCCCGGCGAAGTCGGCGCCGTGCACCCGGGCGCCGGGCAGGGCGGCGAACAGGTCGCCGGGGCGGACGGCGCCGGCGCGCAGGGTGGCGCCGGTGACCGCGGCCGGGCCGTCGAGCAGCGGGCCGGGTCCGGACTGCGCGGCGCGGGGGTTCAGCTCGGCGCCGGCCACCCGGGCGAGGACCGCCACGTCGACGGGGCGCACGTCGGAGGGCCGGTCCGGCAGGGCCGACGCGACGGCCGGCGGCACCGGGGCGGATGCCGTCGTCGGAATCGGGGCCGTGGACACGTCGCGGAGATTACCGGCGGGTCGGATCCGGTCCGGCGGCAGCACCGCCCCCGCCGGGCCGTTCACGGCCCCGTCCGCCGCGCGGGCGCGACCGGGGTCCGCACGGCCGCACGGCGGCGTCCATCCGGCGCACACAGCCCCCCGGTCAGCGGTCCCCCGATCCGGTGGCCGGGCCGCGGCACGGCGGGAGATCCACCCGGTGACCACGGGGACACGCCCGGTGACCACCCGCCGACCGCGCTCGACATCTCACCGGCGCCGGGCGCCGGTCCTCACTTGATCTGCAGCGTCTGCACCGCGGGCGGGGCGACCTGGACCGGGATCGCGTCGCGCTGGGCGATGTAGGTCGCGATCTGGTGGAACAGGCCGGCGGCGCTGGTCCCGCCGCGCGGGGCGTCGAGCTCGATCCCGATCACGAAGCGCGGGTCCTGGGCCGGGAGCATCCCGGCGAAGGTGATCCAGTACTTCGAGTTCGAGTAGCACCCGCAGGCCGGGTCGACCTGCTGCGCGGTGCCGGTCTTGCCCGCCACCTCGTAGCCGGGCACGGCCGCCGCCGGCCCGGTGCCGTTCTGGCCCCGCGCCTTCTGGGTCACCGCACTGAGCATCGTGCGCAGCGTCTTCGCCGTCTCCGGCGAGGTGACCCGCACCTGCTCCGGGGCCGGGGTCGGGACGCGCGTGCCGTCCGGGCCGGTGGTCGCCGCGACGATCCGCGGCGGGATCCGGACACCGTCGTTGGCCACGGCCTGGTACATCCCGGCCATCTGCAGCACGGTCATCGACAGGCCCTGCCCGATCGGCAGGTTGCCGAACGTCGAGCCCGACCAGGTGGCGCGCGCCGGGACGCTGCCCGCGCTCTCCCCCGGCAGGCCGACGCCCGTCTTCTGCCCGATGCCCATCTTGGCCAGCATGTCCGAGAACCGGTCCGGTCCGACCTTCTGCGCGGTCATCAGGGTGCCGACGTTGGAGGACTTCGCCAGCACGCCGGTCAGCGTGTACTGGTCCACCCCGTGGTTCCAGGCGTCCTTGACCGTGCGGTCGGCGACCTTGATGCTGCCGGGCACCGAGAGCACCTCGTCCGGGCGGGCGACGCCGGCCTCCAGTGCCGCGGCCATGGTGACGATCTTGTTCACCGACCCCGGCTCGAACGGCGTGGTGACGGCCTGGTTGCCCAGGCTCTTCGGGTCCGCCGAGAGCAGGTTCGCCGGGTCGAACGAGGTGTTGTCGGCCAGGGCCCGCACCTCGCCGGTCTTCGAGTCGAGCACCACGGCCGACCCGCTCTTCGCCCCGGACGCGCTCACGTAGTCGGCCAGCATCCGCTGAACCTGGAACTGCAGGTCGGAGTCGATCGTGAGCTGCACGTTCGAGCCGGAGACGGCGGGCTGCTCGGAGCGGGTGCTGCCGGGGATGACGGTGTTGCTGCCCTCGGCGGTGTCGGCGATCTGGAAGCCGTCCTGACCGGCGAGCAGGTCGTCGTCGGAGCTCTCCAGGCCGATCCGGCCGATCAGCTTGCGCGCGTCGGCGCTCCAGGTGGCGGCACCGATGATGTTCGACGCCAGGTCCCCGCCCGGGTACTGGCGGGCCTCGCGGTCCTCCTCGGCGATCTCCGGGTACTTCTCCCGCAGGTCGCGCGCCGGGCCGGGGTCGACCTTGGTGCCGAGCACGATGTAGCCACGGTCGGACTCCAGCTGCCCGCGCAGCTCGTCGACCTTGCCGCCGGTGACGGCCGCGACGTCCGTGGCCATCTGCGCCTTGTAGGCCTGCGCCCCGGCCCCCTTGACCGAGTTGATCAGGCGCGGGTTCGTGACCAGGGCCTTGGACTCGGTGGAGAAGGCCAGCAGGTTGCCGTCCCTGTCCGAGATCGCGCCGCGCTCGGCCGGGATGGTGATGCGGCTGGCGCGCTGCTTCTCCGAGTCCGCGGTCAGCGAGCCCGCCTGCACGGTCTGGATCATCACGAGCTTGGCCCCGGAGATGACGAGCAGCGCCGCCAGCAGGACCCAGCCCACGCGCAGCCGGAACCGCGGGTCGTCGGCCGGTGACCGGCGACGCCGCGGGCGGCGCGGAGGGCTGCTGCGCCGGCCCACCGGCCGCGGCGGGGCGGCGGTCGGCATCAGCCGGCCTGGGTGGCGCCGGGCGCCGCGTCGGTGTCGGAGGTGTCCGCGGGCGGGGCGGTGGTCCCGGCCGCGGCAGCGGCGGGGGCGGCAGCGGCGGGGGCGGCAGCGGCGGGGGCCGCGGGCGCCGTGGAGGGGGCCGGGGCGGCGGGCGCGGCGGCAGCGGGCGCGGGGCCTGCCGGGGCACCGGTGGCGGGCGCGGCCGGCACCGCGGGCGCGGTGGCGTGCGCGGCGGTCGGCTCCCCGACGACGTCGATGCGTCCGTCCGGTGCCACCACCAGGCGTGCCGGGTCCTGCACCGGCACCAGGCCGAGCGCACTCGCGCGCTGGGCCAGTGCGGCGGGACTGTTCATCGTCGACACCTGGCGGCGCAGCGTCTCGCTCTGCTCGGTCAGGGTCTGGGCCTGGGCGCGCGCCTCCTGCAGCCGGTAGGAATCACCCGCGGCGGCGGTCGAGAGCCACAGCGTGGTGACCAGGCCGATGACCAGCAGCGTCATGACGACGAGCACGAACTTCGCGCGCCCGGCACTGGCCTGCGCCCGCGCGCCGACGATCCGGCGCAGGCGGTCGTCGCGCTGGTCGCGGGCCCGCTGGGCGCCGGCACCGGCCTTGCGCGTGGTGGCCTGCTTCTTCAGGGCCGCGACGCGGTTCGCCCCGCGCTGGACGGGGATCCGTCCCGGCGCGACCGCTCCCGACCGTCGGGGAGCCTGCTCCCGGGCCGGTGCCCCGCCCCGCCGCTCGATGACCGGAGTACTCATGGCCCCTCACCCCTACCCCTGCTCGTCCCTGCACTGCTGTTGCTCGTACCGCTGCTGCTCATGCCGCCACCCGCTCGGCGGCGCGCAACCGGACCGACGCGGCCCGGGGGTTCTCCTCGATCTCGGCGTCGGTCGCCGGCTCCGAGCCCCGGGTGAGGAGCCGGAACTCCGGCCCGTGCCCGGGGAGCTCCATCGGCAGGTCCACCGGCGTCCGGGAGCGGACGCGCTCGGCCAGCTCGCGCTTGACCATCCGGTCCTCGAGCGAGTGGTAGGCCAGCACGACGATCCGGCCCTGCGGTGCCAGCGCGTCCAGGGCCGCGGGAAGCGCGGCACCCAGGGCGTCCAGCTCGCCGTTGACCTCGATCCGCAACGCCTGGAACGTGCGCTTGGCCGGATGCCCGCCGGTGCGCCGCGACGCCGCCGGCACGGCCCCGTAGAGCAGCTCGACCAGCTCGGCGCTGCGCCGCAGGGGGGCCTTGGTGCGGGCCCGGTCGACGGCGGAGGCGATCCGCCCGGCGAAGCGTTCCTCGCCGTAGTCGCGCAGGATCCGGCGCAGCTCCGGCACCGGGTAGGTGTTGAGGACGTCGGCCGCGGTCGGGCCGGTCGTCGGGTCCATCCGCATGTCGAGGTCGGCGTCGCGGGAGTAGGAGAAACCCCGCTCGTCGGCGTCGAGCTGCAGCGAGGAGACGCCGAGGTCGAACAGCACGCCGTCGACCTGTTCGATGCCCAGCTCGTCGAGGGACTCGGCGATCCGGTCGTAGACGGCGTGCACCAGGTGCAGGCGGTCGGCGTGGGCGGCGAGCCGGCGCCCGGCCATCTCCAGTGCCTGCGGGTCACGGTCCAGACCGACGACGGTCAGCTCGGGGTGCGCGGCCAGCAGCGCCGCGGAGTGCCCGCCGAGTCCGAGCGTCGCGTCGACGAACACCGCCGGTCGCCCGGTGAGGGCGGGGGCGAGCAGGTCCGACACGCGGTCCAGGAGGACCGGCACGTGCCGGGCGGGGGTGTCGTCGTCGGTCGTTGCGTCCATCCACCCACCCCCTGTCGTTCGCGCTCCCGGCGGTACTGCGGTCCGGGTGCACCGGTCGGTCCCCGGTCCCGGCCCGCCGTGGCGGCCCGGGACCGGAGGTGGCCGGTCCCGCACCGACGCCCCGATCCCTACCGGCTCCCACAGCCGGCGCGGACCGTCAGCGCCTGCGGTCCACCTCCCACCCGAACTCCCCAGTCGAGGTGACCGACGCCGTCCCCATCTCAGATGCCGTGTCGGCGGACCTGGCACCGGGGAAGGTGCGCCAGGGCCTCCGTGGAGTCCGCGGGGAAGCCGCGGTCACGGCACCTGAGATGGAGACGGCGGCGTAGAGGTGTCGTCCTCTGCAACGTCGTTCTCACCATGCGCAGGTGGCGATGGCTAGAACATGCCGGGCAGAACCTCCTCCTGGGCCTTCGCGAACTCGTCCTCGTGCTGTTCCTGGTACGACTGCCAGGCCTGCGCGTCCCAGATCTCGGCGCGCGTGAACGCGCCGATCACCACGCAGTCCTTCGACAGCCCGGCGTACCGGCGCAGCTCGGGAGTGATCGCGATCCGCCCCTGGGCGTCGGGGTTCTGCTCGTCGGTGCCCGAGAAGAGGTTGCGCTGGAAGACCCGCGCCGACTCGTTCGTCAGCGGCGCCGCGGCGATCTTGCCGGCCATCTCGGTGAAGGCCTCACGGGTGAAGACGTAAAGACAGTGGTCCTGCCCTTTCGTGATCATCAGCCCGCCTCGCAGCTCGTCGCGGAATTTCGCGGGCAGCGTGAGCCGCCCCTTGTCGTCCAGCTTCGGGGTGTAGGTGCCGAGGAACACCTGACCCCACCTCCCCTGGAGCCCCGTTTCGCTCCAGCGATCACCACACTACCCCACCATGACCCACCGTCAACCCGAGCTGACCATGCCGTACCGCATCTTGGGTACGTCTGCGCAGGTCACGGGCGGTGGAGGAAGGTGGGGCCGGTGCGGCGGCACCACCCGGACGCGGGACCCCGCTCCCCCGAAACCCTTCGGCGCCCCTTTTCACCCCCACCGGCGTCACGACCGCATCGCCGCAGGTCAGCGGCATGCCGTCGCCGATGTGGCCGGATCCGTGCGGGATCGGGGGGCGCGGTGGGGAGAGCGGTGGGGAGCCCCGGGGGGCGTCGCGGGGGCGCCGGTGGTGGGCGGTGGGGACGGCGGTGGTGGGTCGTGGGGGACGCGGTGGGCGACGGTGGGGACGGGCTCTCCCCGGAGCGGCCGGGACCACGGCCCGCCACCCGATCGGGCACGGTTTGACAGACTGGGTGCGGAGTCCATCCCGAGGAGGCCCGTTGTCGTCGTCCGCGCTGTCCGCCGGATCCCTGTCCGGAACCGCGGCACCCGGAGCCGCCTCGGGCGCGACCCGGGTCGGCGGGGCCGACCCCGCCCGTCCCGAGCCCGGGCCCGAGCAGATGGGCCCGGCCGCCGTCGCCGACCTGTCCGGACGGATCGCCGCGGCGATGGCCCGGATCATCGTCGGCAAGCCCGAGGCCATCCGGCTGGCACTGGTCTCGCTGCTGTCCGAGGGCCACCTGTTGCTCGAGGACGTGCCCGGTGTCGGCAAGACCTCGCTGGCCAAGGCCCTCGCCCGCTCGATCGATTGCTCGGTGAGCCGGGTGCAGTTCACCCCGGACCTGCTGCCCGGTGACATCACCGGCACCTCGGTGTTCAACCGGCAGACCTCGGAGTTCGAGTTCCGCCCGGGCCCGGTGTTCGCCAACATCGTGATCGCCGACGAGATCAACCGGGCCTCGCCCAAGACGCAGTCGGCGCTGCTGGAGTGCATGGCCGAGCACCAGGTCACCGTCGACGGCGGCACCTACCCGCTCGGGGACCCGTTCATGGTCGTCGCCACCCAGAACCCGGTGGAGATGGACGGCACCTATCCCCTGCCCGAGGCCCAGCGCGACCGGTTCACGATCCGGATCAGCGTCGGCTACCCGGACCCGGCCGCCGAGCTGGCCATGCTCGACGAGCACGGCGCGGCCGAGCCGCTGGACCGGATGCGCCCGGTCACCGACGTCCGGACGCTGCGGGCGATGATCGCCTCGGTCCGGAACCTGCACGTGGCCGCCGAGGTGCGCCGCTACTGCGTCGAGATCGTCGGGGCGACCCGCAAGCTGCCCGAGGTGCGTCTCGGCGCGTCGCCGCGCGCGACGCTGCACCTGGTCCGGGCCGCTCGCGCACACGCCGCGACGGCCGGGCGCGGGTACGTCGTCCCGGACGACGTACAGGCCGTCGCCGTGCCGGTCCTGGCGCACCGCCTGCTGCTCGGGCCGGAGGGGGTCGCCGCCCGCCGGTCGGCCGCCGACCTCGTCCGCACCTGCGTCGGGCGGATCGCCGTGCCGTCCCCTCCCCGTGGCTAGTGCTCCCGGGGCCGGGAAGCGCCGCGTCGGGCTCACCGTCCGCGGGCGCTGCCTGCTGGCCGGCGGGGCCGCGATGGCCGTCTCGGCGATCGTGCTCGACGAGCGGGACCTGGTCCGGATCGGGCTGTTCGTGATCCTGCTGCCGCTGCTGGCGCTGGCGTTCTCGTTGCGCGCCAAGCGGACCCTGCAGGTCTCCCGGAGCCTGTCGCCGGCCCGGGTCCCCGCCGGGGACACGACGACGGCCGGGCTGCGGATCGCCGGCGGGGCGCTGCTGGGCTCGCTGCGGATCGCCGACACGGTGCCGGACGCGGCGGGCCCGTCCGACCGGCACCCGCCCCGGTTCACCGTGCACCGCCTCGGACGGCGCGGCGCGCGGGTGACCTATCCCCTGCGCCCGCAGGTCCGCGGCGCCTACCGGGTCGGGCCGCTGCGCGGCCGGGCCACCGACCCGCTCGGCCTGGCCGAGTTCAGCAACGACCTGCTCGACGCCGACCGCCTGCTCGTGCTGCCACGCGTCGTCCCCCTGACCGGACGCCCGGTCGTCGCCTCGACCGCACTCGGCCGGGCCACCGACGGCGGCTCCCGCCAGGGCTCGGGCCGCCCGGACGTGCTCATCCGGCCCTACCAGCAGGGCGACGAGATGCGACGGGTGCACTGGCGCTCGACCGCCCGGCGCGACGAGCTCATGGTGCGCCTCGACGAGCGCCCGGACCCGACCGGCGTCACCGTCCTGCTCGACCGCCGCGACGACGCCCACCGCGGGCACGGCGCCGCGTCGAGCCTGGAGTTCGCGGTGTCGCTGACCGCCAGCATCTGCGTGCACCTGCTGGGCCGCCGCGAGTCGGTGGAGCTGATCACGGAGGACGGGGCGGTGCTGGCCCCGGCGCCCACCGGCTCGGCCGGGACCGAGGACCGGATCGCCCGGCACCTCGACGCGCTGGCGCTGCTGCGCCCGTCGGCCGCCGGTGAGCTCGGCGGGGGCGTGTCCACGCCGGCCGACGCCGGCGTCCTGGCCGTGCTCGGGGCGATGACGCCGGATGCCGTCGCCGGTCTCGTCGCCGCACACCCGCGCGGCGGGCACGCCGTGCTGCTCGACGTCGAGGGCTGGGCCGCCCGCGAGGCGGTCCCGTCCGCGCGCCGGCCGGTGCGCAGCACGGTCGAGGACGCCGCGGCCCGCCTGCGCCGCGCCGGATGGCACGCGAGCGTGGTCACCGCCGGGACGCCGGTCGAGCAGGCCTGGGCCGCCGTGTGCGGCACCGCCCCGATGGCCGGGGCGCCGGCGTGAGCGCGCCGGCCCCTCCCCGTCCGCGGACGGAGGAGCGCGGCGCCCCGGACCGGGACCCCCGCGCCCTGCTGCGCAGCTTGCTGGCCCCGCTCGGTGTCGCGGTCGCGGTGCTGCTGGCCGGGGCCGCGGTCGGGACCGCCGTGCAGGGCGCGGCCTGGTTCGGCCACGCCGTGCTCTCCGTCGTCGTGGTCGTGGTCGTCGGGGTCGCGCTGCTGCGCACCCGGTCCTGGCTGGTCGCGCCCGGGCAACTGGTCGCCCTGCTGCTGCTGGTCACGGCGTTGTTCACGGAGAACGGCCTGCTCGGGCTCGTGCCCGGACCGGCCGCGTTCGGCGAGCTGGGGACACTGCTGGCCGGGGCCGGGGAGCAGATCAACTCCGGCATTCCGCCGGTGCCGGCGAGCCCGGAGATCCTGCTGCTGGTCACGCTGGCGTTCGGCGTACTCGCGATCGCGGTGTTCGGGCTCGCGGTGACCGTCGGTGCCCCGGCCGCGGCCGGGGTCCCGCTGCTGTGCGTGTTCGCCGTCCCGACCGCCCTGGACGACCAGTTGCTGCCCTGGTGGTCGATGGCCGCGGCCGCCGCCGGGTTCGGCATCCTGCTCGTCGCCCGCGGTGACCGGCTGCGCCAGGCCCCGGGCGGGGTCGCGATCGCCGCCCTCGCCGTCGTCGGGGCACTGCTCCTCGGGACCGCGGCCACCGCCGTCGGGACGGCCGGGCGGTTCGAGTCCGGCACCGACGGCGCCGGGTCCGACGGCGCGATCGGGCTGAACCCGTTCACGTCGCTGCGCGGGCAGCTGACCCGCTCCGAGCCGCGGGACCTGTTCCGGGTCTCCGGGCTCGAGCAGCCCGTCTACATGCGGGCGCTGACGCTGCAACGCTACGTGCCGCAGTCCGGCTGGCAGGCCGGGCGCCCGCTGCCCGGCGTGCCGCTCGCCGGCCCGCTGCCCCCGAGCACGTCCGGCCCGGCCCGCGACGCGACCGCGCAGGTCGCGAACCTGGGCTTCGAGGACTACTGGCTGCCGGTGTTCGGCGACCCGACGTCGATCGTCGGGCCGTCGGAGACGGACTGGTCCTACGACGCCGCGGGCGGGATCGCCTACAGCAACAGCCCGTTGCAGGAGGACGGCTGGACCCAGCGGATGCGGCTACCCGACCCGTCCGCGGGCGCGCTGCGTGCCGCGACCGGCGGGTCCGGTGTGGACCCCGCCTATCTGGATACCGACGGCGTCGACCCGCGGGTGACCGCGATCTCCCGCCAGGTCACCGCAGCGGCCTCGACCCCGTTCGACCGGGCGATGGCGCTCAACGAGTACTTCTCCGGGCCGGGCAGCCGGTTCCGCTACAGCCTGCAGACCGCGCCCGGTGGCGGCGGCGACGCGCTGGTGGACTTCCTGACCCGCGGCCGGACCGGCTACTGCGAGCAGTTCGCCTCGGCGATGGCGGTGATGCTGCGCGCGGTCGACGTCCCGGCCCGGGTCGCCGTCGGGTTCACCGCGGGAACCGCCGGCCCGGACGGGCGCACGGTGACGACGAACGACGCCCACGCGTGGGTGGAGGCCTGGTTCCCCGGTTACGGCTGGCAGACCTTCGACCCCACCCCGCTCGCCGACGGCCGCACCGTGGAGCCGCAGTACGTGCAGCAGGCCCGTGCCGAGGCCGGCGGTGCGCCCGCGCCGGACGATCCCGCCGCCGCCGTGCCGCCGCCCCCGGCCGCCCAGCAGCCCGCTCCGCCCACTCCCGAGGCCGCGCCGACCCCCGAGCCCGCCCCGGAGGACGGGGACCCCGCCGCGACCGGCGGCGGTTCCGTCCTGCCGACCGTGCTGACGGTGCTCGCCGTCCTGGTGGCGCTGGCCGTGCTCGGTGCGCTGCCGTTCCTGCTGCGCCGCCGTCAGCAGCAGCGACGCACCGGGCTGGCCCGCGCGGGCGGCGAGGGCGCGGCCGCGGCGGCGTGGGCGGAGGTGCTGGCCGTGTCCCGCGACCACGGTGTCGCGCCGCGGCCCGGGGACACCGTCCGCACCACCGCCGAGCGCATCGGGGACGCCCACGACCTCGGCGAGCCGGCGCGGCGCAGCCTGTCCGAGCTCAGCGACCGCGTCGAGGCGGCCTGGTACGGCGGGATGCTCCCCGAGCCGGGGGCACTCGACCCCCTCGTGGCCGAGGTCAGTGCCGGGATCACCGCGGCCGGGACCCCGCTCACCGCGCGGCTGCTGCCCCCGTCGGTACTCCCGGCACCGCGGCCGGGCCCGGACACCGAGCCGGCCGACAGCACACCCTGAGGTCCCGACGCAGGAGAACCGGCGGTGGGCCGCGTCGGCGCCGTGCCCGGACGACGACGGGGCCGGGTCGATCAAGGGGCTGTACGACCAAGGGCGGGACGACGAAGGGGCGGGACACCGTGATGGTGTCCCGCCCCTCCGGTCAGGTACTGGTCCTTCGCGCAGCGTCCGCCTGCGTCACTCCTGCTCGAAGCGACGCCGGAAGCGCTCCTCCATGCGGCCGGTGAAGCCACCGCCGTCGGCCGGGTCGTCGGTCGAGGACGCCTTCGCGTCCTTGCCGTCCTTCTTCCCGCTCGCGCCGATCGAGGTGACGGCCAGCAGGCCACCCCCGAACATCGCGAGGAACCCCACGACGCTGAGGAGCGGCACCCCGCCGGGTGTCAGCACGTCGATCTGCACCGCGATACCCACGATGAGCAACACCAGGCCGACGACGAACAGGACCGCGCCCTGGATACGGCGGCGACGAGCGGGTTTACTTCGCCCTCCGCTCACCGAGGACGCGAACTTGGGGTCCTCGGCGTAGAGAGCCCGCTCGATCTGTTCGAGCAGTCGCTGCTCGTGCTCGGAGAGCGGCATGCCTTCACCTCCGGCACACGATTCGGTCTGTCGAGTCATCTTCCATGGTGCCGGAACGACACGACGACGCCCAGATGGACGTCTAGGGACAAGAGTACGAGTACTTCAGCCGGTCGACTACCCGGACCGGGTAAGACCTTCCACTGATCGTCGAGCGGACGGCGTGGCGCGGCGTGTCGTTGGTCACGAGCGGGTCGATTCCGCACCCGGACGGGGCCGGAACGGTCACTGCCGCCGGGCGAGCAGATGCAACCGCGGGGCGACGGCGCCGAGGGCCGGCACCGCCGAGGCGAGCTCGTCGAGCTCGTTGATCTCACGGGGGGTCGTCTCGCCGTCCCCGGACGGGCCGGGCCACCAGCCGTCCAGGGTCCCGTCGCCCTGCAGCAGCTCCACCCGCAGCGACGGCACGCCGCCGGCCAGCTCGCCGAGCGTCCCCGGGTCGAAACGGCGCCGCAGCGGGTCCTCCGGGCCGGCGCACCCGTCCGGGTCGACCAGGAGCCGGCGAGCCTCGGCGAGACGCCCGGCCATCACCCGGCTCAGGAACGCGCCGTGCCGCCCGACCGTGAGAACCGACACCGCCCCGCCCGTGGCCGCGGCGGCGGCGAGCCCGGCCAGCGCGGCCCGCGGATCGTCGACGACCTCGAGCAGCCCGTGCCCGAGCACCAGGTCGGCCCCGCCGACCGGGACGAGGTCGGCCAGCGCGTCCACGTCGCCCTGCACCGGGGTGACCCGCTCGGTGACCCCGGCCTCGCGGGCGCGCCGCGCCAGGGTCGCCAGCGCGTTCGGGCTGGTGTCGACGACGGTCACCGTGCATCCGGCCGCGGCAAGGGGCACCGCCCAGGTCCCGCTGCCACCGCCGACGTCGAGGACGCGCGGGGAACCCCCGCCGGCCTCCGCCCGTACACGGCCGACCTCGGCCTCCAACGCCCGGTGGACGGCCGCTCCACGCGCCGCACCGGCCTGCTCCCGCGTCGCCGAACACACAACTCCGCACCCTAGTGCTCGACCCGGCGACCGGGGTGGGGGCGGGCGTTCACCCACACGGTAGGTTGATCGTGTGCAGGTCGTGGCCACTCTCAGCCTCAAGGGCGGCGTTGGGAAGACCACGGTCGCGCTCGGTCTGGCCGGCGCGGCGCAGCGCCACGGGGTGTCCACCCTCGTGGTCGATCTCGACCCTCAGGCGAACGCCACCACCGCCCTGGACCCCGAGCCCACCACGGCCACCGTCGCCGACGTGCTCGACGACCCGCGGCCGGGCGTCCTGCGGCGTGCGATCGCCCCGTCCGGCTGGGGCGAGGGCCTCGACGTGCTCGTCGGCGCGGAGCAGACCGAGCGCCACAACCACCCGGACCCCGGCATCAAGCAGCTGCACCGGCTCGACCGCGCCCTGCAGCGCCTGGCCGCCGGCGCCGAGGACGACGGCGAGCCCGACGGGGACGACGGCGACGGGACCGAGGACCGCTACCGCCTGGTGATCGTCGACTGCCCGCCCTCGTTGGGCCAGCTCACCCGCAGCGCGCTCTCGGCGGCGGACCGGGCGATCCTCGTCGCCGACCCGACGATGTTCTCCGTCTCCGGCGTGCAGCGTGCCTTCGACGCCGTGCAGACCGAGCGGGAGCGGTCGAACGCCCGCCTGCAGCCGCTCGGCGTGCTGGTGAACCGGGTGCGGCCGCGCAACTCCGAGCACGACTTCCGGATCGGCGAGCTGCGGGAGCTGTTCGGGCCGCTGGTGTTCAACACCGTGGTGCCGGACCGCTCGGCCGTGCAGCAGGCCCAGGGCGCGTGCCTGCCGATCCAGTCCTGGGACACCCCCGGTGCGCGGGAGGTCTCGGCCGTGTTCACCACGCTGCTCGGCCGGGTGCTGCGCAGCGGGCGGACCCGCACCGCCTCCTGAGCCGTCCGTCGCCCCGCGCCCGGGCCCTCAGCGCGGCGGGAGCAGCTCCCCCACGAGACGGACGAACTGCTCGGCCTGCCGCAGCAGGTCGTCGGCGTCGCGCTGCCCCACGAGCCGGCTGATCCCGGCCTCGGCCGCGGACCGGGTGCGCGAGCAGGACGCGAAGAACGCCGACCACTCCCCCAGCTCCGGGGCCACCTCGGCCAGCAGCTGCCAGACGTCGCGCGGGGCGCCCCGGCGCGGACGCGGGCGGGCCCGCATCGCCAGCACCGCCGCCCCGGCGCGCAGCGCGGCGAGGTACGCGGCCGGGTAGCGGCGCACCGGGTCCGGCTCCCGGTGCCCCTCGGCCAGGCAGTCGGCGGCCTGACGCAGCAGCGCCAGCGCCTCCCGCGAGACCGGGACCTCCCGCGGGGCCGGGGCCTCGCGCCGGGAGGGGACGTCACGTCGAGGCGGGTCCCGCCGCGCGGCGGGCGCCGCCCGGGAGGCCGGTGCCGGACCGGACCGGCGCGGCGCCGGGATCCCCCCGGCCTGCTCCCCCGTCGGGTCACCCGTCAGCTCGGCGCGCCCGAACATCGGCTCGGTCATCGGTTCGGTGGTGACGGTCATCCCTCAGGTCCCCTCTCCCGTGCCCATGAAGTCCGCTCTCATTCGTTCGTCCGCACCAGGTCCCAGACCCCGGGCCCGGCGCGCATCCGCAGGACCACCTCGCGGGCGGGCTCCTGCGGCTCCTCGACCGACCGGGCCAGCACCCGCCAGCAGCTCAGCCGGTCGCCCCCGACCGGCATCGGCGACGGGAACGGCCACGGGGACTCCTCGATCCACTGCTCACGGATCCCGGTGACCAGGAACCGCTCCCCGCGTCGCAGCGGCCGGCGCTGGAACTCCACCGGCTCCCCGTTCTGCCAGCGGACCTCGATCGACGCCGGCTGCCGGGTCCGGAACAATCGGGAGAAGCCGCTCACGTGAACCACGTCCCCTCTTCACCGACACCTCCGCGGTGCGCCCGGCGGAGGTGTGCTTCCCCCACACCGTCGCCGGACGCCCGCCGTCGAACGCGTGTTCGACCTGTTCAGTAGAACGCCTGTTCGATCGGTCGTCAAGTCACGGCGGCGTGTCCGGTGTCGACGTGTCGGTGGCGCCCGCGATGCGGCCGTGGGCCACCGGTCGTGATGTGATGGGACGGTGAGGCACGACCGGAGGCGACCGTGACCGCGGCGCCCGCCCAGCCGCGGCTGGTCGGGCTCAGCCGCAGTGAGTTCGCGGACCGGCTCGGCGACGCGATCGACGTCTACATCACGGCGATGGGCTACCCGCGCGGGACCGCCAAGCAGCGCCGCACGCTCTGGCTCGAACACTCCTACCGGCCCGGATGGCGCGCGGTGGCCTGGCTCGGCGAGCGCGACCGGCTGCTCGCCGTCTCCTACGGCTACTGGGGCGGCCCCGGTCAGTGGTGGTTCGACGAGGTGCGCCGCGGCCTGCGGTCGCTGCGCGGCTCGGGCACCGACAACTCGGACTGGCTGGCCGACTACTTCGAGCTGACCGAGCTGCACGTGCACCCCGACGCCCAGGGCTCCGGGCTCGGTGAGGGCCTGCTGCGTGCCCTGCTCGACGGGGCCGGACGGTCCCGGGTCCTGCTCTCCACCCCCGAGCACGGGCCACAGCCGCCCGGACGGGCCTGGCGGCTCTACCGCCGCCTCGGGTTCTCCGACGTGCTCCGCGAGCACCTGTTCACCGGCGACCCGCGCCCGTTCGCGGTCCTCGGCCGTGAGCTCCCGCTGCCGGCTCCGGACCACCGACGGTCCTGACCGGTTCCGAACCCCCCGACACACCCGGCGTCGCCCCGGCGTGTCCGGGGCCGGGTGGCACGATGAGCGCCATGTCGTCCGCGCCGCCCCCGCCGAGCACCGCCGCCGACCCGGTAGAGGTCCGGCCCGGACGTTCCCCCCACCCCTCGGCGGGCCGGCGACGGCCCCTGGCCGTCGCCGTCGTCGCGCTACTGGCGCTGCTCGCGCTGAGCGGCTGCACCCGGGTGAACGCGGGCCTGGCCGTACAGCCCGACGACACCGTCAACGGCGACATCGTGATCGCCACCCCGGACGGCGCACCCGGCGGCAAGGGCCCGCAGCTGACCATCCCGCCGGAACTGGCCGACGACGTCGAGCTGACGCCCTACGACGAGGACGGCTACATCGGCTCCACCGTCCGGTTCTCCGGGCTGACGTTCGAGCAGCTCAGCAGGCTGAGCTCGATCGGCGGCGTCGCGGGTGGACGCGCGGACCTGCAGATGCGACGGGTCGGCGGCCGGATCGCGGTGCAGGGCCGGGCCGACCTGACCACCGTCGCGGTGGACCGGGCGGACTTCCAGCTCAAGATCAGCTTCCCGGGCGAGGTCGTGGAGACCAACGGCGAGGCCGACGGCGGGACCGTCAGCTGGCAGTTCACCCCCGGCGAGGTCGGGCAGATCACCGCCTCGGTGGCCTCGACCGACCCGAACGCCCCGTCCACGCTGGGCTGGACGCTGTTCCTGGGCCTGCTGGTGGCCGTGGCCGGCGGCGCCGCGGTGGTACTGGCGCGACGCAACCGGAACCCACCGGTCCACAGCTGACACGACCCCACGTCCGACACGGCACCGCCCGGACGAGAGGTCCTCGTCCGGGCGGTGGTGGCTGTCGTACCGGGAGGCGTTCGTCAGACCTCGGCCCGGCGCGCGACCAGGCCCAGGCGCTCGACGAGCTCGGTCGTCGCCGTCGAACGGTTCAGCGAGTAGAAGTGGATCCCGGGCACGCCCTCGGCGATCAGGCGTTCACACAGCTCGCCGGTGACCTCCATGCCCGCGGGCCGGAACGTCTTCTGGTCCCCGGCGTAGGGCTCGAGGCGCTTGACCAGCGCCTCCGGCAGCGGAGACCCGGACAGCTCCGGACCCTTGTGGAACGTCTTCTCCGACGTCAGCGGCATGATCCCGGGGATGATCGGCTGGTCGAAGCCCAGCGCGGCGACCCGGTCGCGCAGCCGCAGGAAGCCCTCGGGCTCCAGGAACAGCTGGGTGACGGCGAACTCGGCGCCGGCCCGGAACTTGCCGACCAGCTTCTCCGTGTCGGACTCCAGGTCCGCCGAGCGCGGGTGCCCGTACGGGAACGCGGCCACCCCGACGCAGAACGGGCCGGACTGCTTGCACAGCTCGACCAGCTCGTCGGCGTAGTTCAGGCCCTCGGGGTGCGCCTCCCACTCGTCGAGCGGGTCCTTCCCGGGGGGATCACCCCGCAGCGCCATGATGTTGCGGATGCCGTTCGCGGCGAGGGACCCGATCACGTGGCGCAGCTCGTCCACCGAGTGCGACACCGCGGTCAGGTGGGCCATCGCGACGAGCGTGGTGTCGCTGGCGATCCGGCCGACGGTCCGGACGGTGCGGTCCCGGCTGGAACCGCCCGCGCCGTAGGTCACGGAGACGTACGCGGGGTCCAGTGCCTCCAGCCGGCGGATCGCCCGCCAGAGGTCCGCCTCGCCCTGGTCGTCCTTGGGTGGGAAGAACTCCACCGCGAAGAACGGGCGGTCGACACTGATCCGATCGGTCACTGTGGGTGCGGGGGTCAGCGTGCTCACGAGGGTCACCTTACGGTCCCGATGCCGCCTCCGCGGAAAAGAGCACGTCGGCGGTCATTACGGTCTCCGAGCCGACTTCCGCGACCACGGATAGCCTGGGCACGTGCCCCCTTCCACCGGACGAGACGTCCCCCCAGCGCCCGTCGAGACGGGCGGGAACACCCCCGAGACCGGCCAGACCAGCGTCGACGGGGACACCGGTGACCTCGGCCTGACCGCCGTCTCCGGTGCGCCCCTGGACGAGGCACTGCCCCAGCACGTCGAGCGGATCCTGGCCGGCTACCTCGACCGTCGCCGGGTGGACGTGCTCGCCGTCGACGCCGAGGTCACCGAGGCCGCGGACGCCCTGGCCGGGTTCGTGCTCGGCGGCGGGAAGCGACTGCGGCCGACGTTCGCCTGGTGGGGCTGGCGCGGCGCGGGCGGCGACCCGTCGTCGCCCGAGGCCGAGGAGGTGCTGACGGCGCTGTCGTCGCTGGAGCTGATCCAGGCCTGCGCGCTGGTGCACGACGACCTGATGGACGCCTCGTCCACCCGGCGCGGGCGCCCGACGGTGCACGTCGAGTTCGCCCGGATGCACGCCGGCGCCGACTGGACCGGCCCGCCGGCGCGGTTCGGCGCCGCGGTCGCGATCATCATCGGCGACCTGGCCCAGGTCTGGGCCGACGACATGTTCCACGCCGCCGCGCTGCCCGAGGGGGCGCACGCGCGGGCGGCCGAGCCGTGGCGCGGGATGCGCACCGAGGTGCTCGCCGGGCAGTACCTCGACGTCCTGGCCCAGGCTTCGGGCGACGAGGGCGAACGCACCGCGCTGCGGATCGACCGCTTCAAGACCGCCGCCTACACCGTCGAGCGCCCGCTGCACCTGGGCGGCGCGATCGCCGGGGCGCCTCCCGAGCTCATCGCCGGGTACCGCCGCTACGGCGCCGACATCGGCGTGGCCTTCCAGCTGCGCGACGACCTGCTGGGCGTGTTCGGCGACCCCCGGGTCACCGGCAAGCCCGCCGGGGACGACCTGCGCGAGGGCAAGCGGACGCTGCTGATGGCGCTGGCCCTGCAACGGGCCCGCCAGCGCGGCGACGGGGCCGCGGAGCAGGTCCTGGTGCGCTCCCTCGGCGACCCGGCGCTGGACGGCGCCGGCGTCGAGCGGGTCCGCGGGGTGCTCGGTGAGCTGGGCGCGGTGCAGGCCGTGGAGCAGCGGATCGCCGCACTCACCGGCTCCGCCCTGGACGCCCTGGACGCCTCACCGGTCGCGGGCGAGGCCCGCACGCAGCTGTTCGAGCTCGCCGAGCGCGCCACCCGGCGCCAGTGGTGACGCGCGGCAAGGCCAGGATCCCGGGACGGACCGACCACGTCGTCGTCGTCGGGGCGGGGCTGGCGGGGCTCTCCGCCGCGCTGCACCTGCTCGGGGCCGGACGGCGGGTGACGATCGTCGAACGCGACCCGCACCCGGGCGGGCGGGCCGGGCGGATGGACGTCACCGACGCCCACGGCACGCACCTGCTCGACACCGGCCCGAGCGTACTGACCATGCCCGAGCTGCTCGACGACGCGTTCGCCGCGGTCGGTGAGTCCACCTCCGACCGGATGGAACTGGTCCGCATCGACCCGGCCTACCGCGCCACGTTCGCCGACGGCTCGGCGATCTCGGTGCACCAGGACCCCGGGAAGATGGAGCAGGAGGTCCGCACCGTGTGCGGGCCGGACGCGGCGGCCGGGTACCGGCGGCTGCGGACGTGGCTGAGCGACCTCTACCGGGTCGAGTACTCGACGTTCATCGACGCCAACCTCGACTCCCCGCTGGACCTGCTCGGCCCGCAGCTGGCCCGTCTCGTCGCGCTCGGCGGGTTCGGCCGGCTCGGCCCGAAGGTCGCCTCGATGATCCCGGACGAGCGGCTGCGCCGGATCTTCTCGTTCCAGGCGCTCTACGCCGGGGTCGCGCCGGAGAAGGCGCTCGGCGCCTACGGCGTCATCGCCTACATGGACACGATCGCCGGGGTCTACTTCCCGCGCGGCGGCATGCGCGAGATCGGGAGTGCGATGGCCGCGGCCGCGCAGGCGGCGGGCGCGGAGATCCACCTCGGACGCGAGGTCACCGGGCTGGACCGCTCCGGCGGGCGGGTGCGGGCCGTGCGCCACCGCGCGGCCGGCACCTGGGACGGTCCGGACCGGATCGAGTGCGACGCCGTCGTGCTCACCCCGGAGCTGCCGGTGTCCTACCGGCTCGTCGGGCACGCCCCGCGGCGCCCCGGGAAGATCCGCTGGGCGCCGAGCGCGTTCGTCGTGCACGCCGGCCTCCCGGCCCCGACGGCGGAGCACTTCCACCACACCATCTCCTTCGGTGGTGAGTGGTCCCGCACGTTCGACGAGATCATCGACCGGGGCGAGCTGATGAGCGACCCCTCGCTGCTGATCACCCGTCCCGGCGTGACCGACCCGGCGCTGCAGCCCGCCGGGCGGGAGCTGATCTCGGTGCTGGCGCCCTGCCCGAACACCGAGGTCGGTGAGCAGGACTGGGCGCGCCTCGGACCGGCCTACGCCGAGGAGCTGTTCGGCGTGCTGGCCGGGCGCGGGCTCGTCGACCCCGACGTGGAACCGAGCTGGACGCGGCTGTTCACCCCGGACGACTGGGCGGCCGCCGGGATGGCGGCCGGCACCCCGTTCTCGGCGGCGCACACGCTCGCCCAGACCGGGCCGTTCCGTCCGCGGAACCTGGTGCGCGGCCTGGAGAACGTCGTCCTCGCCGGGTGCGGGACGACACCGGGCACGGGCATCCCGCCGGTCCTGATCTCGGGCCGCCTGGCCGCGGAGCGGATCGCCGGGACGCCGCAGGACGGACGCGTCCGGCGGAGCGCGGCACGTCCCTCCCCCGTGTGAACCCCGGGTCGCGGACAGCGCCCTGACCTCCTCGTGGGAGCATCGACACCGCCATGACCGCGCAGCCATCGCCCCCGATCCCCCGGCCGGACGCACCCGAACCGGTGACGTCGTCGAGCCCTCCCGCCGCCGGGAGCCGGGGGACCACCGGCGCCGTGGCGTCCGCCTCGCCGTTCTCCGACCTCGCGCAGCGGCTGGGGCACCCGCCCCGGTCGATCCTGCTGCAGGGGTCGCTGGCGTCGGTGCTGATGCTCGTCGGCGGCTTCGGCGGCGGCGGGATCCTGATGCGGGACCCGATCCTCGGCAGCTCCGCGCTGTCGTTCTGGCGCTACGGCCACGGCACCCAGATGGCCGGTGCGCTGATCTACATCGGGTTGTTCCTGATGGTGTGGGCGTGGGTGCGGCTCGGCCGTGAGGTGTTGGCGCGACGGGTCACCGGACGCGCGGTGCTGACGGTCTCGCTCGCCTGGATCACGCCGCTGCTGATCTCGCCGCCGCTGTTCACCCGGGACCCGTTCAGCTACCTGGCCCAGGGCGCGCTGCCGCTGGCCGGGTTCGACCCCTACGCGGTCGGCCCGGACGCGATGGGCGGCGTGTTCACCGACAACGTGCACTACTTCTGGCAGGACACCCCGGCGCCGTACGGGCCGCTGTTCATCCTGCTGGCCAAGGGCATCGTCTCGATGATCGGGACGAACGTGATCGCCGGCGTGCTGCTGATGCGCGCGCTGCTGCTGGTCGGGCTGGTGCTGCTGGTCATCGCGCTGCCCGCGCTGACCCGTCACCTCGGCGGGCGCCCCGAGGTCGCGCTGTGGATCGCGGTGGCGAACCCGGTGATGGTCGTCCACATGATCGGCGGCGGACACAACGACCTGCTGGTCGTCGGCATGATCCCCTGCGCCGCGCTGCTCGCGCTGCGCCGCCGGTTCCTGCTGGCGATCGTGGTGGCCACGCTGGCGATGGCGGTCAAGGCCTCGGCCGGGATCATCCTGCCGTTCCTGGTGCTGGTGTGGGCGGCGACGCTGACCGGGCCGTTCTGGAAGCGGCTGGTCCGCAGCGGCGCGGCGTCGATCGCGGTGTTCGTCGTCGTGTTCGCGGCGTGCTCGTTCGCCGCCGGGGTCGGCCTCGGCTGGCTGCCCGCGCTGAACGCGCCGTCGATGATCGTCAACTGGCTCTCGGCCTCGACCGCGGTCGGGCAAGCGGTGCACGGCGTCGTCGGGATGTTCGCGACGCTGCCCGAGATGGCTTTCGTCAACGTCACGCGGGTGATCGGGGCCGCGCTGCTGGTGGTGCTGTTCGTCCGCTACTGGTGGACCGCCCGCGAGGGCGGTGCGACCGCGATCCGCAACGCCGGGATCGTGCTGGCGCTGGCCGCCGTCCTGTCCCCGGCGACGCTGCCGTGGTACCTGAGCTGGGGCTTCTGCCTGCTCGCCATGATCGCCTGGAGCACCCGCGGGCTGCAGTGGATCGTCTTCGGCTCGATCTGGCTGATGGTGGCCTACTACCCCAACGGCGAGACCGCGCTCTACAACTGGGGCTTCCTGGCCGTCTGCGCGGTGTTCGGGATCCTCGCCGCGATGTCGCTGACCCGCACCGACCCGCTGCGCCTGCGGGCCCGTCGCGCGGCCCGCCGCACCCCCACCCCGGTCGCCCCGGTGGACGGGCCCGGTCCCGTCCCCGCGACCCCCGAGACCCTTGTCGACGGTGCCGGTCAACGCACGGGCTGAGGTCGCCGAGCTCGACGCCGCGGGTATCACCGACCCCGGCCTCCGGGCGGCCTACCGCGAATGCCGTGCCCTGCACGCCGCGTACGGCCGTACCTACTTCCTAGCCACCCGCCTCCTGCCGCCCGAGCGTCGCGTGGACGTGCACGCCCTCTACGGCTTCGCCCGCTACGCCGACGAGATCGTCGACGACCCCGCCGGCGCCGGCGGCGGCACACCCGAGGCCCGTCTCGACACGCTCACCGCGGCCCTGCACGACGGGCTGCGGGGCGCGGGCACCGACATCCCGGTGGTCCGCGCCGTCGTCCACACCGCGGGCCGCCACGGGCTCGACCCGGCGCTGTTCACCGACTTCCTCGACTCCATGCGGATGGACCTGACGGTCACCGGCTACGCGAACGACGCGGAGCTGGCCCGCTACGTGCACGGGTCGGCCGCCGTGATCGGGCTGCAGATGGTGCCGGTGCTGGGCACCGTCGGGCCGCGCGCGGAGGCCGAGCCCGCCGCGGCGATGCTCGGCGTCGCGTTCCAGATGACGAACTTCCTGCGCGACGTCGGCGAGGACATCGACCGCGGACGCGTCTACCTGCCGGCCGACGAGCTGGCCGCGTTCGGCGTCGACCGCGAGCTGCTGACCTGGTGCCGCCGTCAGCGCCGCACCGACCCGCGGGTGCGCCGGGCCATGGCCCACCTCGTCGCGCGCACGCACGGGACCTACCGGCGGGCCGAGGCCGGGATCGCGCTGCTGGAGCCGGCGTCACGGGCCTGCGTCGACGCCGCCCGGCAGCTCTACGAGGGCATCCTGGGACAGATCGAGGACGCCGACTACGACGTGCTCGGGCACCGGGTCACGGTGCCCAACCGGCGCCGCGCCGCGGTCGCCCTGCCCGCCCTGGGACGGGCGCTGGTGGCGAGGTCCCGCTCCTAGCGGGCCCGCTCCCGGCGCTTCTGATCCCGGCGGCTCCGGGCGGTCAGAACGCCATCGCCTGAGCGCGGCGCTTGACCGCGCGGTGGCGACCCTCCCGGATCATCGCGATCGGGACCCCGGGCAACAGGTCGTCGTGGGTGAACAGCCAGCGCAGGATGTCGTCGTCGTCGTAGCCGCCGTCGCGCATCACCACGATGGTGCCCGGCAGCCCCCGCACGACCTCGGAGCCGTCGAGGAAGTCCGCCGGGACGACGACCTCGCCGTCGACGCGGTAGGACAGCAGCTTTCCCTCGCGCACCAGCTGGTGGACGCTGGACTTCGGGATCGACAGCCGCTCGGCGACGTCGGGGACAGCCAGGGTCTCCGCGTCGGTGACGACGTCGGGGAGACCGGACACCTCACTCACGGTCGACACTGTGCCACAGCACGGATTCCTGCTGCGACGGCCTTGCGCGGAGGGCACCGGAACGGACGCTAAGGTCGGGTCGTGAGCGCCCCGTCCGGTCCGGCAGACACCCTGCTGGACAGGCGTTACCGGCTCGGCCCGGTGATCGCCCGCGGCGGCATGTCCACCGTGTACCGCGGTGTGGACACCCGGCTCGACCGGGCGGTCGCGATCAAGGTGATGGACCCCCGCATGGCGGGTGACCAGGCGTTCCGTACCCGGTTCGAGCGCGAGGCGCGCCTCGCCGCGCGGATCGACCACCCGGCCGTCGTCGGGGTGCACGACCAGGGCCGGATCTCCGGGTCCGACGGCTTCGGCGAGCCGACGCTGTTCCTGGTGCTCGAGCTCGTCGAGGGCGGGACGCTGCGCGACGTCCTGCGCTCGCGCGGCCCGATCGGCCTGCCCGCCGCGGTCCGGGTGCTGGAGCCGGTGCTGGCCGGGCTCGCGCAGGCCCACCGGCTCGGCATGGTGCACCGCGACGTGAAACCGGAGAACGTGCTGATCTCCCGGTCCGGCGAGGTGAAGGTCGCCGACTTCGGGCTGCTCACCGCGGCCGCGCAGGCCGGCGTCAGCCACGCCGGGATGATCCTGGGCACGATGGCCTACCTGTCCCCGGAACAGGTCGAGACCGGTCGCGCGGACGCCCGCAGCGACGTCTACGCCGCCGGGATCCTGCTCTACGAGCTGCTCACCGGCCGTCCGCCCTACGAGGCCGACAACCCGCTGTCGATCGCCTACCGCCACGTCAACGACGACGTCCCGCCGCCGTCGGCGACGGTGCCCGGCCTGCCGCCGGAGGTCGACCGGCTCGTCGCCCGCGCCACCGCCCGCGACCCGGGCGAGCGCCCCGCCGACGCCGACGCGTTCCTCGCGGAGCTGGGCGGGGTCGCCGAGCGGCTCGGCCTGCCGCGGGTGCCGGTCCCCCGCCCGCCGGAGAACCCCGACGCCCACGACACGGTCCCCGCGACGCCGCGACGCATCCGCCCCGACGACCTCGCGCGGCAGGAGCCCGGTCCGGGCGGCACCCGCGCGGTCACCGGGCTCGCCCCGTCCGGCCTCGCCCCGTCGGGCCTCGCACCGTCCGGCACCGCCGCGACCCCGGCCGGTGAGCCCGAGGGCATGACCCGCGCCGAGCTGCGCGGGGCGCGACGGCACAGCCGCCGGGTGTTCGCCGTCTGGATCACGGTGCTGCTGGTGCTCGGCCTGCTCGTCGGGACGGGCGCATGGTGGCTGGGCTCGGGCCGCTGGACGGCGATGCCGCAGGTGGCCGGGCTGGAGCGCGACCGGGCCGCGGCGCTGGTCGCCGAGGCCGACCTCACGCCGTCGATCACCGAGCGGGCCGACGACGACGTCGCCACCGGCACCGTCGTCGTCGCGGACCCGCAGCCGGAGACCCGGGTGCTGCGCGGCAGCACGGTCACGCTCACGGTCTCCACCGGGCGCCCGGTCGTGCCGGAGGTGCCGTCCGGGGCCACCGTCGCCGCCGCCGAGGACATCGTCCGCCGCGCGGGACTCGCCCCGGTCCGGTCGACGACAGCCGAGGACTACAGCGACACCGTGCCGCAGGGCGCGGTGATCCGCACCGACCCGGCCGCCGGCACCCCGGTGCCCGGCGGGTCGGCGGTGACGCTGGTGCTCAGCCGCGGCTCCGAGCCGGAACCCGCCCCGGAGCCCACGCCCGAGCCGGTGATCGTCGAGGGACCGGTGCCGTTCGTGATCGGTAAGGACGTCGACGAGGCCACCGAGGAGCTGCGCGCGGCCGGGTTCTCGGTGCAGGTGGAGAGCTCGTTCCCGTTCACCCGGCGCAACCCGAAGGTCGTCGGCCAGGACCCCGGGGCCGGCGACGAGGCCGACCCCGGGACCACGGTCACGCTGAACGTCCTGTGAGCCCCGGGGCTCAGCCCCGCAGCATCTCCGCGACGAGGAACGCCAGCTCCAGGCTCTGCTGGGTGTTCAGGCGCGGGTCGCACGCCGTCTCGTAGCGCCCGGCCAGGTCGGTGTCGGAGATCCGCTGTGCCCCGCCGAGGCACTCGGTGACGTCCTCGCCGGTGACCTCGACGTGGATGCCGCCCGGGTGCGTGCCCAGGCCGCGGTGCACCTCGAAGAAGCCCTGCACCTCGTCGACGATCCGGTCGAAGTGCCGGGTCTTGTAGCCCGTCGTCGCCTCGTGGGTGTTGCCGTGCATCGGGTCGCACTGCCAGACGACGGTGTGCCCGGACGCGGTGACCTTCTCCACGATCGCCGGGAGCACGTCGCGGACCTTGCCGTTGCCCATCCGGCTGATCAGCGACAGCCGCCCGGGCTGGTTGCGCGGGTCGAGACGCTCGACGTACTCGACGGCCTGGTCCGGCGTCGTCGTCGGGCCGATCTTGAGCCCGATCGGGTTCGCCAGCAGCTCCGCGAACGCGATGTGCGCGCCGTCGAGCTGGCGGGTGCGCTCCCCGATCCAGACCATGTGCGTCGACAGGTCGTAGAGGCGCGGCGTGCCGCCGGCGTCCGGGTCGCGCTCGAGGTCCAGGCGCAGCATCGCGCGCTCGTAGTCGAGCAGCAGGGCCTCGTGGCTGGCGTAGAACTCGACCTGGTGCAGGTTGTGGTCCTGGACCCCGCAGGCCTCCATGAACCGGACCGCGCGATCGATCTCGGCCGCGACCGTCTCGTACCGCACGCCCGCCGCGGACGTCCGGACGAAGTCCTTGTTCCAGTCGTGGACCTTGGTCAGGTCGGCCAGGCCGGTCGCGGTCAGCCCGCGGACCAGGTTCATCGCCGCGCTCGCGTTGGCGTAGGCGCGCACCATCCGCGACGGGTCCGGGATCCGGCCGGCCGGGTCCGGGGCCAGCCCGTTGACGATGTCGCCGCGGTAGGACGGCAGGCCCATCGCGTCGATGTCCGAGCTGCGCGGCTTGGCGTACTGCCCGGCGATCCGGCCGACCTTCACCACCGGCATCGACGCGCCGTAGGTCAGCACGACGGCCATCTGCAGCAGCGTGCGGATGGTGGCGCGGATGTGCGGCTCGGTGTTGTCGACGAACGTCTCGGCGCAGTCCCCGCCCTGCAGCAGGAAGGCCTTGCCCTGCGCGACGTCGGCGAGGCGCGAGGACAGCCGGTCCACCTCCGGCGGGAGGACGACCGGGGGCACGCTCTCCAGCACCGTCCGGACCTGCGAGACCTGCTCGGGGTCGGGCCAGGCGGGCTGCTGTGCGGCGGGGCGGGCGAGGGCGTCGTCCAGCCCGGAGCGCAGGTCCGCGGGCAGCGGCGGCAGCTCCGGAAGGACGTCGATCGGAGCGTCGACGGACCAGTTCACGACCCCCAGCCTAGGCCGTGCCGTTCTCCCGTGGCCGAGCCGGTGGCCGCCGGTATCCGGGCGGTGGCGGCCGGCGTACGAGCGGTCGCGGCCTACGTACCGGCGGGAGCGCCCAGCGGTCCGATGGGCCCGACGGCGGCCTCGATCGCCTCCCAGCGGCGCAGGTTGTGCCGCGCGTCGGCGAGGGCGTCGTGGGCCTCGGTCGGCGGCGAGGGCAGCGTCGGGCGTCCGGCGTCCTCCCAGCGCTGGCGCAGCTCCCGGGTGAAGCGGGGCAGCGCGCGCGGCAGGGCGGGCATCGCGCCCCAGAGCTGGCAGAGCACGACGTGGTCGTAGGCCGCGATCCAGGCCCACAGCTCCACCTCACCGGGTGCGCCGGTCACGAACTCCAGCAGGTCGCGCCGGATCGCGTCACGGGACCGCCAGGCCCCGTCCGCCGGCGACGGGAGCTTGGGCAGCACGTTCGCCCGCACCCACTTGCCGGCCCGGGACGGGTCGAACTCGGTGGACACGGCGTAGAACTCACGCCCGTCCTGGCCGACGATCCCGATCGAGACGAGCTCGATCGTCGTGCCGTCCTCGATGAACTCGCAGTCGTAGAAGAAACGCATTCCCGTCCTGTCCGCGCCGTGCCTGTCCGCGCCGCCCTGCCCGCGCCGACCTGTCGGCGCCGCCCCCGCTCACGCCGCTCCCGGTGGCGTCCCCGGCCAGGAGACCGTACGTGCCCGGGTCCCGCACTCCGGGGTCCGGCCGCCGGTGCCGTCGTCAGCGCTGCCGGGTGCCCAGGTGCTCGTGCTGCAGGATCCCCATCCGCAGCGCGTCGCGGTAACGGCCGTCGGCGAAGAACTCCTCGCGCAGCTCGCCCTCCACCACGAACCCGGCCTTGCGGTAGATGTGGATCGCCTTCTCGTTCTCGGTGCTGACGATGAGGAACACCTTGTGCAGGTTGAGCACGCCGAAGGCGTAGTCCAGGGCCAGCCGGGTGGCCGTCCCGGCGATCCCGCGTCCCTGCTGGGCGGGGTCGACGATGATCTGGAACTCGGCGCCGCGGTGGATGTAGTCGATCTCCACCAGCTCGACGATCCCCGACCGGACGGTCTCGTCCGGACTGCCGGACTCGATGACGAAGCGCCGCTCGCGGGTGTCGTGGACGTGCCGGTCGTAGATGTCGGTGAGCTCGACGAGCGCCTCGTAGGGCTCCTCGAACCAGTAGGACATGATCTTGGAGTCGTTCGACAGGCGGTGGACGTAGCCCAGGTCGTCGCGTTCGAGGGCCCGGAGGCGGACGGTCACGGCGCTCAGCTCGCGCGGGAGTCCGGGATGCGCGGGTCCGGCTTCTTCGCCGCCTTCTCCTTGACCGACGTCGCGTAGAGGTCGACGTAGGTCTGACCGGAGAGCTCCATCAGGTCGTACATGATCTCGTCGGTCATCGAGCGCTCGATGAACCGGTCACCGGCCATGCCCTCGTAGCGGCTGAAGTCGATCGGTTCACCGATCCGGATCCGGATCTTGCGCGGCCGCCACATGCGGGAGCCGATCGGGTTGACGCGGTCGGTGCCGACCATCGCGACCGGGATGACGGGCACGGCGGCCTCGAGCGCCATCCGCGCGACGCCGGTCTTGCCCTTGTAGAGCTTGCCGTCCGGCGAGCGGGTGCCCTCGGGGTAGATGCCGAGCAGCTTGCCCTCGCGCAGCAGACGGGTCGCGGTGTCCATCGCCGCCCGCGCCGCCGACCCGCCGGAGCGGTCCACCGGGACCTGCCCGACGCCGGTGAAGAACTGCTTCTTGAGGAACCCGACGATGCCGGGCTGGGTGAAGTACTCGCGCTTGGCGAGGAACGTGATCCGGCGCGGGACCAGCAGCGGCAGGAAGAACGAGTCGGCCACCGCCAGGTGGTTGCTCGCCAGGATCGCGCCGCCGCGATCCGGGACGTTGTCCAGGCCCTCGATCGTCGGCCGGCAGAACAACCGCATCAGCGGACCCAGCAGCACGAACTTGGACCACCAGTACAGCACCGCGCGCTGCCTCCTCGCCGACGTGGAGCCCAAGCCTACGGACGGCCTCCCGATCCCGACAACGGGGCAGGTGATCATGGGTGTCACCGGACGCGCGCACGGGCGTCGCGGTGGTGGTGCACCCTCCGCCCGCGCCGTGTCAGGATGTGGCGGCGGTCCGTGGAGAACCAGGAGTCGCGCATCGCCGGGAGGGGTCAGTCATGGACGTCGCGCACGCCCGGTCCCGGGGACCCGTCCCCGCGCCGTGGGGCGAGCGGTGAGCCGCGAACCCGACGACACCGGGGACACCACCCCCGACCGTGCCGACTCGTCCGGCGACGCCTTCGACCGGATCGTCGCGAGCTGGCGGGACGAGGGCTCGGTCCCGTCGTGGCCGGACGCCGGTCCCCCGTCGTCCCCCGTCGCTCCCGCCTCCACCGACGACGCGCCCGCTCCGGCCGTGACGCCTCCGGCCGCGGCACCCCCGGCTGTGACGCCCCCCGCCACTCCACCGGCCGCGGTGCACCGTCCCGGCCCCGAGCAGCCGATCGACGACGACCACTTCCACCCGCCCGAGCCCCCGCCGCTCCCCCGGCCGGGACCTCCCGCGCTGGTGGGAGCCGTCCTGATCGGGATCGGGCTCCTCCTGGTCGCGGTGCCGGAGACCCTGGGACTGTCCAGTCTCTACGGCCTCCCACTGGGCCTGGTCGGGATCGCCGCCGGTCTGACGTGGCTGGTGATGCGGATGTGGCCGTCGGACGACGCCGACGACCACTACACCGACGACGGCGACGACGGCGCGGTGCTCTGAGCCCGGTCCTGTGCCAACACCGTTCGGTCCTGCGCTTCTCGCCTGGCCCCTCGATCGGACGGCGCGCCGAGGCATCACGGTGACGGACGCCGCGGTCCCGGTCGCTCTCCGAGATTGTCAGGGGTCGAATGTACGTTCGATCCATGGTTCTTGGACAGACGGTTCCGGAGGGGTTGGCGGCGATGCCGCCCGGCCCGGATCTGGCCTGTCTGCTCGGGGTCCTGACCCCGGCCCTGATCCCCAACGACGACATCGACGACGTCCTGGTCGCCCAGTCCCGTCAGCTCGCCCACGAACAGGCCCGGATGCTCGCCCTGCTGGCCGAGGTCGTGTGTCGGCGCCCGTTCGCCGGGCCGGGTGAGGTCCGCCGCGGGGTGGACCCGGTGCCGTACGCGGCGGACGAGGTCCGCGCTGCGCTGGTGTGGACCCGGCGTGCCGCCGAGACCGAGACCGACTTCGCCTGGGCCCTGGTCCACCGCCTGCCGCTGGTCTTCGCCGCTCTCGACGCCGGGGACGTCGACCGTGCGCGGGCGTGGGTGTTCGTCCACCACGTCGGTGACCTGACCGACGCACAGATCCACACCGTCTGCACCGCGCTGCTCCCGATCGCCGGGCGGCTGACCACCGGGCAGCTCGGCGAACGCCTGCGCCGCATGGTCCTCGAGCTCGACCCGGAGTACTACGAGCGCCGCTACCGCAGATCCGTCCGCGAGCGCCGGGTGATCTGCTACCTCGACGCCGACGGCACCGCCACCATCACCGCCTCCGGCCTGCCCGCCGAGGAGGCCGCCGCCGCGATCGAACGCCTGGACTCCCTGTCCCGCGCCGCCCGACGCCACGGCCACCCCGGCACCCTGGACCAGATCCGCGCCGACCTGATCCTCGGCCTGATGGACGGGTCCCTGCACACCCTGACCCGAGACCGGATCATCGACGCCCTCGTCGCCCGCTACGCCGGCGGCACCTGCGACCCCACCGACGACGTGACGAGCGACATCGCGACGGTCCACCGGGGACGTGGCGCCGCGAACAGCGGTGTGGCCCACGCCAACGCGGAGCGAGCCGGATCGAGCGGAGGAGCAGCAGCCGGCAGCGGCACGGCGAGCAGCGCCACAGGGACGAGGACCGCCGGTACGAACGTCGTCTCCCGGACGGGCGACGGAGAGACGTCCGTCGACCATGTCGAACCCGGCGGCCGCGGCGATGTAGGCAGCGCAGACCCGGCGGACCACACCGTCGGCATCCCGGCCCGGACCGGACCCGTCACTCACCGGCCACCGGAGGACCAGCGCGTCGGAGTCGAGATCCGTGTCCCGCTCCCCACCCTGCTCGGACACGACGAGCGAGCCGGTGAGCTCCCCGGCCTCGGACCTGTCACCGCCGACACCGCACGCCGCACCGTCGCCCGGCAACGACGCGCCACCTGGCGGTGGGTCGTCGTGGACACCGACGGCCATCTGATCTCGGAGGGCATCACCCGGCGCCGCCCGCACGGCATGGCCCGCAACGGGCCCCGCGGCGGCGTCGTCGAGCTCCAGATCCGCGAGACCGACCTCGACCGGCTGGCCGCCGACCCCGACGCCTGCGGCGACTGGGCCGGTGTCGTCACCGACATCGCCACCCGGCACCGGGACCGCGCCGCACACGTCCCCGACCTCGACGCCGACCCCGGACGCCGCTTCCCCACCGCGGCGCAACGACGCCACGTCGAGATCCGGGACCGTGCCTGCACCTTCCCCGGCTGCCGCGCCCCGGCACGGCGCTCCGACGCCGACCACACCGTCGACCACCACCACGGCGGCCCCACCGTCGTCGACGACCTGTCCCCACTGTGCCGCCACGACCACATGCTCAAGCACGAAGGTGGCTGGCAACTCCGTCAACCCGAACCCGGACGGTTCGTCTGGCGCAGCCCACTCGGCCGGGAACACCCCGTCGCCCCGGAACCGATCCTGCCGCCACCGATCGACCACACACCCCGCGACCCGGAGCCCTACTTCGACGAACCCGCCGACGACACCGACCATCCACTCGAACCACCGAAGCCCGGCCGGGCGCCTCCACACGACCCGCACGACGGACCACGGCTCGCATCCGACCAGGACGACGGGCAACCCCGGCGCGGGCGCAGGGGGCAACCCCGGCGCGGGCGCAGCCGAGTGGCGCGCACAGACCCCGCGGACGACCCACCGCCCTTCTGACCGGGCTTCGGCCGCCCTCCGTCCCGGAGTCGGATCGGCGGCACCGGCGACACCGCGTCGACCCCGTCGGCGAGGCGGCGGTCCGGGCGGAGGCAGGGTCTGAACGGAGGCAGGGGTCCGAACGGAACCAGCGATCCGAACGATGACAGGAGTCCGAACGGTGACAGGAGTCCGAACGAAGCCAGGGGTCCGGAGCATCGGGGCGCCAGCCTGACCCCCATTACCGACCCGCAACGGCTGCGGCGGACACAGCACGCCGGGTGACCGGCTGACTCCGTCAGGCCAGGACACTCTCGCGGGCCAGGGTGGCCGCCCCGACCACGGCCGAGGCGGCGCCGAGCTGTGCCGTGCGGATGCGGGCCAGGGGCCGGTTGCCGGAGCCGGTCACGACCCGTGCGTAGTGCTCACGCGCCTCGTCGAGGAACAGGGGCGCCGACGCCGACACCCCACCGCCGACGATCACCAGATCCGGGTCGAACACGTCCGCGACCAGGGCGAGGCCCTCCCCCAGCCAGCGGCCCATGTCCTGCACGGCGCGGCGGGCCAGCGGGTCGCCCTCCCGCGCCGCGGCCGCCACGCGCTGACCGGTGACCCGTCCGGGGTCCTGCGCGGACTCGCGCGCCAGCATCGACGGCGTCGACCCCGCGGAGATCATCTCCAGGGCGGTGGCGGCCAGGGCCGTCCCACTGCAGTAGCGCTCCCAGCAGCCGCGCTTGCCGCACGGGCAGGACCTGCCCTCCGGCACCACCCGCAGGTGCCCCAGCTCCGGTGCGACACCGTGCGCACCGCGGAACAACGTCCCGTCCAGCAGCAGCGCGCCACCGATGCCGGTGCCCAGCGCGATCAGCACGCACACCGACGACCCGGCGGCGGCGCCGTAGCGGCGCTCGGCGAGCGCGGCGGCGTTGGCGTCGTGCTCGACGACTACCGGCAGACCCAGCCGGGCGGAGACCCGCTCGGCGACCGGGGCGTCGCGCCAGGACAGGTGCGGGGCGTAGCGGACGAGGCCGCGCGGGGCGTCGACGAAACCGGCCAGCGCCAGCCCGACCGCGTCGACCCGGTGCCGGGTGCGCAGCTCGTCGACGGCGGAGGCGATCGCCTCCTCGAGCGCGTCGTCGGTGCGCGGGGTGGGGGCGCGGGCGGTGTCGAGGACCTCGCCGTTCTCGTCGACGACCCCGGCGCGCACGCTCGTGCCGCCGACGTCGACCCCGACCGTCAGCGTGGAGGGCGGGGTCACCGGCGGTGCACCACGATCCGCTGCACCGGGCGGCCGGACGGCCGGTGCGGTCCGGGGCGTCGCGTGCCGGACTCCGGCCGGGCACCGGACGCCGTGTGTGCGTGGTCGGCACGGCCCGAGTGTGCGTGGTCGGCGCGGCCCGTGGGCGGGTGGGCGTTCTCGCCGCCACCGCGCTCCCGCGCCGCGTCCGCCTCGAGGACGGCCTTCAGCACCGCGAGCAGGCCGGTCGCGTGCTCGGCGAGACGCGTCGCCAGCTCGGAGCGCTCACCGCGCAGCATCGCGATCACGGCACAGACCGGGCACGCCTGACAGGCACCGGCCGATCCCGGGGCCGGGGCCGAGTCCGGATCCGGGGCCGGACCGCCGCTCTCGCCGAGCGGCTCGACCACCTCGCGCACCCGGTCGAGCAGGTGCAGCGCCGTACCCCGCAGGTCCGCGCCGATCCCGGCGTGCGCGCCGCAGGAGCCCGAGGAGGAGCCCGGCGAGGGGCCCGGGCCGTCCTCGTGCCACGGACCGTGCTCGTCGCGGGCTCCGGTACCAGCGGTCACGTCATCCACGTCCCCGGGTCGGGCCGGAACGTCACCGTCAGGTGCGCGTCCGCACCGGAGCCCTCCAGCTGGGCGTCGACCGCCTCGCAGCGGCGCAGCACCGACGGCAGGACGATCACCCGCCGGGTCATGCCGAGCCCGATCGCGAGCTCGTCGCCCACCCGGGCCAGGTCCAGGGGCGCGTCCTCGGACCCGGGCAGCGCCACCACCAGCTCGAACTCGGTGTCCTTCGACACCCCGTGCCCGGCCGTGCGGCGCAGCTCCAGCAGCGGCCGCTCCTCGCCCTCGACCGGGGGCGGAAGCGGGTCGTCGTCCCCGTAGAGCGACTCCGCCAGCTCGCGCAGCGAGGCGACACCGGTCGGCTCGGCCGCGGTGTAGCGCACCGCGTGCACCGGGATCCCCGCGCCGAGGCCGGCCAGGTCGTCGAGCACCGCGGACTGTTCCTGGTGACGCTCGCGCAGCCAGCGCGCGGCCGGTCCGCGCAGCGACGGCGGTGGCGCGGGCATCACCCGGTTCGCCACCAGCGCGTCCACCCGCAGCTCGTGCAGGGCCAGCGCGGTCAGCGTGCGGCGGGTCTCGGCGGCCACCACCCGCTCCGGGGTCAGCACCAGCCGGATGCTGGTCCGGGAGCGGTCGGCGAGCATCGCGCGCAGCCCGGCAAGGCGCTCGGCCAGCTCCCCGAGGGCCTCGACCGTGCGCTCCCAGCCGCTGCCGTCGCCGCGGGTGCCGGCCAGGTTCGCGACCAGGCCTCGCACGGCCCGGCGGTGCGCCGGGAACAGCCGTTCCAGGTAGCCCGACAGCGCCTCGGGCAGGGTGAGCAGCCGCAGCGTCTCCGCGGTCGGGCCGCAGTCGACGACGAGGACGTCGTACTCGCCGGAGTCGGCCAGGCGCTGCACCTCGGCCAGCGCCAGCAGGTCCTCGACGCCGGGCAGGACGGTCAGCTCGTCGGCGACCAGCTCGTCGACCCCGGCGCCGGCGAGCATCGTGCGCAGGTGGTCCTGCAGGTCGCCCCAGGCGCCCTCGAGCAGGGCGCGGGCGTCGATGTGCGCGGCGTGGAGAGGGCCCTCGATCTGCGTCGGCTCGGCCCCGAGCTCGACGTCGAGGGCGTCACCGAGGGAGTGCGCCGGGTCGGTGGACACGACCAGCGCGGTCCGGCCGGAGGCGGCCACCTGCGCGGCGGTCGCGGCGGCCAGGGTCGTCTTGCCGACCCCGCCCTTGCCGGTGAACAGCACCACACGCACGGCGGGAGCCTAACGATCCAACCCGGACCGGCCGACCGGCACCCACTGCGGAGCCGATCACCGCCCCGCCCGCGGAGGGTCAGCCCTTCTCGACGCGGCGCTTGAGCCCCTTCAACGCGGTGTCGATGATCACCTTCTCGGCCTTGCGCCGCAACATCCCGATCATCGGCACGTTCACCTCGACCGAGAGGCGGTAGGTGACCGTGGTGGAGGCCGCGTCGCCGACCAGCTCGTAGGTGCCGTCCTGGACCTTCTGGATCTGACCCTTCACCAGCGACCAGCTCACCGAGCGGTCGTCGGCGGCCCAGTCGTAGTCCAGCGTGTAGGTGTCCTTGATGACGCCGGCGTCCATCGTGAACCGGACCTGCCCGGCCCGTCCGTCGCTACCGGGGTCGACGACCTCGACCGCGTTGATCTGGTCGGCCCACTCGGGGTAGGACTCGAAGTCCGCGATCACCGCCATGACCGTCTCCGGCGGCGCGCTGATGGTGATGGAGGAGGTCGTCGCGTCGGCCATGACGCGCACGTTACCGGCACCTAGAACCGCAGGACGTAAGGCCGTTCGGTGTGGCGGAAGTGGCCGACGTTGACGCACTCGGTGCGCCCCAGCCGCGTCCGTGCGGACAGGGGCTGGTGCACGTGCCCGAACAGCGCGTGCGTGGGCTGCTCGGCGCGGATCCTCTCGACGAGTGCCGGGCTGGAGGCCTCGGACCGCCGGGCGACGACGTCGTAGGTCAGGTCGGGCACCTGCGGCGGGGCGTGGGTGCACAGCACGTCGAACGGGCCGAGCCCGGCCAGGTCGGCCTCGAACCGTTCCGAGGTCAGGAAGTAGGGCTGCCAGGGCCCGGAACGGCGCGGGTCGACCGCCGGCGGCAGCGGGACTCCCCCGGCGAAGCCGACGCGGACCCCGCCGATCGACACCACCGTCCCGTCGACGGCGTGCACCCCTCCCGAGGTCCGCGGCCACAGCTCGGGCATGTCGACGTTGCCGGGGATCGCCCAGACCGGCACGTCCAGCTTCTCCAGCACCCCGAATATCTCGTCGTAGTGCTCGCCGACGGCCTCGGAGACGACGGCCCGCGGGTCGTCGAACCGCGCCCAGCTGCGGCCGAGCAGGTCGAGCATCCCGGCCCGGTCGCTGTTCGCGCGGAAGCGCCCGAACGCCGCGCTGACCTCGGCGCCGAGCAGACGGCCCATGATCCCGCGCTCGGGACGGTGGTAGTCCACGAACTCCAGCAGGTCACCGAGGACGATGAGCCCGTCGGCGCCGTCCGCGGCCCGGGCGAGTGCCGCGGTGTTCCCGTGGACGTCGGAGACGACGTGGACGCGCATCGTGGCGACGCTACCCGGGCGGGACCCCGGCGGGGCGGCCCTGCTCCAGGCGGCGCTTGAGCCCGAACGCCACGGCCTTCGCGTCCCGCTGGCGGGCCACCGTCCGTGCCCGGTCCCGGCGCGCGGCCCGGGCACCGGCCTTCCCCACCGGTTCCGCGGCGGGCTCGGCGCGCAGGAAGTAGTGCAGAACCGTGCCGTCGAGGACCCGCTCCAGCCAGACCTCCATGCTGCCGACCAGGGCGCCGGTCACCGTCCAGCGGATCCCCTGCACGCCACGGTCGGTCATCACCTCCAGGTCGAGGTCCGGCCAGAGGTGACGCCACAGTGCGGGGTCGGCGAACTCCGTCGCGACCCGCTCGGGGGGCACGGCGAGGAACGTCTCGTCCACGACGTCGATCGAGGGCACGGTCCTTACCTACCAGAGGTCACGATGTCGTGTCCGACATGCCCGGATCCGTGTTCACGCGGGGCCGCGCGCGGTAGCGTTACTACCGGTAACCTGCCGACGATCGCCAGGAGGTCGATTCCGTGCGTGAGTACTCCGTGCCCGCTGTGGTGTCCGTGGGCGCCGAGGACAACCTCGCCGCCGCGGTCTTCGACAATGCGAGCGCCCACCCCGATGTGACGCTGTTCCGCCGCCGTGACGCCTCCGGTGGCTGGTCCGAGGTGTCCGCCGCCGAGTTCGCGACCCAGGTCGTGAACGTGGCCCGCGGCCTCGTCGCCGCCGGCGTGCAGGCCGGCGACCGGGTCGCGCTGCTGTCGAGGACGCGCTTCGAGTGGACCCTGTTCGACTACGCGATCCTCGCCGCCGGCGCGGTGACCGTGCCGATCTACGAGACCTCGTCCCCGGACCAGATCGCCTGGATCGTCTCCGACTCCGGCGCCGTCGGGATCGTGGTCGAGACCGACGAGCACGTCGCCTCGGTGGACAAGGTGCGCGACCAGCTCGACGGGCTGCGCACGGTCTGGCAGATCGAGGCCTCCGGCGCCTCCCCCGACGCGCCGGGTGCGGTCGAGCAGCTGACCGGGCTGGGCTCGAACATCTCCGAGGAGGAGGTGCACGCCCGCCGCAACGCCGTCGCTGCCGACGACCTCGCCACGCTGATCTACACCTCCGGCACCACCGGGCGTCCCAAGGGTTGCGAGCTCACCCACCGCAACCTGGTCACCGAGTGCCGCACGGTCGGGCGGATCTTCCCCGAGCTGCTCTCCGAGGACGGCTCGGTGCTGCTGTTCCTGCCGCTCGCGCACGTGTTCGGCAAGGCCATCCAGTGCGCGGCGATGATCAACCGGACGGTCATCGGCCACTCCCCCGACGTCAAGAACCTCCTGCCCGACCTGGGCGAGTTCCAGCCGACGTTCCTGCTCGCGGTCCCCCGCGTGTTCGAGAAGGTCTACAACGGCGCGCGCCTCAAGGCCCACGGCGAGGGCAAGGGCAAGATCTTCGACGCGGCCGCGGACACCGCGATCGCCTACAGCCGCGCCCTCGACTCGGGCGGGGCGAACCTGCTGCTCAAGGCCCGGCACGCGCTGTTCGACAAGCTCGTCTACGGCAAGCTGCGCGCGGCCGTCGGCGGCAAGGTCGTCGCCGCGGTGTCCGGCAGCGCCCCGCTGGGCGACCGTCTCGGGCACTTCTTCCGCGGCATCGGCCTGCCGGTGCTCGAGGGCTACGGCCTCACCGAGACCTCGGCCGGGATCACGATCAACACCCTCGACGCCCAGCGCGTCGGCTCGGTCGGGCGCCCCTTCCCGGGCACGGCGGTGCGGATCGCCGACGACGGCGAGATCCTGCTGTCGGGCGACATCGTCTTCCGCGGCTACTGGCACAACGAGAAGGCCACCGGTGAGGCGATCACCGACGGCTGGTTCCACTCCGGCGACATCGGCGAGCTCGACGACGCCGGCTTCCTCAAGATCACTGGCCGGAAGAAGGAGCTGATCGTCACCGCCGGCGGCAAGAACGTCGCCCCGGCCGTGCTGGAGGACCGGCTGCGCGCCCACCCGCTGGTCGGGCAGTGCATCGTCATCGGCGACCAGAAGCCGTTCATCGCGGCCCTGGTCACGATCGACCCGGAGGCCCTGCCGGGCTGGCGCGAGCGCAACGGCAAGCCGGTCGGCGAGGCGAGCTCGGCGGCGGACCTGATCGACGACCCGGAGCTGCGCGGCGAGATCGCGGCCGCGGTGGAGGAGGCCAACCAGGCCGTGTCGCGGGCCGAGCAGATCCGCAAGTTCCGGATCCTGCCCGGCGACTTCACCGAGGCCGGCGGGGAGATCACCCCGACGCTGAAGGTCAAGCGCAACGTCGTCGTCGACAAGTACTCCGACGACATCGAGGCCATCTACGACAACGCCTCGCAGAAGGGCTGAGCGCCGCTCCTCCCGACCATCCGGCCCGGCACCCCTCTCCCGGGGTGCCGGGCCGGTGTCGTCCGAGGCCTACGGCCGCCGCGCGGTCTCGCCGCCCAGGAACCCCCGGAGCCGCTCGGCCTGGGTCGGGCCGCTCCAGTCCCGCACGATCCGCTCGCGGCCGGCCGCGCCCATCCGCCGGGCCCGGTCCGGGTCGCGCAGCAGCGTGACCAGCCGGTCGGCCAGGGCGTCGCGGTCGCGGCCGCCGACCACGAACCCCGTCTCGCCCTCGGCGACGGTCTCCGGCGCGCCCCCGGAGTCCCCCGCCACCACCGGCAGCCCGCACGCGGCGGCCTCGAGCAGCACGATGCCCAGTCCCTCGACGTCGAGGCCGCCGCCGCGGGTCCGGCAGGGCAGCGCGAACACGTCACCCACGGCGTGGTGGGCGGCCAGCTCGTCCGAGGGCACCCCGCCGGTGAACACCACGTGGTCGGCGACGCCGTGCTCGTGCGCGAGGCGGGTCAGCCGCTCCCGGTACGGCCCACCGCCGACCAGCAGCAGGCGGGTGCCGGGCACCCGGGCGCGGACCCGGTCCAGAACCGAGACCAGCATGTCCTGGCCCTTGCGCGGGACCAGCCGGGACACGCAGGTGACCACCGGCGCGTCCCCGAGTCCGTAGCGCTCGCGCAGCCGTGCCCGCGCGGCCGGGTCCGGGGCGAACACCGACGTGTCGACGCCCGGGGGCAGGTGCTCCAGCGCGGCGCGCGGGCCGAAGGCGGCGGCGAACCGGGACCGGGTGTAGCGGGAGACGACGGTGACGACGTCGGCGTCGTCACCGATGCGCCGCAGCGCCTGGCGGGCACCGGGGAGCATCGACCAGCCCACCTCGTGCCCGTGCGTGCTGGCCACGACCCGGTCGATCCCGGCGCGGCGGCGCAGCACCGGCCCGAGCAGCGCCAGCGGCGCCGCGGCGCCGAACCAGACGGTCGACGCCTCGTACTCGCGGGCCAGCGCGACGGCGCGACAGGCCACGTCGGGGCCGGGGAGCATCAGCGACGTCGGGTGGCGGTGCACCGGGTGGCGCAGGGCGGCGTCGAACCCGTCCGCGCCGCGCCAGGAGGGGGCGTAGACGACGAGCTCGCCGGCGGGCAGCGCGTCGGCCAGGGAGTGCAGGTAGTTCTGGATCCCTCCGGCACGCGGCGGGAAGTCGTTCGTCACCAGGAGCGTGCGGGCCACGGGCCGGAACGCTAGTGCCCTCCCGCGCCGGGGGCTCCGGGGGACCCGGACGGCGGCCACCGCACGCGCTCTCGCGCGTCGGGGAGCGGGGCCGCCGTCCGGTCTCCTCTTGGGGGAGCGGACGATTCCGCGCCACCCACCGTTCGTTGCGCCGTCCGAGTGGTGGGGACCACTGCGCCGCGACTCCCGGTGAGCGGGTGTTGCTGTTCAGGTGAACGAGTGCGGCCATCGGCGGTTACGGATCGGCAACGAACGATTTCGGCGGAAACCGAAGGATTCCGCCGCGGACCCCGTCCGACCTGCGCGGACGCGTTTTTGTCGGTGCCCACCTCTACCGTCCGCGTCGAACGCACGAGCACTTCCCCGGGGCCGCTCCCCGAGCGGCCGGGGGACGTGACGCGGGACGTGACGAGGAGGCGGAATGATCATCGACTGTGACACCTGCGAGGTCCGCGGTACGGCCTGCGGCGACTGCGTGATCGGCGTGCTGATGGGCACCCCGGAGATCGACCGGCCGGTGCCCTACCTTCCGGTGGACGTGCCCGACCACCGGCCCGGCGCGGTGCACCTGGCCGAGCCGGCCCACCCGTCGGAGCCCCAGCGGCTCTCGGAGCCGATGTACCTGGCCGAGCCGGAGCGGCGCGCGCTGGAGGTGCTGGCCGACCAGGGACTGATCCCGCGGCTGCGGCTGGTCCAGGCGGGACGCCCGGCGCCCCCGACGACGCCCGGGTACGTGCGGGACGCGGGCTGAGGGCCGGGGCTGCCGGAGAGGCCCGAGGGCTCAGCCGTGCAGGCGCTGGAGCAGGACCGCCGAGGGCACGGTGTGCGCGCCGCGGCGGCGGACCGAGGTGACCACCTCACGATCCGACGTCGCGACCAGCAGCGGACGACCGCGCGGCTCGGCGGCGACCAGGTCGCGGACGACGTCGTCGGCCAGGACCCCGGGGTCGCTGAACAGCACCCGGACCCCGCGGGTGCCGCGCAGCGGCGCCGCGGTCACCGCGGCCCCGTCGAACACCACGGTGACCTCGATACCGGTCCGGGAGCCGAGCGCGGCCAGCTGACGTGTCAGACGGGTGCGCTGGTCGGCCAGGGTCAGGTCCGGGTAGCCGGTCTTGCTCACGTTGTAGCCGTCGACGACCAGGTGCAGAGCCGGCAGCCCGAGCATCGCGTCGAGCGCGGCGAGGTCGTCCACCGGGGCTCCCCCGGAGTCGCCCCCGACGGCGCCGCTGCGGGTACCGGCGACGGTGTCGGCCGGTCGCGGTCCGCCCCCGCCCAGAGACAGCTCGCGGCGCAGCCCGTTGACCGCCCCGCCGAGGGTGTCGAGCAGCAGTCCGAGGCGCACCTCGTCGCCCTGTCGTGCCTCGCGTGCGGCCTGGCGGGCCGCGGCGACCTCACGGGCCGCGCGTTCGGCGCGCCTGCGCTCGGAGTCGGCGCGCTCGCGCTCGCGGTCGCGCTCGGCCACCGCCTCGTCGAGACGCTGGTCCACCCCGGAACGCAGCTGCGCGACCGTGTGCTCCAGCTCGGCGCAGGTGTCGGTCGCGGTCCGCAGCCGGCTGCCCTGCTCGCTGACCCGGCGGCGCAGCTGCTGGTACTCGGTGTCGCGGTGCTGGGCGGCCGTCCGGGCCTGTTCGCGCGCCTCGGTCAGCTCACCGCGCAGCCGCTCCATCTCCACGGTCAGCTTGTCCACCCGGGAGAGCGCCTCGTCGCGTTCGGCGCGCACCTCGCCCAGCTCGCCGTGCCGCTCCGCCGCGGCCACCAGCTGCGCCGTCGACGGGTGCGCGGTGAGCAGGGCCGCCGCGGCCGCGTTCAGGCGGTCGTCGGCACGGGTCTCGAGCTCACCCGGCCGGTGCTCGGACCACCAGGCGAGGACGGCCGTCCGGAACGGCGCGCTGCCCTCCAGCTCGGCGCACAGCACCGGCCCGGCCAGACGGGCCCGCTTGGCCGGGGTGAACCGCGCGAAGCGCCGCAACGGCTGCGGGACCTCGGCCGCGGGCATCCCCCCGACCGCGGCCGCCGCGATCTCGGCGAGACGGCCCCGCAACGGATCGGGCAGGCGCGACCACAGCTCGGCGATCGACGGTTCGCCCGGCTCAGTGGGCGCCGAGTCCGTGGGCGCCGGCTCGGTGAGAGCCGGCTCGGTGAGCGCCGGCTCACCGGACGTCGCGTCCACGGGGGCCGGCTCGGTGGATCGCGGTCCGGCGGCTTCCGGCTCCCCGTCCCCGGACAGCGCCCCGTCCCCGGGCACCACGGCGTGACCGGGCTGCTCCGGTCCGCGCGTGCCGTCGGGGTACATCGGGCAAGGCTATCCGCCCTGTCGCGCACCGGCCATCGTTTCACCCGTGGGCCGCGCGTCGGGGTGAGACGGGACCCGTGCCCGCCCGGAGCCGTGGCCGGACCGAAACTGTCGGTGCCCACCCCTACTGTCCGCGACCGTGCCCGCACGACTGCCCGACGGACCCGCTCCCCAACTGTCGTTCGACGAGCTCGGCACCCCTTTACGGGAGGTGACGTTCGTCGTCCTGGACCTGGAGACCACCGGCGGCAGCAGCCGTCAGCACGCGATCACCGAGGTGGGGGCGGTGAAGGTGCGCGGCGGCGAGCGCATCGGCGAGCTCGGCACGCTGGTCGACCCGGGCATCGCGATCCCGCCCGACATCGCCCGGCTGACCGGGATCACCACCTCGATGGTCGGCGGCGCTCCCCCGCTGCCGGTCGTGCTGCCCTCGGTCCTGGAGTTCCTGTCCGGCTCGGTGCTGGTCGCGCACAACGCACCGTTCGACGCCGGGTTCCTGCGTGCCGCCTGCGAGCAGCTCGGCCAGGCGTGGCCGCGGCCCCCGGTGCTGTGCACGGCCCGGCTGGCCCGCGCGGTACTCCCCCGCACCGAGTGCCCGAGCGTCCGGCTGGGCGCGCTGGCCGCGCACTTCGGCTGCACCACCGAGCCGAACCACCGCGCGCTGACCGACGCCCGCGCCACCGTCGAGGTGCTGCACCACCTGCTCGAACGGATCGGCAACCTGGGTGTGCAGAGCCTGGAGGAGCTGCTCGCCCTGGCCAAGACGGCGTCGGCACACCGGCCGACCCAGCGCCAGCGCCAGCAGCGCCACCTGGCCCGCGACGTGCCGTCCGCGCCGGGGGTCTACCTGTTCCGCGGGACCGGCGACGAGGTGCTCTACGTCGGCACGAGCGGTGACCTGCACCGCCGCGTCCGCAGCTACTTCACCGCCGGGGAACGACGGCGGCGGATCCGGGACATGGTCGCGCAGGCGGAGCGGGTGGACACCGTGGTCTGCGCGCACGCCCTGGAGGCGGGCGTGCGGGAGCTGCGGCTGATCTCCGCGCACCGCCCCCGCTACAACCGCCGCTCGCGCAACCCGGGCCGGGTCTGGTGGGTGGCCCCGACCGCCGAGGCGTTCCCCCGGCTCTCGATCGTGGCCACCCCGCGCGAGGGCGCGCTGGGCCCGTTCGGCTCGCAGCGCGTCGCGAGCGACGCGGTGGACGTGCTGCTCGACGCCGTCCCGCTGCGCCGCTGCTCGCAGCGGATCCCGGCGCGGAACCCGACCGCGTCGCCGTGCGCGCTGCACGAGCTGGGCCACTGCGCCGCGCCGTGCGCCGGGCACCAGGCCGTCGAGGAGTACGCGCCGGCGGTGCACGCCTGGCACGACCTGGTCTCCGGCGCCGACGACGCCCCGCTGCACACGCTGGCCGCCACGGTGGCCGAGCGGTCGGCCGACGAGCGCTACGAGAGCGCCGCACGGGCCCGGGACCGGCTGGCCGGGCTGGTCGGTGGCCTGGACCGGGCCCAGACCCTGGCGACGTTCGCGGCGCTGGAGGAGGTCGTCGGCGCCCGTCCGGACGGTCGCGGCGGCTGGGAGCTGGCCGTGGTGCGGTTCGGCCGCCTGGCCGGCGCCGGGGTCGCCCCGCGCGGGGTGCGCCCGATGCCGGTGGTGGAGTCCCTGTGCGCGAGCGCGCAGACCGTGCTGCCCGGTCCGGGCCCGCTGCGCGGCGCGCCGCCGGAGGAGGTGCGGCTGGTCTACCGCTGGCTCACCACCGGCGGCACCCGGCTGGTGCGGTGCGACCCGTCGTGGTCCGAGCCGGCCCACGGCGCCGGGAGCTGGCGGGAGTGGGCGGAGAGGGCCCGCGCGGCGGCGGGCACGGACGGGGCGGCGGCGCCGTCGGAGCAGTCCCTGGGACGGGCCTGACCCCAGATCTGGACTAGCCTCGCGCGGGTCAGCGCCGGTGCTCGCCGGCCGCACCCGACCGAGGGAGACCGTCACACCATGATCACCGCGATCGTCCTGGTGCACACCGCCGTCGACCGGATCCCGGAGACCGCGCAGGCGATCGCCGACCTGGACGGCGTCACCGAGGTCTACTCCTGCGCCGGCGACGTGGACCTGGTCGCGATCGTCAAGGTCCGCGAGCACGAGCAGCTCGCCGAGGTCATCGCCGGGCAGCTCAGCAAGATCGAGGGCGTGCGGAGCACCGACACCCACATCGCGTTCCGCTCGTACTCCCGCGCCGACACCGACGCGGCGTTCTCGATCGGGCTCGACTGACGGACTAACCGCCGGCGGCCAGGCGCCTCGACAGCTCCGCCCAGCGGGCGAGCAGGTCCGCCGCCGCGCCGGAGTCCACCGCGTCCGCCGCGCGGGCCATCCCGGCCGACACCGACGCCGTCAGGTCCGGCCCCGGACGGTCGTAGGCCGCGAGCGCCCCGGCCGCATTGAGCAGCACGGCGTCGCGCACCGGTCCGGGCTTGCCGCCGACCAGCTCGCGCACCACCTCGGCGTTGACGGCCGGGCTCCCGCCGCGCAGGTCGGCCGGCGTGGCCACCGGGACGCCCAGGGCCGACGGGTCGAGCGTCTCCTCGCGGACGGTGCCGCCCTCGGCGACCCAGACCGTGCTGGTGGTGGTTGTCGTCAGCTCGTCGAGGCCGTCGTCGCCGCGCACGACCAGCACCGACATGGCGTGCGAGGCGAAGACCTGCGCCATCATCGGCGCCATCCGCCGGTCCGCGCAGCCGACCAGACCCGCCGCCGGCTGGGCCGGGTTGATCAGCGGGCCGAGCACGTTCATCGCGGTCGGGACGCCAAGCTCGCGGCGCACCCCGCCGACGTAGCGCATCGCCGGGTGGAACGCCGGGGCGAAGCAGAACCCGATCCCGATCTCGCGCACGCAGCGGGCCACCGCGTCCGGGCTCAGCTCGATCGCGACGCCGAGGGCCTCCAGCACGTCCGCCGTCCCGGCCTGCGACGACGCCGCGCGGTTGCCGTGCTTGACCACCGGCGCGCCGGCCGCGGCCGTCACCAGCGCCGCCATCGTGGAGATGTTGACGGTGTGGGCCTGGTCACCACCGGTGCCGACGACGTCCACCGCGCGCCCGGGGACGTCCACCCGCCGGGCGTGGGCGAGCATCGCCTCGGACAGGCCGAGGATCTCCTCCGACGTCTCTCCCTTGGACCGCAGCGCCACCAGGAACCCGGCCAGCTGGGCCGGGGTCGCCTCGGCCGAGAGCACCTGGTCCATCACCCAGTTCGTCTGGGCGGCGCCGACGTCGCGTCCGGCGATCAGGTGCCCGAGGATCGAGGGCCAGGTGAACTCGGGCACACCGGCGGCAGCGCTCATGCCCCGGCTCAGCCGCGCACGACGGCGCGGGCCTGGGCCTCGCGCAGCACCTGGGCGACCACCTCGGCGGTCTCCAGCGGGTCGAGCGGGTGCACCAGCACCGCGTCGGCCTGCGACCAGGTCGCCAGCCAGCGATCGTCGCGGCGGCGCACGGTCAGGATCATCGGCGGGCAGTCCTTCACGATCTCGTGCCGGAGCTGGCGGGCCAGCCCCATCCCGCCGGTGGGCTGGGCCTCCCCGTCGAGGATCGCGAGGTCGACCTCGCCGGCGTCGCACGCGGCCAGGACCTCGGCCACGCCACCCGCCTCCAGGAAGGTCACCCGCCCGACGTCGGGCGCGGGCCGCCGTCCGACCGCGTTGACGATGCCCTCGCGCACCTCCGGACGGTGGCTGTAGACCAGCACCGTCGATGTCCGCGTCGATCGGGGGGCCGCTCCGCCGCCGCCGATCTGTTCCGCCGTTCCGCTCGCCACGCGCGGAATACTAGTGCGCTCACCGCCGGCGGGAACTCACGCCCGGGATCACACGTTGACTTCACACGAGTGCCGCCGACGGGGACCGTCGGCCGCTCGTGACGTACCGATCGGTATCCCGACAGGCTGTAGAAGTTCGCGTGGGGTCATAATGCCCCGGTGACGACAGCGGCACCGAACATCAGCGCGCGGATCCACTCGCTGAACCGACCCAACCTGGTCAGCATCGGCACGATCGTCTGGCTCTCCAGCGAGCTGATGTTCTTCGCCGGGCTGTTCGCGATGTACTTCACCGCGCGGGCCCAGAACCCTCCGGGCGAGACGTGGCCACCGGCCCCGTTCGAGCTCGACGTGCCCTACGCCCTGGTGGTGACGATCGTCCTCGTGGCGTCCTCGTTCACCTGCCAGTTCGGCGTGTTCGCGGCCGAACGCGGCGACGTGTTCGGCCTGCGGCGCTGGTACGTGGTGACCCTCGTGATGGGCGCGATCTTCGTGATCGGCCAGGCGAACGAGTACCGGACCCTGATCGAGGAGGGTCTGACCATCCCGTCCGGTGCCTACGGCACCGTCTTCTACCTCGCCACCGGCTTCCACGGCCTGCACGTCGTCGGCGGTCTCATCGCCTTCGTCTACCTGCTGATCCGTACCAAGCTGAGCAAGTTCACCCCGGCCCAGGCCACGGCCGCGATCGTCGTGTCCTACTACTGGCACTTCGTCGACGTCGTCTGGATCGGGCTGTTCTCCGTCATCTACTTCATCCGGTAGCTGACGCGCACCCGATCCCGTCCGGCCCGGACAGACCGCCACGACCCGTGAAGGTTGGAAGACCCCCGCGATGACCGAGAGTCCTAGTACCAAGACCAGACCGCACGGCAAGCTGCGGCGCCGGATGGCCGGCATCCTCGCCCTGGGGGTGGCCCTGCTCGCGGTCGGCGGCGCCTACGCCGCGTTCGCGCCGGAACCACAGACCGCGAACGCGCAGCCCGACGCCGCCCTGATCGCCAAGGGCCAAGAGCTCTACAACAACACCTGCATCACCTGCCACGGCTCCAACCTGCAGGGCGTGACGAACCGCGGGCCCAGCCTGATCGGCGTCGGCGACGCGGCGGTCTACTTCCAGGTGTCCTCCGGCCGGATGCCGATGGCCCGCCAGGAGGCGCAGGCCGAGCGCAAGAACCCGCTGCCGGAGTTCGACCCCGCCAAGCCCGAGGGCCAGGCGAACCTCGAGGCGCTCGGGGCCTACATCCAGGCCAACGGCGGCGGCCCGCAGACCCCGGCCGTCACCGGTGCCGCACTGCGCGGCGACGACCCGGGCCGCGGCGGCCAGCTGTTCCGCCTCAACTGCGCGTCGTGCCACAACTTCACCGGTGTCGGCGGCGCGCTGTCGTCCGGCAAGTACGCGCCCGCGCTCGCCCCGGCGAGCGAGGAGCAGATCTACACCGCGATGCTCAGCGGCCCGCAGAACATGCCGCGCTTCTCCGACCAGCAGCTCACGCCGCAGGAGAAGCAGGACATCATCGCCTACGTCAAGTCCGTCTCCGACGGAGGCAACAACGTCGGCGGGTACGCCGCCGGAGGCATCGGGCCGACGTCCGAGGGCATCCTCGTGTTCATCGTCGGCATGGCGGGCCTGATCGGGTTCGCGATGTGGTTGGGAGCGAAGAGTTGAGCACCACCGAGTCGACGGGGGGCGGCGGACGCCCCACCAGCGAAGAGCTCGACCGGATGACGCCGGAGCAGCTGGCCCGCCTGGCCGGTGAGCTCGACGAGGTCGAGGTCGTCCACAACGCGCCCAAGTTCCCGATCCCGGGGACCCGGGCGGAGAAGCGGGCCGAGCGCTCGGTCGCCCTCTGGTTCGTCATCTCGGCGCTGTCGGGGCTGGCGTTCATCCTGGGCTTCCTGTTCTGGCCGCACGAGTACGTGGCCCCGGACCAGCCCGGCTACTTCGAGTACTCGCTCTACACCCCGGTCATCGGCTTCACGTTCGGCCTTGCCGTGCTCGCACTGGGCATCGCGGTCATCCAGTACGTGAAGAAGCTGTTCCCGGACGAGGTCTCGGTCCAGCAGCGCCACGACGGCAGCTCCGACGAGGTCGACCGCCGCACGGTCATGGCCCAGCTCGCCGCCGCCGGCAAGGACACCACCATCGGGCGCCGCAAGCTGATCCAGCGCACCGCCGGTGCCGCGGCCGGGATCTTCGGTCTCGGCCTGGGCATCGCCGCGCTCGGGCCGCTGGTCCGCAACCCGTGGAAGGGCGGCGACGACGCGGCGCTCTGGCACACCGGCTGGCGCCCCGAGGGCGACGAGACGGTCTACCTGCGCACCGACACCGGCATCCTCTCCGAGATCGCCCGGATCCGGCCCGAGGACATGGAGCCCGGCTCGATGCAGACGGTGTTCCCGTTCCGTGAGGCCGAGCGGGGCAACGAGGAGGAGCTGCTGCACGCGCAGCGCGCCTCCGACGCCCCGGTGATGCTGATCCGCCTGCGTCCCGGAACCCAGGTCAACGTCCGCCCGGGCCAGGAGGACTTCAACTACGGCGACTACTACGCCTACTCCAAGGTCTGCACCCACCTGGGCTGCCCGACCTCGCTGTACCAGGCGCAGGACAACCGGATCCTCTGCCCGTGCCACCAGTCGCAGTTCCTGGCCACGGAGAACGCGGAGCCGGTGTTCGGTCCCGCTGCTCGCCCACTCCCCCAACTGCCGATTACAGTGGACGCGCAGGGCTATTTCGTGGCACGAAGCGACTTCATCGAGCCGGTCGGCCCCGGCTTCTGGGAGCGGAAGAAGACGACATGAGTGCGATCACGACGAAGACGACGTCCTCCGGCGGGCTGGAGGCGAAGGCGGCCGAGGGCCTGGACCAGCTGGACCAGCGTTACCACCCGGCCGCCGGTCTGCGTAAACAGTTCAACAAGGTCTTCCCGACCCACTGGTCGTTCATGCTCGGGGAGGTCGCGCTCTACAGCTTCATCATCATCCTGCTGTCGGGCACCTACCTGGCGCTGTTCTTCGACCCGTCGATGGCCGAGGTCGTCTACAACGGCCCGTTCGACAACCTCCGCGGCGTGCACATGTCGCGCGCCTACGAGTCGACCCTGGAGATCTCGCTCGAGGTCCGGGGCGGGCTGTTCGTCCGCCAGGTGCACCACTGGGCGGCGCTGCTGTTCATCGCCTCGATGATCGTGCACATGATGCGGGTGTACTTCACCGGTGCGTTCCGCAAGCCCCGTGAGGCGAACTGGATCATCGGCATCCTGCTGATCTTCCTGGGCGTCTTCGAGGGCTTCTCGGGCTACTCGCTGCCCGACGACCTGCTCTCCGGCGTCGGCCTGCGGATCGCCTCGGGCATCACGCTGACCGTCCCGGTCATGGGCACCTGGGTGCACTGGGCGCTGTTCGGCGGCGAGTTCCCCGGCACCGAGATCATCCCGCGGCTCTACATCATCCACGTGCTGGTGCTGCCCGGGATCAGCCTCGCGCTGATCGCGGCCCACCTGGGCCTGGTCTGGTACCAGAAGCACACCCAGTTCCCCGGCCCCGGCCGGACCGAGAACAACGTGGTCGGCGTCCGGATCCTCCCGGTGTTCGCGGCCAAGGGCGGCGCGTTCTTCGCCGTCACCGCGGGCGTCATCGCGATGATGGCCGGCCTGTTCCAGATCAACGCGATCTGGAACCTCGGCCCGTACGACGCCTCGCACATCTCGGCCGGCTCGCAGCCGGACTTCTACATGCTCTTCTCCGAGGGCATGGCGCGGATCTTCCCGCCGTGGGAGTTCTACCTGTTCGGCGAGTACACGATCCCGTCCGCGTTCATCCCGACCGCGGCGTTCCTGCCGGTCCTGTTCGTGATCGCCGCGATGTATCCGGCGATCGAGCGCAGGTTCACCAAGGACGACGCGCTGCACAACCTGCTGCAGCGCCCGCGGGACGTGCCGGTCCGTACCGCCCTCGGCGTCATGGGCATCACGACCTACGTCTGGCTCGTGCTCTGCGGGATCAACGACTGGGTCGCGTACTTCTTCTACATCTCGCTGAACGCGACCACCTGGGCCGGACGCATCGGCCTGCTGGTGCTGCCCCCGATGGCCTACTGGGTCACCTACCGCTGGTGCCTGGGCCTGCAGAAGTCCGACCGCGCGGTGCTCGAGCACGGCATCGAGACCGGCATCATCCGCCGGCTGCCGCACGGCGAGTTCATCGAGGTGCACCAGCCCCTGGGCGGCGTGGACTCGCACGGCCACGCCATCCCGCTGGAGTACCAGGGCACCTCGGTGCCCAAGCGGATGAACCAGCTCGGCTCGGCCGGGTCGCCGGTCTCCGGCTCGCTCCTCACGCCGGACCCGAGCGACGAGACCGTCGCGCTCGAGCGGGCCCGTCACGAGCTGCACGAGCAGGAGCTCGCCGCCCGTGAGGACCGCCGTGAGCTCGCCGGACGCCCGGACGCCGGCCGTCCGCAGGAGCCCACCGAGTAGGCATCACACGCACGACGCGAAGAGCCCCGCCGGGACGTTCCGGCGGGGCTCTTCGCGTTCCCGGCTCTCCGTTGCAGGTTCTCCCGGCCCGTTTTCTCGTTCGGCGAGAAGTGCTGCGCGTCCCGTGTGGCGTGCGCCGCACCGCCTTGCTACGATCAAGACATGCGCACCGTCGAGCACACCCCTGCTCCGCGCGCCGAGGTAGTAGCCTCGCGCGTCGGCTGATCCAGGCCACCGACGCGCTCGACGCCGCCACCCGGCGTCCCTCCTGATCGAGACCTGGCTCGCGTTCATCGCATCTCTCGCGCAACGCACGGAGCCATCATCATGAGCATCACCGCCGATCGCCCGATCACCTTCTCCCCCGACATCGCCGACATCGCGACCCGGATGCCGCGCCGGCACACCGTCGTCACCCGTGACGGCATGGACGGCGTCATGGCCGTCGCCACCGCGCTGCAGACCTGCGGCCGGTCGCTCAGCGAGTTCTCGGTCGATGTCCGCGACGGTGTCGCCTACAGCTCGATCTCCTGCACCATGTCGCTCACGCCCGCCGAGTGCGAGGCCTTCGGCGAGCGCATGCTCGACATGGCGTGCGTCATCGCGGTCGACCCGTACTAGTCACCGGGCGGCGTCGGCCGCGCCCAGCCCCCGGGCCGCATCCAGCATGGCGTCCCGTTCGGCGAGCTTGACCCGCTCGGTGCCACCGCGCTCCTCGCCGAGCCGGATCTCCTCGGCGTCCACGCGCAGCCAGGACTCCCAGTCGACCGGCTCGATCCCGTGCTCGGGCAGGCGGTCCAGGATCGCGTCGCGGTCCGGGTGGATCGGGGCGGCGAGGCGGGGCAGGTCGCTCAGCACCGACGCGGCCGTCTCCGCGCCGTCGCCCTTGTTCGTGCCGATCACGCCGGTCGGGCCGCGCTTGATCCAGCCGGCGACGTAGCTGCCGGGGACGGGCTCGTCCCCGAGCATCACCCGGCCGTCCTCGTGGGGGACGGTGCCCGACTCCGCGTCGAACGGCAGCCCGGCGATCGGCTCACCGGCGTAGCCGATGGCGCGGACGACGAGCCCGGCCTCGATCGTCTCGTGACGGTCGGTGGCACGGACCTTCTCGGCGTCGAGCCGGTTGTGCACCAGCTCGATCCCGGCCGCGTGCCCCTCCCCCAGGACCCGCACCGGGGACCGCAGGAAGCGGAGGTGGATCCGGCGGCTCCCGCCGGCGCCGGGCGGGTTCTGCGCCCACTCGGTGAGCATCTCCAGGTTCTGCCGCATCCGGCGTTCGGCCGGTTCCTCGACGCCCGCGGCGAGCACGCCGTCGTCGTGCACGAGGACCTCGACGTCGTCCAGCTTCCCGATCTGACGCAGCTCGGCCGGGGTGAACTTGACGTGCTGCGGGCCGCGGCGGATCACCACGTGGACGTCGGTGATCGCGCTGGCGCGCAGGGTGTCGACGACCTCGTCGTGGGCGTCGGTGCCGGCCAGGTCGCCGGCCGGTCGGGCCAGGACCCGGGCCACGTCCAGGGCGACGTTGCCGGCACCGACCACGACCGCCCCGGGCCGTGACAGGTCGGGGGCGAGACCGGTGAAGTCCGGGTGCCCGCAGTACCAGCTGACGAAGGCGCCGGAGCCGAAGTTGCCGGGGAGGTCCTCGCCCTCGACGCCGAGCTCGCGGTCCACCGAGCTGCCCGAGGCGTAGACGACGGCGTGGTAGTACTCGCGCAGCACCTCGTCGGGGATGC